>NZ_WKDV01000070.1:0-19857 GCF_021605825.1 Pseudomonas sp. PA-6-3C
TTGCAGTGCCTGTACTGGGGCCGCTTCGCAGCCCAACGCAGGACAAGCCTGCTCGCCACAACAGCCCACCTGCCACAGACTTCGTGTTAACCGGTTGTGTAGATACCTATGCTGCGATGGGATCACCTCAGTTTTTCTGATAAACCGAGGCGCCTGCATCGCAGGCAAGCCAGCTCCCACTTTTGACCGTGTTCGACTATAAGATCGCCTGGCGCGTCAGCAGCTCCACAAAGGCCTTGGCCATTGGCGTTTGCGCACCCTTGCGTTGCACCAGCCACACCGCCGTCACGGCCTCCCGATCGAGCAAGGTGCGATAGACCACGCCATCAATGCGGATGCGCTGGTAAGACGCCGGCAGCACCGACACCCCCAACCCCGCCGCCACCAGGCCGATGATGGTCATCGCTTCTCCAGCTTCCTGGGCGAAGTGCGGGCTGAAGCCGGCATCGCGGGCCAGGTTGAGCAGCTGAGCGTAGAGGCCGCTGCCGTAGGTGCGCGGGAAAAATACAAACGGCTCTTCGGCCAGTTGCGCCAGGTGCAGGCCGCGCTCGCTGCCTTCCACCAACGGATGGCCAGCGTTCAATACCGCAACCAACGGCTCGCGCATCAACTCGATCACGCTTAGAGAATCCGGCAACGGCAGCGGGCGCATCAGGCCCACCTGAATCGACTCATCCACCAGCGACTCGGCCACTTCGGTGCTGCTCATTTCCTGCAAATTCAGGTGCACCGCCGGGAAGGCTTTACGAAACGCAAAGATCGCCTGTGGAATGCTGGCGTTGAATGGCGCCGACGAGGTGAAGCCGATCTTCAGTTCGCCTAACTCCCCCAATTGCGCGCGGCGGGCAACGTCGGCGGCTTTATCCACCTGCGCCAACACCAAACGCGCCTCGTGCAGGAACAATCGGCCGGCCTCGCTCAGCTCAACCCGACGATTGGTGCGCTCAAACAAGCGTGCGCCGACTTCCTGTTCCAGCGCCTGGATCTGCTGGCTCAACGGCGGTTGAGAGATGCCCAGCACCTGCGCGGCGCGGCCAAAATGCAGCTCTTCGGCGACGGCAATGAAGTACCGCAAGTGACGCAATTCCATGCAAACCTCATTAGGTCGTAAAAGCTCTTAAACAGGTCGAACAATATATTGGAAAGAATCATTAGGCAGCTATATTCTTTTTCGTATTGCCAGTCCTGGCAGGCTTTTCCTCCCCGAGGTCCCCGTGAAATCTGCTGTCGCGCCATTCGCTCAAGAAGTCCCGCCTACCGCCTTGGATGAGGTGGTCGCCCAGCTCAATGACGCGTACATCGAAAAAGACACGCCGATGTTCATGCGCACGGTGCTCGCGCTGTTCTCCGGCGGGTTTGCCACCTTTGCCCTGCTGTACTGCGTGCAACCGATGATGCCGGCGTTATCCCACGAGTTTTCCATCAATGCGGCGCAAAGCAGCCTGATCCTCTCGGTCGCCACGGCGATGCTGGCGCTGGGCCTGCTGATTACCGGACCGATTTCCGACCGCTTGGGGCGCAAGCCGGTGATGGTTTCAGCCCTGTTCTGTGCCGCGCTGGCGACCATCGCCAGCGGCTTGATGCCGACCTGGGAAGGCATTCTGCTGATGCGTGCGCTGGTGGGCTTGTCGCTAAGCGGCCTGGCCGCCGTGGCGATGACTTACCTGAGCGAAGAGATCCACCCTCAGCACATTGGCCTGGCCATGGGCTTGTACATCGGCGGCAACGCGATTGGCGGCATGAGCGGGCGCCTGATCATCGGCGTGTTGATCGACTTTGTCAGCTGGCACACCGCGATGCTGATCATCGGCGCGCTGGCGCTGATCGCAGCCACGGTGTTCTGGAAAATCCTGCCTGAATCGCGCAACTTCCGCGCCAGCAGCCTGAAGCCGCGTAACCTGGTGAACGGTTTTGTCATGCACTTCAAGGACGCGGGCCTGCCGTGGCTGTTCCTCGAGGCCTTCCTGTTGATGGGCGCATTCGTGACGATGTTCAACTACATCGGCTATCGCCTGTTGGCCTCGCCCTACGAACTTAGCCAGGCGGTGGTTGGCCTGTTGTCGCTGGTGTACCTGTCAGGCATCTACAGCTCGGCGAAAATCGGCTCTCTGGCTGACCGTCTCGGCCGCCGTCGCGTACTGTGGGGCACCATCGTCTTGATGCTGTCGGGGATGCTGCTGACCCTGTTCACGCCGCTGTGGCTGGTAGTGCCGGGCATGCTGATCTTCACCTTCGGCTTCTTCGGCGCGCATTCGGTGGCCAGCAGCTGGATTGGGCGGCGAGCGGTGAAGGCCAAAGGGCAGGCGTCGTCGCTGTACCTGTTCTGCTACTACGTGGGGTCGAGTGTCGCGGGGACGGCGGGCGGGTTCTTCTGGCACTTTGCCGGGTGGAACGGAATTGGCGGGTTTATCGTGGCGTTGCTGATGGGTGCGCTGCTGGTGGCGCTGAAGCTGGCGAAGTTGCCGCCGCTGGGGAATGTAAAAACCTGACGCGGTCCTGCTTTTAATGTGGGAGCTGGCTTGCCTGCGATAGCAATAGTGAATTCACTACTGCTATCGCAGCGGTGCGACGATTCGACAAGCCAGCTCCCACATTAGGTTTGCGTTTTATTCGTGGTATTGCGCCGACAGCTCATGCACTGCGCGCAAGAACGCGCCAGCGTGCTCGGGGTTCACTTCCGGCGTAATGCCATGGCCGAGGTTGAACACGTGGCCGCTGCCCTTGCCATAGCTGGCCAGGATGCGGCCGACTTCGGTGCGGATCGCTTCCGGTTTGGCGTACAGCACGGTTGGGTCCATGTTGCCTTGCAGCGCCACCTGGTTGCCGACGCGACGGCGGGCTTCGCCGAGGTCGCAGGTCCAGTCCAGGCCCAGTGCATCGGCGCCCGCATCAGCAATGCTTTCCAGCCACAGGCCGCCGCCTTTGGTGAACATGATCACCGGCACTTTGCGACCTTCGTGTTCGCGGATCAGGCCGCTGACGATTTTGCGCATGTAAGCCAGGGAGAACTCCTGATACGCCGCCGACGACAGGTTGCCGCCCCAGGTGTCGAAGATCTGCACCGCTTGCGCGCCGGCCATGATCTGGCCGTTGAGATAACTGGTAACCGACTGCGCCAGCTTGTCCAGCAGCAGGTGCATGGCTTGCGGGTTGTCGTAGAGCATGGCCTTGGTCTTGCGGAAGTCTTTCGACGAGCCGCCTTCGACCATGTAGGTAGCCAGGGTCCACGGGCTGCCGGAGAAGCCGATCAGCGGCACGCGGCCGTTAAGCTCGCGGCGGATGGTGCTCACAGCGTCCATCACGTAGCCGAGGTCTTTGTGCGGGTCCGGGATCGGCAGGGCTTCGATGTCGGCCAGGGTGCTGACGACTTTTTTGAAACGCGGGCCTTCACCGGTTTCAAAATACAGGCCTTGGCCCATGGCATCAGGGATGGTGAGGATGTCGGAGAAGAGGATGGCCGCATCCAGTTGTGGATAGCGGTCCAGCGGCTGCATCGTGACTTCGCAGGCGAACTCCGGGTTCATGCACAGGCTCATGAAGTCGCCGGCATTGGCGCGACTGGCGCGGTATTCCGGCAGGTAGCGACCGGCTTGACGCATCATCCACACGGGCGTGACGTCTACGGGTTGCTTGAGCAGGGCACGAAGGAAACGGTCGTTCTTGAGGGCAGTCATGTCGGCATCCGCAAAAAAAGTGCGGGCATTTTCTCAGAGCGCGACGCAAAAGGCACGGAGTGAACCGTGCCTTTTGTCTATCGGGTCAATTTGTCGCGGTGTCTTGCGGTATGACAGACACCACCAAACCCTATCTGGAATGGGGTTTGTGTGGGAGCTGGCTTGCCTGCGATGGCGGTGGTGAATTCACTATCGCTATCGCAGGCAAGCCAGCTCCCACCGTTGACCGTGTTTCAAATCAAACTTGCAGGTAGTCCAGGATGCCTTCGGCGGCGTTGCGGCCTTCGAAGATCGCGGTCACTACCAGGTCAGAGCCGCGCACCATATCGCCACCGGCGAAGATTTTCGGGTTGCTGGTCTGGTGCTTGTACTGGCCTTGTTCCGGGGCTACCACGCGGCCCTGGCTGTCGGTCTGGATTTCGAACTGCTCGAACCACGGCGCCGGGCTTGGACGGAAACCGAAGGCGATAACCACGGCATCAGCCGGGATGATTTCTTCGGAACCCGGGATCGGCTCGGGGCTGCGACGGCCACGGGCGTCCGGCTCGCCGAGACGGGTCTCGACCACCTTCACGCCCTCAACGCGGTCTTCACCAACGATGGCGATCGGCTGGCGGTTGTAGAGGAACTTCACGCCTTCTTCCTTGGCGTTCTTCACCTCTTTGCGCGAACCGGGCATGTTGGCTTCGTCACGACGATAAGCACAGGTCACCGACTTGGCGCCCTGGCGGATCGAGGTGCGGTTGCAGTCCATCGCGGTGTCACCACCGCCCAGTACCACGACCTTCTTGCCTTTCATGTCGACGAAATCTTCCGGCGACTTTTCAAAGCCCAGGTTGCGGTTGACGTTGGCGATCAGGAAGTCGAGCGCGTCATACACGCCCGGCAGGTCCTCACCGGCAAAGCCGCCCTTCATGTAGGTGTAGGTGCCCATGCCCATGAACACGGCATCGTATTCGGCGAGCAGTTGCTCCATGGTGATGTCTTTGCCGATTTCGGTATTGAGACGGAACTCGATACCCATGCCGGTGAAGACTTCACGACGGTGGCTCAGCACGGTTTTTTCCAGCTTGAACTCGGGAATACCAAAGGTCAGCAGGCCGCCGATTTCCGGGTTCTTGTCGAACACCACCGGGGTCACGCCACCACGCACCAGTACGTCGGCGCAGCCCAGGCCCGCCGGGCCTGCACCGATGATCGCAACGCGCTTGCCGGTCGGCTTGACCTTGGACATGTCCGGGCGCCAACCCATGGCGAACGCGGTGTCGGTGATGTACTTCTCCACCGAACCGATGGTCACCGCGCCGAAGCCGTCGTTAAGGGTGCAGGCACCCTCGCACAGACGGTCCTGGGGACAAACCCTGCCGCAGACTTCCGGCAGGGTGTTGGTCTGGTGCGACAGCTCGGCGGCAGCGAGGATGTTGCCCTCGGCCACCAGCTTGAGCCAGTTGGGAATGAAGTTGTGCACCGGGCACTTCCATTCGCAATACGGGTTACCGCAACCCAGGCAGCGGTGGGCCTGGTCGGCCGAGTGCTGGGGTTTGAAGGGTTCGTAGATTTCCACGAACTCTTTCTTGCGTTGACGCAACAGTTTCTTCTTCGGATCTTTGCGCCCGACATCGATGAACTGGAAGTCGTTATTCAGACGTTCAGCCATGTTAAAACCTCATCAAACTCTTCAGGCGCATATCACTGCGGGTTGGCACGGATGCTGGAAAGCAACGATTTCAGGTTGGCAGCCTTGGGCTTGACCAGCCAGAAACGACGCAGGTAATCATCGAGGTTTTCGGCGAGGTTACGGCCCCATTCGCTGCCGGTCTCCTCGACGTACTCGTCCAGCACGTGCTGCAAGTGGTTCCGGTAGGACTCCATGGCTTCGCCGCTGATCCGCTGGATCTCGACCAACTCGTGGTTGACCTTGTCGACGAAGGTGTTGTCCTGGTCAAGCACATAGGCGAAACCGCCGGTCATGCCCGAACCGAAGTTGTAACCGGTCTTGCCCAGTACCGCGACAAAGCCACCGGTCATGTACTCGCAGCAGTGATCGCCAGTGCCTTCCACCACGGTGTGGGCACCGGAGTTACGCACGGCGAAACGCTCACCGGCAGTACCGGCAGCGAACAGCTTGCCACCGGTGGCACCGTACAAGCAGGTGTTGCCGATGATGGCACTGTCCTGAGTCTTGTAGATGCTGCCTTTAGGCGGAACGATCACCAGCTTGCCGCCGGTCATGCCCTTGCCCACGTAGTCGTTGGCGTCACCTTCGAGGTACATGTGCAGGCCGCCGGCGTTCCATACGCCAAAGCTCTGGCCGGCTGTGCCGTTGAAGCGGAAGGTGATCGGCGCTTTCGCCATGCCTTGGTTGCCGTGCTTGCGCGCGATTTCGCCGGAGATGCGTGCGCCGATCGAACGGTCGCAGTTGCAGATATCCAGGGCAAAGTCGCCACCGCTGGCGTCATTGATCGAGGAACTGGCCATTTCGACCATCTTCTCGGCCAGCAGGCCTTTGTCGAACGGCGGGTTGCGGTCCACCTGGCAGAATTGCGGCTTGTCTGCCGGGATGTGATCGCTGCCCAACAGCGGCGTCAGGTCCAAGTGCTGTTGCTTGGCGGTCTGGCCTTCGAGGATGTCGAGCAGGTCGGTACGGCCGATCAGCTCTTCCAGCGAACGCACGCCCAGCTTGGCCAGCCACTCACGGGTTTCTTCGGCGACGTAGGTGAAGAAGTTCACCACCATGTCGACGGTGCCGATGTAGTGATCCTTGCGCAGCTTCTCGTTCTGAGTGGCGACGCCGGTGGCGCAGTTGTTCAGGTGGCAGATGCGCAGGTATTTGCAGCCCAGGGCGATCATTGGCGCAGTACCGAAGCCGAAGCTTTCGGCGCCGAGGATCGCGGCCTTGATCACGTCGAGGCCGGTTTTCAGGCCGCCATCGGTCTGCACCCGCACCTTGCCGCGCAGGTCGTTGCCGCGCAGGGTCTGGTGGGTTTCAGCCAGGCCGAGCTCCCATGGTGCGCCAGCGTACTTGATGGAAGTCAGCGGCGAAGCGCCGGTGCCGCCGTCATAGCCGGAGATGGTGATCAGGTCGGCATAGGCCTTGGCCACACCGGCGGCGATGGTGCCGACGCCAGCTTCTGCTACCAGTTTCACCGAAACCAATGCCTGCGGGTTGACTTGTTTCAAGTCGAAAATCAGCTGCGACAAGTCTTCAATCGAATAGATGTCGTGGTGCGGCGGCGGCGAAATCAGGGTGACGCCCGGCACTGCGTAACGCAGCTTGGCGATCAGACCGTTGACCTTGCCGCCTGGCAGCTGGCCGCCTTCGCCGGGCTTGGCGCCCTGGGCGACTTTGATCTGCAGCACTTCGGCGTTGACCAGGTATTCCGGCGTTACACCGAAACGACCCGTCGCCACTTGCTTGATTTTCGAACTCTTGATGGTGCCGTAGCGCGCCGGGTCTTCGCCGCCTTCGCCGGAGTTGGAACGCGCACCCAGGCGGTTCATGGCTTCGGCCAGGGCTTCGTGGGCCTCAGGCGACAAGGCGCCCAAAGAGATACCCGCGGAGTCGAAGCGCTTGAGGATCGATTCCAATGGCTCGATTTCACTGATGGCCAGCGGCGTGTCCAGGGTTTTCACCTTGAACAGGTCACGGATCATCGACACCGGGCGGTTATCCACCAGCGCGGTGTATTCCTTGAACTTGGCGTAGTCGCCCTGCTGCACGGCGGCTTGCAGGGTGTTGACCACGTCCGGGTTGTACGCGTGGTATTCGCCACCGTGTACGAACTTCAGCAGGCCGCCTTGCTGGATCGGCTTGCGCGCGCTCCAGGCTTCGGCTGCCAGGGCTTTCTGTTCGGCTTCGATGTCGACGAAACGTGCGCCCTTGATACGGCTTGGCACACCACGGAAGCTCAACTCGCAAACTTCTTCGGACAGGCCGATGGCTTCGAACAGCTGTGCGCCACGGTACGAGGTGACGGTGGAGATGCCCATCTTCGACAGGATCTTCAACAAGCCCTTGGTGATGCCCTTACGGTAGTTCTTGAACACCTCATAGAGGTCGCCCAGCACTTCACCGGTACGGATCAGGTCACCGAGCACTTCGTAGGCCAGGAACGGGTAAACCGCCGAGGCGCCGAAACCGATCAACACTGCGAAGTGATGCGGGTCGCGGGCAGTAGCCGTTTCCACGAGGATGTTGGAGTCGCAACGCAGGCCTTTTTCGGTCAGGCGGTGGTGCACCGCGCCGGTGGCCAAGGAGGCGTGGATCGGCAGCTTGCCTGGCGCGATGTGACGGTCGGTCAGCACGATCTGGGTACGACCGGCGCGCACAGCCTCTTCGGCCTGATCGGCGACGTTGCGCACAGCGGCTTCAAGGCCGAGGCTCTCGTCGTAGTTCAGGTCGATGATCTGGCGGTCGAAACCTGGACGCTCCAGGGTCATCAACGAGCGCCATTTGGCCGGGGAAATGACCGGCGAGCTGAGGATCACACGGGAGGCGTGCTCAGGCGATTCCTGGAAGATGTTGCGCTCGGCACCGAGGCACACTTCCAGCGACATCACGATGGCTTCACGCAGCGGGTCGATCGGCGGGTTGGTCACCTGGGCGAACTGCTGGCGGAAATAGTCGTACGGCGTACGCACGCGCTGGGACAGCACGGCCATTGGCGTGTCATCGCCCATGGAGCCGACCGCCTCATAGCCTTGCTCGCCAAGCGGACGCAGCACTTGGTCGCGCTCTTCGAACGTGACCTGGTACATCTTCATATACTGCTTGAGCTGGTCGACGTCGTAGAAAGCCGAACCGTGGTCGTTGTCTTCCATGGTCGCCTGGATGCGCAGGGCGTTCTTGCGCAGCCATTGCTTGTACGGGTGACGCGACTTCAAGCGGTTGTCGATGGCGTCGGTGTCGAGGATCTGCCCGGTTTCGGTGTCCACGGCCAGGATCTGGCCCGGGCCTACACGGCCTTTGGCGATCACGTCTTCAGGCTTGTAGTCCCACACGCCGATTTCCGACGCCAGGGTGATAAAACCGTTGGTGGTAGTCACCCAACGCGCCGGGCGCAGGCCGTTACGGTCGAGCAGGCACACCGCGTAGCGGCCGTCGGTCATCACCACGCCGGCCGGGCCGTCCCACGGCTCCATGTGCATCGAGTTGTACTCGTAGAACGCACGCAGGTCCGGGTCCATGGTCTCGACGTTCTGCCACGCAGGCGGAATGATCATGCGCACGCCACGGAACAGGTCAATGCCGCCGGTGACCATCAATTCGAGCATGTTGTCCATGCTGGAGGAGTCGGAACCCACGCGGTTAACCAGCGGGCCGAGCTCTTCGAGGTCCATCAAATCGTTGGCGAACTTGGTGCGACGGGCCACGGCCCAGTTGCGGTTGCCGGTGATGGTGTTGATCTCGCCGTTGTGGGCGAGAAAGCGGAATGGCTGAGCCAGCGGCCATTTCGGCAGGGTGTTGGTGGAGAAGCGCTGGTGGAACACGCAGATTGCGGTTTGCAGGCGCTCGTCGCTCAGGTCTGGATAGAAGGCGGTCAAATCCGCCGGCATCATCAGGCCTTTATAAATGATGGTCTTGTGCGAAAAGCTGCAGATGTAGTGGTCGGTGTCGGCGGCGTTGGACACCGATGAACGACGACGCGAGGTAAACAGCTTGATCGCCATGTCCTGATCGCTGAGGCCATCGCCTGCGATGAACACTTGTTCGATCTGCGGCAGGCGCTCCAGGGCCAGGCGGCCGAGCACGCTGGTGTCGATCGGCACTTTGCGCCAGCCCACCAGTTGCAGGCCAGCAGCCAGGATCTCGCGGTTCATGTTCTCGCGAGCGGCCTCGGCTTTTACCGGGTCCTGATTGAAAAACACCATGCCCACGGCGTACTGCTTTGGCAGGTCGACAGCAAATTGCTCTTTTGCGACAGCGCGCAGGAACTGGTCGGGTTTTTGAATAAGCAAGCCGCAACCGTCACCGGTCTTGCCGTCGGCGTTGATCCCACCGCGGTGGGTCATGCAGGTCAGGGCCTCGATGGCCGTTTGCAAAAGGGTATGACTGGGCTCGCCCTGCATGTGGGCTATCAGGCCGAAACCGCAGTTATCCTTGAATTCATCGGGTTGGTACAGACCTGCTTTCATAGACACTTTCTCACCAGGCTGCCTCTTATATCGAGGCAAATTTCTTTTCAATTCAACCGGTTACCTTCCACGCCGAACGTACGCCGGCTTAGCGGGGGCAAAAGGGAGGTCATTGTACACACCGACACGAACGCTCACAAATTTAGCGACGAAATGTCGCAAATCTATGTCGCATTTATGAAAGGTTTAAAGCGATATGCTGTGCTAGTCAAAACTTTTTTAATTCTGACCGCTACGACTCAAAAGCTACTGTGACGCAGACACCGCAGGGCGCGCGGCCTTGAGGGCAGCACGCACTTGCGGTTTTAATTTTGAGGTGCCGGGAGAGGCGGCCTGGGTAAGGCCGCCGAATCTTCAGCGACTTGTTGCGAGTTCTTGTTGAACGCTGGCAACAGTGCGAGGCCAAGGTTTACCAGCCTGAACCTTCGCTGGCAAGGCTTTGATAGCGGATTCCGCTGCGGTACGGCTGGAGAAGTTGCCGTACGTGATCACGTAGAGAGGCTTGCCGTTGAGCACTTTCTTGAAATAACGGTACTGGCCGCCCTGCTCTTTCACGAACGCCTGGGCGTTGGCTTCGGAGCTGGTGCCCAGGATCTGCACGACGAAATTACCGGTTGGCTGGCTGGTGTACCAGCTGCTGCCGGCGGCGGCAGGCGCAGCGGCCTTGGCAACAGCGGCAGGTTTTTCAGCAGGCTTGGCGGCCGGTGCCGGCTTGGCCACTGGCGCAGGCGCGACAGGCTTGGCAACCGGAGCAGGCTTGGCAGTGGCAACGGTCGGCGCTGGCGTCGGCTTGGCAACTGGAGCAGCTGCCGGGCCAGCCGGAACGCCGGCAGGCGGTGCGGTGGTGGTTACGGTTGGCGGCGTGGCGCTGGAGCCTTCCACCGGCACACCGTCGTCACCTTCGGAGATACCACCGGCGGCTTCAGCGAGCGGGCCGCGCATGACTGGCTGGCCGACCATCGGCAGGTTGGTAGGTTGGCCGGAGTTGGCGAATTCGACATTTGGCGTGGGCTTGCCCAGTGGCAACTGCGCCTGTTCGGTTGGCGCGCCGGCGGTGGCGGGTGCCTTGCTGCGACCCGGGATCAACCAGGCAGCAGCGACAGCGACCACGACCACGGCAGAAATCGCCAATACGTGCTTCTTAGGCATAGTAAACCCCATCTTTGGACGCTTAACCGCAGAGCGGCTGGCAATCATGGCTTCGATCAAGGCATCGCGGGCAACCTGGTTGATGGTGCCAGGCCAGCCGCCTGCGCTTTCGTGAATATCAGAGATCTGATTTGCCGTGAAAAGTTCGATACCGGCACCGGCGCCTTCGAGGCGTTGAGCCAGGTATTCGCGGGTTTCTTCCTCTTCGTACGGCTGCAATTCGATGACGTGAAACAGCTCCTGCTCACCGCTGATCTGCTCCAGATCGGCGATCAAGGACGACTCACCAAACAGGAACACATGCGGGCGCCCTTCCGGCGTACCCGCCGCCAGCGCCAGCAGCGCTTCCAGGGCGGATTCGTCGAGCTGCTCGGCATCGTCCACCAGCAAGTAGACTTCCTGGCCGGTGAGGCCCAACTGCACAACCTGCTTGAGGATCGCGTTCGGCTCGGCATTGGCAACGTTCAGCGCCTGGGCAACCTGGCGCAGTACGCCGGCTGCATCACCGGCACCACGGGCCGATACCACCACGCTCTGTACCGATTGCTTGTTGGTGCTGGCAACCAGCGCCTGGCGCAGCAGGGTCTTGCCACTGCCCAACGGGCCGGTCACAACCAACAACAGTTGGCTGTAGCGCGCCAGGTGGTGCAACTGACCGAGCACCGGCTTGCGCTGGGCAGGGAAAAATTTGAAGCCAGGCACCCGTGGAGCAAAAGGGTCGTGGCTTAACTGGTAGTGGCCGAGGAACGCCTCGTCGGCATGCAAACTAGTCATCGGGATCTTATTAACCTTTAAGCTGGGCCAGGGCGCGGTAATCCGCTCCCAGCGTGGCCTGTAAAATCTCTTTCGGATAATCGTCGGTCACTACCGCTTCACCCATGTGGCGCAGCAGCACCAGTCGCAGGCGACCGTCGATCACTTTCTTGTCGATTGCCATATGTTCGAGGAAATCCGCCTCGGTCATCTCTTCCGGCGGAATAACCGGCAAGCCGGCGCGCTGGAACAGATGGATGCCGCGATCACGCTCCTGGGCGCTGATCCAGCCCAGGCGTTGCGACATTTCCAGTGCCATTACTGTGCCAGCCGCCACGGCTTCCCCGTGCAACCACACACCATAGCCCATGTGCGTTTCGATCGCATGGCCGAAGGTGTGGCCCAGGTTCAGGGTGGCGCGCACACCGGACTCCCGTTCGTCGGCATTCACCACCAGCGCCTTGGCGGCGCATGAACGGGAAATCGCTTCGGTCAGTGCCACCTGGTCCAGGGCACGCAGGGCGTCCATGTGTTCTTCGAGCCAGGTCAGGAACGGCTCGTCACAAATCAGCCCGTACTTGATGACCTCTGCCAGACCGGCCGACAGCTCGCGCGGCGGCAAGGTGTTGAGGGTCGCGGTGTCGATCAGCACGGCTTGTGGTTGATAGAACGCACCCACCATGTTCTTGCCCAGCGGGTGGTTGATGCCGGTCTTGCCGCCCACCGACGAATCGACCTGGGACAACAAGGTGGTCGGCACCTGGATAAAGTCCACGCCGCGCTGGTAGCACGCTGCGGCAAAGCCGGCCATGTCGCCGATCACGCCGCCGCCCAGGGCGACCACCGTGGTACGTCGGTCATGCCGTGCAGTCAGCAGGCCGTCAAAGATCAGTTGCAGGGTTTCCCAGTTCTTGTGGGCCTCGCCATCGGGCAGGATCACCGAAATCACCGAGTAGGCCGCAAGGCTGCGGCTCAGACGCTCAAGATACAGCGGCGCGACCGTTTCATTGGAGATGATCGCCACTTGCCGACCGGCAATATGCGGTGCGAGCAACTCGGGCAGGTCCAACAAACCTTCGCCAATATGGATTGGGTAGCTGCGCTCGCCTAGATCGACCTTAAGTGTCTGCATGTGTCCCCGCGTGAAGAAATATGTACGATCGGCAACGCTCGGATTTTCGTCGCCTGATGGCTCTGCGCCATACCCCGGAGGATGATGGCGCGCCGCCGAGAATAGCGCATTTCGGGCCTGGCTTTAACGGGGTGGCAATTGCTGCAAACGCTCAAGAATGTCGAGAACCACCATTCGAGGCGGCCGCTCATCGGTTTCGACCACCAGATCGGCGATTTCCCGATACAGCGGATCGCGCAGCGTGAGCAAGTCCCGCAAGGTTTTTGCCGGGTCTGCGGTGCGCAGCAATGGGCGATTGCGATCGCGGGCGGTACGCCCCACCTGCTGCTCGACCGATGCATGCAAATAAACCACGCGACCACCGGCATGCAGCGCCCGGCGGTTTTCATCGCGCATCACTGCACCGCCGCCGGTGGCCAATACCACGCCATCGCAGCCGCACAGCTCGGCAATCATCGCCTGCTCGCGGTCGCGAAAGCCCAGCTCGCCTTCCTTATCGAAGATCCATGGGATATTGGCACCCGTGCGCAATTCAATTTCCTTGTCGGAATCTTTGAACGGCAGGCGCAGCTCTTTGGCCAGCAAACGGCCGATGGTGCTTTTTCCAGCCCCCATCGGTCCTACAAGAATCAAATTTCGCACAGAATCAACGACTCACAGCAATCGCCTGGTTATTCATAATACGCGGAGTCAGGAATACCAGCAGCTCGGATTTTTTCTCCGCCAGCACATCGCGCCGGAAAAGGCGGCCAAGATACGGCACATCGCCCAAAAATGGCACTTTATCTACCACTTTGCTTTGGGTATTGGAGAAAACCCCGCCAATGACGATGGTCTCGCCATCCTTGACCCGCACCTTGGCGTTGACCTCGTTTTTCTTGATCGGCGGTACGTCGTTGAGCTTGTTCAGGTAGTCCGGCTCGTCCTTGGTAACCTTGACCTCCATAATCACCCAGCCATCCGGGGTGATTTGCGGGGTCACCTCCAACGACAGCGAGGCCTCCTTGAACGACACTGAGGTGGCGCCACGCGAGCTGGACTCCTGGTAAGGAATCTCGGTGCCCTTGAGGATGCGCGCGGTTTCCTTGTCGGACGTGACCACCTTGGGCTGTGAGACGATTTCGCCGTTGCCGGTTTTTTCCATGGCCGTCAGTTCCAGGTCGAGCAACAGGTTGTCGGTAATAAAAGCGATGCCCAAGCCAGACGTACCGGCCAGCGAGCCCATATCGACAAACGGCGAGCTGGGCGGATTCTCCGGTGGCTCCGCACCCTTGGCCAACGGTTTGCTGATACCGCCCGCGCCCCAGTTGCCGCGATTGAGCCGCCCGCCCCAGCGCACGCCCAGGCTTTTGTCGTAATCGACATTAGCCTCGACAATCCGCGCCTCGATCATCACTTGGCGTACCGGTACATCCAGCTGCGCCACGATGCGCCGCAGCTCGTCAATTTGCTCGCGGGTCTGGTAGGCGATGATGTTATTGGTGCGATCATCCACCGCCACCGAGCCGCGCTCATCGGTAAAGCCGTCAACGCCTGTCACCGACTGGAACAACTTGGCCAGGTCCGCCGCCTTGGCGTAATTGACCTGCAACAGCTCGCGCCGCAAGGGCGCCAGCTCTTCCATCTGCTTGCGCGACTCCAGCGCCAGCAGCTCGCGGGCCGCCAATTCTTCGGCGGGTGCCACCAGCAAAACGCCGGCCTTCACGCGCTTATCCAAGCCTTTGGTTTGCAGCACCAGATCCAGCGCCTGGTCCCAGGGCACATCCTTGAGCCGCAAAGTGATCGAGCCTTGCACTTCATCACTGGCCACCAGATTAAGCCCGGCCACATCCGCAATTTGCTGCAACACGGCGCGCAATTCGATGTTCTGGAAGTTGAGGGTCAGCGTGTCGCCGTTGTAGGCGCCACTGGGAACCACGCTGCCAGGAGGCGGCAGCTGGATCAGATCGACGCGATTGGGCACAGCAAATGCCATCGGTGCCGTGAACGCTATCCATAGCGCCACACCGAAGGACGAGAAAGTCCTTTTCATTGTTTGATTCCGTTATGAGTTGACGTTTAAAACCAGGGTTCGCGAACGCGCAAGCCATGCGCCCTGTTCGTCCGGGAACAGTTCGACCAGTTCGATGTGGCCGGAATGAATGGCCGTGACCCGGCCATGGTTAGGCCCCAGGTAGTCGCCGACCGCCAGCCGGTGCACGCCAGAAGATGTGCGCAGCAGGGCGAAGGCCTGCAGGCCATGGGGCAGTGCTTCGACCGACACTGCATCGATTGAAAGCGTGCCGACCATTTCGAACTGGTCGACAGCCAGGCCTTCCAGTGGGCCGCGCTTGCGCGCCAAGTCCGGCGCAAGAGCGGGTTGGCCCGGCATATGGTCGACCTGCGCCGCAGGCGGCTGGAACGGGTCACGCTGGAACGCTGCGTCGTAGACAAAGTGCGCCCCCTGCTCGACAGCCATTCCAGGCTTGCCGCGCGCGGACAGGCCACGGTAAGTCTTGGCCAGCAAATCAAGGCGCAATAACGCCCCTTCAGACCGAAGCACCACATCCTGCACAGTGACGATCCGCGGCAAACCACCCAGGGCAGTCACGAAGCTCGCCAGGTCGTGGTAGGCACCCAACACACCGACTTGTACCGGCTCCTCGATGTAGTACGGCTGCGTCTGTTCATCCAGTACCGTGACACCTTCGACTACCAAACCGTTGGCCGCCGCCAGCCGCGCCATGTCTTCGAGCAAGCCCGGCACGTCCGATTCGCCGGGCAACTGCCGCAACAGCTCGGCAACCTGCGCCTGGGCTCCCTGGGCCTGATGGGCACGCACCTCAAGATCGGCGGCCAGGCCGGTCTTTTGCGTAAGTTGCTGTTGCAACATCAGCGTCTGCGCTTGCAACCCTTGCAACTGTTCACGTGCCGGAGCCAGCAGCCATCCATCGCCCACCACCCACACCAATACCCCCAGCGCGCAGCCGAGCAGAAGCTTGGCCGGTAGGGGCCATTTGGCAGCGTTGTGAGAAAGCGTGGAAAAGTCGAGCCTGGGCAGGCTCAAGGCTGGGCCTCGGTGGATTCCCCTTGGCGCACCATCAACTGGAATTCGTTGCCTCCGCCTTGGCCTTGCGCACGCACGTGCTGCAGCCGGGTTGCGTGGGCACCTTCAGAGGCCTCGAGGCGGCGCATCAGTTGAGCGATATCCTGGCTGGACTCGGCACTGCCACTGACACTCACCGTATTGCCCTTGGCAACCACCTCATGCAGGTGCACCCCATCGGGCACGGCACGGGCGAGTTGGTCCAATAGCTGGGCGCCGGCCGAGCGAGATTCGTGCAGGTCCTGTACGACCTTCATTCGCGCGGCCAATTGCTGGCTCTGCTCCTGCAAGTCATCGATGGTCTTGAGGCGCGAGTCCTGGATGGCGACGTCTTTGTTGAGGTGGCTGTTGCGTGTCACTTGCCGGTCGATCGCCTGATCGATGACCTGGTTCGCCAGCCACACCGCCGCGAGTGCCACACCGGCGAACCCCAGCAGAAATATCAGGAAGTACTTGCGCCGCCGTTCTGCCTGCGCCTGGCGCCAAGGCAAAAGATTGATTCGTGTCATCCAGCGAAACTCCTCAGGGCCAGCCCGCAAGCAATTCCCATCCCGTGGGCATCCACGGCCCATTGTGCGCCATCGACTCGATGGCCCGGCATGAAGCTGGCGAAATCCTGACGGCAAGCGCGCTCCAATGCAAACCCTTCGACATCCACCACCCGCGCAACCAGCCCGGCCAGGGCCAAAACCGCTGCGCGGGCCTCGACCTGCTCCTTCAGGCACGCAGCCAGCACCACCTCGACCCGCGCCGAGTCCTGAGCTAAGGGGCCGCGCACCTGAAAATCGATGGCGACGTCATCCAGTGGGTAAGGGATGTACTGGTCGGCTTCCATCTGGATCATCCAGGCCATCTCTTCGTCACTGAGCCCCGCCTCCATGTCGATCACCCGCGTGATGACCGATGGCCCCGATACCGCCACCGCCGCCTGCCGGACGGACGAGTGCAACCGGGACAATGCCTGCTGCAGTGCCTGCCCCACCCCTTCAAGGTCCAACAACGTGCCATCGACGACCGCATTGGCGGGCAGCCCCTGCGCGACGTATGCCTTGACGCTGTAGGCGCCGGCGGTGTGGTCCAGTTCAATCAGCTTGATTCCGGTGTCATTGATGTCGACACCCAGCAGGGTGTCGGCTTTGCGCCTGAAAAATCCCTTTCTCATAAAACTCCCTAAAACTTTGCCTGTCATACCGCCTGATTGCCGCTGGGAATCGTGCATTCGGTCGACTTGTTTGGCCGCCACGAATGACGCCCCAGGCCGAAAATGCTTTAATGCCCAGCGTTTTTTCCCGCTTTTTCCTGCTGCTCGGGTCGATCCATCGTTTGCCATGCATGCCCCGACGCGTAACTCATTCTTTTCTCTGGAAATCCAAAAGCCTTGATTCGTCTGCTGAAGTTTTTCGGGTACTCCATTGTCGCGATCGTCTGCGGGCTGCTGCTCGTACTCAGCGGGGCCTACCTCTACCTTAGTCCGGGTTTGCCCTCAGTAGAGGCACTCAGAAGTATCCAGTTGCAGATTCCTTTGCGGGTCTACAGCAGCGATGAAAAACTGATCGCGGAGTTCGGCGAAATGCGCCGCACACCGATCCGTTTCGCCGACATTCCACCCAACTTCATCAACGCCCTGCTCTCGGCTGAAGACGATAATTTCGCCAACCACTACGGCGTCGACCCAGGCAGCCTGGTGCGCGCAGCCACCCAGCTGGTAAAAAGCGGACACATTCAATCCGGCGGCAGCACCATCACCATGCAGGTGGCGAAGAACTTTTTCCTCACCAGCGAGCGCAGTTTTTCGCGCAAGGCCACCGAAATCCTGTTGGCGCTGCAGATCGAACGTCAGCTGACCAAGGACGAAATCCTTGAGCTGTACGTCAACAAGATCTACCTGGGCAATCGCGCCTACGGGATCGAAGCCGCTTCGCAGGTGTACTACGGCAAGTCGATTCGTGATGCCAGCCTGGCGCAGATGGCAATGATCGCCGGCCTGCCCAAGGCGCCGTCGCGCTTCAACCCGCTGGCCAACCCGGCGCGCAGCAAGGAGCGTCGCGACTGGATCCTGGGGCGCATGTACAAGCTGGGCAAAATCGACCAGGCCGCCTATGAGAGCGCCGTGGCCGAGCCGCTGAACGCCAGCTACCACGTGCCGACTCCGGAAGTGAATGCGCCGTATATCGCTGAAATGGCACGTGCCGAGATGGTCGGCCGTTATGGCAGCGAGGCCTACACCGAAGGCTTCCGCGTGACCACGACCATTCCAAGCAACCTGCAGGAAATCGCCAATAACTCAGTACGCGACGGTTTGGTGACCTACGACCAGCGCCATGGCTACCGTGGCCCCGAATCGCGCCTGCCGGGCAAGACCCTGAGCGCCTGGACCACCGAGCTGGGTAAACAGCGCCCGATCAGCGGCCTGGAACCCGCCATCGTCACTCAGGTGAAGAAGGATGGCGTGCAAGTGCTCACCCGCAGCGGCGAAGGCCATGTGTCGTGGGACAGCATGAAATGGGCACGCCCGTTCCTGAACACCAACAGCATGGGCCCGATGCCCAAGCAGCCGTCGGACGTGGCGCAAGTCGGTGACTTGATCCGCGTGCAACGCCAGAAAGACGACAGCCTGAAATTCAGCCAAGTGCCTGTGGCCCAGGGCGCTCTGGTGTCCCTGGACCCGCAGAACGGTGCGATCCGTGCGCTGGTCGGCGGCTTTGCCTTCGAGCAGAGCAACTACAACCGCGCCACCCAGGCCAAGCGCCAGCCGGGCTCAAGCTTCAAACCGTTTGTCTACAGCGCCGCGCTGGATAACGGCTACACCGCCGCCAGCCTGGTCAACGACGCACCGATCGTGTTTGTCGACGAGTACCTGGACAAGGTCTGGCGCCCGAAGAACGACACCAATACCTTCCTCGGCCCGATCCGTATTCGCGAGGCGCTGTACAAGTCACGCAACCTGGTCTCGATCCGCCTGCTGCAGGCGATGGGCGTGGGCAAGACCATCGACTACATGACACGCTTTGGCTTCGCCAAGTCGGATCTGCCGCCGAACCTGTCCCTGGCGCTGGGCACCGCGACCCTCACGCCGATGGAAATTGCTACCGGCTGGAGCACCTTTGCCAACGGCGGCTACAAGATCACGCCGTACCTGATCGACAAGATCGAAAGCCGCAATGGCGACACGCTGTTCACCGCCAACCCGCCACGCGTGCCGGGCGACGTGGTAAACGGTGTGGCTGCACCCGATGGCATTGCAGCACCGAACAACGGCGGCATCACCATTGAGCCGACGCCAGGCGCAGCAACGGCCGCCAATGCCGCCGTGCCCGCCGAGCCACAGGCACCAGCAGTGGCCGAGCGTGTGGTGGATGGTCGTACCACCTACATCCTCAACAGCATTCTGGAAGACGTGATCAAGAAAGGCACCGGCCGCCGCGCCCTGGCCTTGGGTCGCGCGGATATCGCCGGCAAGACCGGTACCACCAACGAGTCCAAGGATGCCTGGTTCTCCGGCTACAACGCCGACTACGTGACCACCGTGTGGACCGGCTACGACCAACCGGAAAGCCTGGGCCGCCGTGAGTTTGGTGGCACCGTCGCACTGCCGATCTGGATGAGCTACATGGGCGCGGCCTTGAAGGACAAGCCGCTGCATACCCAGGCTGAGCCGGAAGGTATTCTCAGCCTGCGGATCGACCCGGTCAGCGGCCGTGCAGCATCACCCAGCACGCCGAATGCGTACTTCGAGCTGTTCAAGAGCGAAGACACGCCGCCGTCGGTCAACGAGCTGGGCAACGGCGTTGCACCGGGCAGCCCGCTGCCGGCGGATGAGGCGGCGCCGATCGATCTCTTCTAATGTGACACAGCTCCACTGTGGGAGCTGGCTTGCCTGCGATGGCGGTGTATCAGCCACTGATTCACCCCCTGATACACCGCCATCG
>NZ_WKDV01000071.1:0-19812 GCF_021605825.1 Pseudomonas sp. PA-6-3C
ACCAACGCCAATACGACTACGACAAAAGCGGCAACCTCACCCGCCTGCTCGACACCCGCAAAGGCGAACACCACTACCACTACGACCCCCTCGCCCGCCTGACCCGCGCCGACCACTCGCAAGACGTGCAGGAACGCTTCGGCCACGACCCGGCTGGCAACCTCCTCATGCAAGACCGCCCAGGCCCGGACATCGTGGCGGGGAACCGGTTGATGATTCAGGGCGATCATCACTACGACTACGACGCCTTCGGCAATCTGATCCGACAGCGACGTGGCAAGGGTCATCAGCTCGTCACCGAGTACCGCTACGACTGCCAGCATCGGCTGGTGGGTATTACTCAACCAAACGGGCAAACCGCCAGCTATCGCTATGACCCGTTTGGGCGGCGGATCAGCAAAACCGTTAACGACATAACCACGGAGTTTTTCTGGCAAGGCGACAAGCTGGTAGCCGAACACCACGCGGATCGGCATCGCAGTTACCTCTACGAGCCAGACAGTTTTCGGCCATTGGTCCTGCTGGAAGGCTTTGGCCCACAAGAAACAAAGCCCTTCCACTACCAACTCGACCACCTCGGCACGCCACAGGAACTGACAAACCCCGAAGGCGAAATCGTCTGGTCCGCGCACTACCGCGCCTACGGTGAAATCGCCCGCCTAGACATCAGAAAAATCGATAACCCGCTGCGCTTCCAGGGCCAATATTTTGATGCGGAAAGCGGGCTGCACTACAACCGGCATCGCTACTACAATCCAGATATTGGTCGCTACCTGACGCCGGACCCGGTGAAGCTGGCGGGTGGGATTAATGCGTACCGGTATGTGCTCAATCCTACTGGTTGGGTGGATCCGTTAGGTTTGAACACTTGTCCAGGTGACAATGGATGTATACCGCAGTCGAAAATAGAGAGCCCAACTGAAAAAACAAAGGTTGATGATCAATCGTCATCACCACCGACCCCACTTAATAAGAGAAGATATCTATATCGTGGAGATTTGAGAGAGCCCGATGAAATATTCGAAAAAGGCTTTGAGAGCAGAGGATCGAGTACAGACCTTTTCCTGCACTCATTGAACAACCTTAGCCCCCCTAGCAACTTTGTTCCTACGTCGATATACAGTAAACAAGCTCTGGCATTTGCTTCAAATTTTGGCTTCGAGGAAGGGTTCCTTTACACACTAAAAAGAATCCCTGGACGAGACGTAAACAAAGAATTGGGCATGCGATCCAAACACAGTAATGAGTCAGAAATCGCAATCCCGGGACGTATAGATACCCAAGACATTTTAGGTGCCTCGCCAGTGTATGAAGATGGCACCTACAAGGGGTACACCATATTGAACCCTAATAGGAAATTTCCATGAAATCACGTGAAATCACAATCATCAGAAACGGCATACGTGAAACCGCAATAATCGAATATGAGGGGGGCAGGCCCACTCTTTATATACTGCTGAAGAATGAAGCACGGAAAAGCTACACCGCATTAGACCTATATGAATGTTTCGGTTTATTAAGGAGCGATTTGAGAGATATAAAATTTCTATGCAAGGGTGCAAAAATCAATGTCCACCCATCAGGAATGTCTTCGCACATGTCTAATGGTCTAGTTGCTTATGAAACGACCATGGGAGTTCCGGAGGGTGAGATGGTGCATATTTTCTCTTATGAAGAAGACGATCTCACCAACGACATACAGGAGCAACATGATTTCTGCCAACGCTGGGCTGAGTCGGTGTAGACGTAGTTCGCTGCATCTGTGAAGAGCAACCTCTCTCGCCACAGGCCAGCGACCTCACCTCGGAATTTTAGGATCAGATCCCCTCCCCAAAATAAAAAGAACCTTCCATTCACCACAAAATATACACAGCGACACTCTAGTTACCACGCCAATAAAACCCAACGAAAGCCATGCAGGCCATTAAACCCAACTTCCAAGCAGAAAAAACATGGAAACGAAAAAAATAAAAATACTAGTAAACGATAAAAAAATAGAAACAACAGTAAAGTTTGACAAAAGAAAACTCATCATGAAATTTTCAGAAGCAGAAAACTTCAAGAAAATTTATGAAGGAAGGGACATTTACGTTTGCCTCGCAAAAGTCAGAGCCGACTTCCCCCATATGACCTTCTTATGCAAAGGCGCAAAATTAAATGTAATGCCTTCAAGAATGGCATCTCAAATGAGTGCAGGACTTGTTGCTTACGAAATAACCTTAGGCAAACAAGCAACTAGAAAAGATATAGTTCACATCTTTGATTATGAAGAAGAGAATCTAACGAACGACCCAAAAGAACAAATCGACTTCTTTAAAAAATGGCTGGCATCATTGGGTGCCCAAGACTATGAAAAATTCAACTGAGCGTGATCGCAAAACTTCAAAGAGCACTGCACCTGTGACGAGCAACCTCACTCGCCACAGGCCCACAACCCAAATTCAAATCCCAGCCAACGCCAAATCCATCGCAAAATACGTAAAAATCAAATCCGCGCCAGCCCGCTTGATCGACCCCAACGTTTCGCGCACCACCCGGGCCTCATCAATTGCGCCTGCCTGGGCGCCAAATTTGATCATCGCGTATTCGCCACTCACCTGATACGCCGCCACCGGCAAGCGTGAGGCTTCGCGAATGTCGCGGATGATGTCGAGGTAGGCGCCAGCCGGTTTGACCATCAGCGCATCGGCGCCTTCCTGTTCGTCGAGCAGGGACTCGCGTACGGCTTCGCGGCGGTTCATTGGGTTCATCTGGTAGCTTTTGCGGTCGCCCTTGAGGGCGCTGCCGCCGGCTTCGCGGAATGGGCCGTAGAGGGCCGAGGCAAATTTGGTGGAGTAGGCCATGATCGGGATATGGGTGAAGCCCGCGTCGTCCAAGGCACGGCGAATGGCCTGGACCTGGCCGTCCATGGCGGCCGACGGTGCGATGACATCGGCACCGGCGCGGGCGGCGGCCACGGCTTGTTTGCCGAGGTTGACCAGGGTCGCGTCGTTGTCGACGTGGGCACCGTGCATCACGCCGCAGTGGCCGTGGTCGGTGTATTCGCAGAAGCAGGTGTCAGACATCACGATCATGTCCGGCACGGCGTCCTTGATGATCGAGGACATGCGCGAGACCAGGCCGCGCTCTTTCCAGGTGTCGCTGCCGTTGGCGTCCAGGTGGTGGGACACGCCGAAGGTCATCACCGACTTGATCCCGGCACGGGCATAACGCTCGATTTCACCGGCCAGTTTTTTCTCAGGAATACGCACCACGCCCGGCATGCTGGTAATCGGCACAAAGTCGTCGATTTCTTCTTCGACAAAAATCGGCAGTACCAGGTCGTTGAGGGTGAATTCGGTTTCCTGGAACAGGCCACGCAGCTCCGGGGAGCGGCGCAGGCGGCGAGGACGGGCTTGGGGGAACTGGCTGGTCATGGCTTTCCTGGATAGCGGCAGAATAGTTGGGGCAAAAGCTTATGCCCCTTGGCCCCCGCAGCACAAACGCCCAGGGGCCAATAGTGTATTGCGTGGGCCGTAACAATATATTGATCTAGAGCTGGACTCGCCCTTCGATGCACGCCGCCACTGCGCCGCCCACCCAGATTTCATCACCTTGGCGCTCCACGTGAATTCGCCCGGCACGCCCAATCGCGGTGCCCTGGCTGACCACATACCGCTCGGGCGCGAGGCCTTCGGCCAGCAACCATTGGGCAACACCGGCATTCAAACTGCCGGTGGCCGGGTCTTCCTGGGCGCCGTCACCGGCGATAAAAGCGCGCACTTCAAAGTGGGTGTCCACCTCGTCACGCGCCGGGTCACAGGGCGCGATGACGCCAATGGCCAGGCCGTGCAATTGCGCGTAATCGGGCTGCAAGGCCAACACCTGCTCGCGGTCGGCCAGCATCACCGCCAGCCAGTCCGCGCCGTTATCCACCCACTGGCTGCGCACAATGGCCTCAGGTGCCAGGCCCAACCCCAGGCGCACGCGCTCCAGCAGGGGCGCTTCCACCGGCCCTGTGCGCAACAACGGCGGTGCAATAAACGCCAGTTCATCACCTTGGCGACGGACACGCACCAGGCCGATTTCGCACTCCTGGATAATCTCCTCACCCTTGGGCACGCCGCCTGCCTGCAGCCACGCATGGCAACTGCCCAGGGTCGGGTGCCCGGCGAACGGCAGCTCTTTAAGCGTGGTAAAAATTCTTACCCGATAATCCGCCCGTGGATCCCGCGGCGTCAGCAAAAACGTGGTCTCGCTGAGGTTGGTCCAGTTGGCGAAGTCGGCCATTTGTTGGTCGGTGAGGCTATCGGCGCCGAGCACGACCGCCAGGGGGTTGCCCTTGAGCGAAACCCGGCTGAACACATCCAGTTGCTTGAAATCGAAAGTCGGCATGTCTTAGCTCGGAATACTCAGGCCACGAATCACCGCCGGGCGGGCGACAAAACCGTCCAGCGCGCGCAGCACATTAGGGAAATCAGCGATGCCAACCAGGTCGCCGGACTCGTAGAAACCGATCAAGTTGCGGATCCATGGGAAGGTGGCAATGTCGGCGATGCTGTATTCATCACCCATGATCCAGGTGCGGCCCAGCAAGTGTTTTTCCAGCACGCCGAGCAAACGCCGAGATTCGGCGGCGTAGCGATCACGTGGGCGTTTGTCTTCGTATGCTTTGCCGGCAAACTTGTTGAAGAACCCGACCTGACCAAACATCGGGCCGATACCGGCCATCTGGAACATCAGCCACTGCAGGGTTTCGTAACGGGTGGCCGGGTCTTCGGAGAGCAACTGGCTGGTTTTTTCCGCCAGGTAAATCAGGATCGCCCCGGACTCGAACAACGCCAGCGGCTGACCGCTCGGGCCATTGGGGTCGATGATCGCCGGGATTTTATTGTTGGGGTTCAGGGACATGAACTCCGGTGACAACTGGTCCTGGGTCTCGAAACTGACCTTATGCGCTTCATAAGGCAGGCCCAGTTCCTCCAGCATGATCGACACTTTGACCCCATTGGGCGTGGGCAGCGAATACAGCTGCAAGCGCTCCGGGTGCTGGGCGGGCCATTTGCTGTTGATCGGGAAAGCGGCAAGTGCGTTCATCGGGAAGTCCCCAGGCTCAAAGTCCCCATGATAGCCACCTGCACGCCGTCCTGCATGGGTCATCATTGCGCAACATAACCGCGCTATGGTGCGCGCAGGCGAACCAAAGAGCCGATTCATACTCTTAACTGCGCCATGACGGTGAAAGGAAGACACCCCGTAACAATCACAGGTTAAACCGCAGCACGCTGGATGCGTCGCTGAGGCCAGGCTTGCCCGCCTTAATCGCTGCACTGAAGACTCGAACCTACAATGACAATCAAGCCTCTGTGCCTTGCGCAACGTCTTAAACGTTATGCCTACATCATGTTGCCGCTATTGCTGGTGGGCGGCGCCATCGGCCTGACCCTGGAGTCGCGAATCAGCCGCGCCGCGCCGGTGGACGGTGTGCAAACCCTGGTGTTCCTGCGCCACGGCGAAAAACCCGTCGGCGGCCTCGGCCAGCTCAATTGCCAGGGTTTGAACCGCGCGATGAACCTGGCCACCGTGCTGCCGGAAAAATTCGGCAAGGCCAACTACGTGTTTGCGCCCAACCCGACGCGCAATGTCGAGGAAGGCGAGCACGATAATTCCTACAGCTACATTCGACCCCTGATGACCATCAGCCCCAGCGCCATCAAGCTTGGCCTGCCGGTGAACATCAAGTTCTCCGCCAATGACACCCACGACCTCGCCGATGAGCTGGTGGAAGACAAGTACCACAATTCCATCATCTACACCGCCTGGTCACACGGTTATTTGCCGGAGCTGATCAACCGGGTGGCCAGTGAAGCCTCGGGTGAAAAACACACCATCACGGACGATTGGTCGGGCGGCGATTACGACACGCTCTATGTACTGACACTGACCTGGCACAACGGCAAGGCTTCGCTGCTGAGCCGCAACTACAAGCAAGGCCTGGATAACGGCCAGCAGACATGCCCGGATGCAACCCAAGTGAGCGCGGATATCTGAAGCCCTGCAGATAGAGCCCACGCTCCCGCGTAGGAATTCACTCCGTAACGCTCAACTTTCACCCTGCGCGAGGTTCAGGTGCTGGGGCCAGCGTCGCGACGCAGAGCGTCTCAGCCTGCATTCCCACGCAGGAGCGTGGGAACGATCGGTGGTAGGCGCGTATGATGGCCCGCTATTGAATCATCTGCGGACCTGCACCATGCCCAACCTCATCTCCACCCAGCCCAACCGGGGCTGGTCGTTCTGGTGGAAACCAGCGCTGTTCATATTGGTGGCCTGCATCGGCCTCTATTACGTGAAGTGGTCGCCCTACTACCTCAAGGCCTTTGTCGCTGCGGATAACCACAGCATCGGCGCCTCGATTCTCAACGATCAGCAAAGCTCACCCTTGGCCGCGGCACTGGCCTATGCTCAGGTGTATTTCCTGGCGATCTGGAAAGCTGCCGTATTGGCGGTGATTCTGGGGTCACTGCTGCAAGTGTTGATCCCCCGCGACTGGCTATTGCGCCTGTTTGGCCGCGCCGGGCTGGGTTCGACCCTGCGTGGCGGGCTGTTCGCCTTGCCGGGGATGATGTGCAGTTGCTGCGCGGCCCCGGTGGCAGCGGGCATGCGCCGTCAGCAGGTGTCGGTGGGCGCGGCGCTGGCCTTCTGGATCGCCAACCCGGTGCTGAACCCGGCAACCTTAGTGTTCATGGGCTTTGTGCTGGGTTGGGGCTTTACCGCGTTACGCCTGGTGGCGGGGATTGTGCTGGTGGTGGGCGTGTCGCTGGTCGCACAACGCATTTCCCGTCCCGACCATGTGCCGGAAGCGGCACTGGACGCAGTGGCTGACGCGAGTCAGACCGAGTCGCAGCCATTTTTGAGCCGGTGGCTGCGGACTCTGTGGCAGCTGTTCTGGAGCACGATCCCGATCTATATCGTCGCCGTGCTGATTCTGGGCGCCGCGCGGGTGTGGCTGTTTCCCCATGTCGACGGGGCCATGGCCGATAGCCTGGTGTGGCTGATACCGCTGGCCATCGTCGGCACGCTGTTCGTCATTCCTACGGCAGCCGAGATTCCTATCGTACAAACCATGATGACATTGGGCATGGGCACCGGCCCGGCCGTGGCGTTGCTGATGACCTTGCCCAGCGTGAGCCTGCCGTCGCTGTTGATGCTGCGCAAGGACTTCGATGCGCGGGTGCTGGTGACGGTGGCCGGGCTGACCATGCTGGTGGGGGTGGTGTGTGGGCTGATCGGGGCGGTGATTCTTTAGGCTTTGTTGTGGGGCTTAGGGCCTAATCGCAGGCAAGCCAGCTCCCACATGTTGATCTGTGAATGCAGTCAAATGTGGGGGCTGGCTTGCCTGCGATGAGGCCCTCAAACCCACCGCATCACCCCCGCCTGGCACCCCGCTCGCGCAAGTACTCCACCACCGCGCCCTGCTCCCCTGCAAACTCGATTCGCGCACCTTTGCTTTCACGCTGGAACGCATACATCGGGTCGTAATACTCGCGCAACAGGCCTTCGATCCACACCCGGTGTAAATCCACAGCACCGCTGCGCGCCTGCTCTGCCAGGGCATCTTGCAAAATGGCCTGCAAGCGCTGGAAGCGTTCGCCACCCAGGCGCTTGTGGATGTTGGCCAGGCTCTGGGTCAAGCGCTCGGCAAACAACGCCTGCCCGCCTTCGCCAAACACCGCGATAAATTCGGCGCAAAGATCAACAACGTAATCGCGCAGAATCCGTTCGACGCGGCCTTCAACACTGTCTTGCAGCCACACCATCGGGAAGGTCTGCATGCCCTTATGCAACGGCAACGGCAGTGCACAGCTGCCGATCATGCGGCTTTCGTCCTCGACCACAAACTGTTCGATACCGCCCGCGCGTTTCTTCAGCAGGTCCACCGCCAGGCGGTTCTCAAAGTCGATGTTGGACGGTTGCGCCGTCGCGCGCTTGCCGAAGCTGGAGCCGCGATGGTTGGCGTGCCCTTCAAGGTCCAAGGCATTGCGCAACTGGCTCAACACCTCGGTCTTGCCGGTCCCGGTCATGCCGCCGAGCAAGACGAAATCACACTCGGCCGTCGCTTGCTCCAGGGTTTCCAGCAGAAAGGTGCGCATGGCCTTGTAACCACCGCCGACGCGGGGATACTCGATACCCGCTTCGGTCTTCAACCATTGCTGCACGATCTGCGACCGCAGCCCGCCGCGAAAGCAGTACAGGTAACCGTCGGGGTTGGCCTGGGCGAATTGCGCCCAATGCTCGATGCGCTCGGCCTTGATTGCCCCGGACACCAACTCATGCCCCAGCACGATGGCCGCTTGCTGGCCCTGCTGTTTGTAGCAGGTGCCGACCCGCTGGCGTTCGTCGTCGGTCATCAGCGGCAGGTTGACCACGCCGGGAAACGCGCCCTTGGTGAACTCGATCGGCGCGCGGGTATCCATCATCGGCCGGTCGTTGAGGAAGATGTCGCGGTAGTTGGTGATGTCAGTTGCCATCAAAACACCTCTACCGCGTGGGTCTGTCGCTCAACCAGTGCGCCGATTGGCTCAAGGCTCAGGCCCAGTTCTGCGGCCACAGAGTGAAACTCGGCGTCGCCCTCCGGGGTAACGGCGATCAGCAGGCCGCCGCTGGTCTGTGGGTCGCACAGCACGCGCTTGTGCAGTTCCTGCAGACGCCCCAGCTTGCTTGAATAGCTGTCGAAATTACGCAAGGTGCCACCGGGCATGCAGCCTTGGTCCAAGTAGTCCTCGATTCCGGCCAGGCGTGGGACTTTGGCGTATTCGATACGGGCGGTGAGACCACTGCCGTCGGCCATTTCCACCAGATGACCCAACAGGCCGAAACCGGTGACATCGGTCATTGCCGTTACGCCGGCCAACTTGCCAAAACGGCTGCCAGGCTTGTTGAGCGTGCACATCCAGTCACGGGCCAGGCCGATGTCCGCCTCGCGCAATTTGCCCTTCTTCTCGGCGGTGGTAAGGATGCCGATGCCCAGCGGTTTGGTCAGGTACAGCTTGCAACCCGCGGTGGCGGTGTCGTTGCGCTTCATATGGCGCTTTTGCACGATGCCGGTCACGGCCAGGCCGAAGATCGGCTCCGGCGCGTCGATAGAGTGCCCGCCGGCCAGCGGAATACCGGCGGCGTCGCACACCGAGCGGCCGCCACGGATCACTTCGCGGGCTACTTCCGGCGCCAGCACATTCACTGGCCAGCCCAGAATCGCAATGGCCATCAACGGGTCGCCGCCCATGGCGTAGATATCGCTGATCGCGTTGGTGGCGGCAATACGGCCGAAGTCGAACGGATCATCGACAATCGGCATGAAAAAGTCGGTGGTGGAGACCACGCCGCGTTCGTCGTCGATGGCGTACACCGCCGCATCGTCACGCGAGGCGTTGCCCACCCACAGGTTGGGGTCGAGGTTCTGTGCGCCGCTGCCGGCGAGGATCACTTCCAGCACCTGGGGCGAAATCTTGCAGCCGCAACCCGCGCCGTGGCTGTACTGGGTGAGGCGAATCGGCTCGTTCATGGTGGACCTCAAGGTAACAAGTGGGCCGATTCTAACAGACAGCAAAAAGCCGGCTGGGCTCTTGTGAGCACAGCCGGCTTTTTGCTTCAGCGCTTACGGGCGGGCTGCCAGCAAGCGTTTGTGACGGTTACGCCGGGCAATGTTCAGGCATTCGATCACCGCCGAGAACGCCATGGCCGCATACACATAGCCTTTTGGCACATGGGCGCCGAAACCTTCGGCGATCAGCGTCATGCCGATCATGATCAAGAAGCCCAGGGCCAGCATCACCACGGTCGGGTTGTCGTTGATGAACTTGGCCAACGGCTCGGCCGCCACCAGCATCACGATCACCGAGACCACCACGGCGATGATCATGATCGGCAGGTGCTCGGTCATGCCCACGGCGGTAATGATGCTGTCGATGGAGAACACCAGGTCGAGCAACAGGATCTGCCCAATCGCGGCGGCAAAGCCGATGGCCACGGTGTTGCTGACGCTGGCTTTCTCCTCGGGCTCCGGGTCCATGCTGTGGTGGATCTCGGTGGTGGCCTTCCACACCAGGAACAGGCCACCGGCGATCAGGATCATGTCCTTCCAGGAAAACGCCTGGCCGAAAATTTCGAACACCGGCGCGGTCAGTTGCACGATAAACGCGATGGTACTCAACAGGCCCAGACGCAGGATCAACGCCATGCTGATGCCTATACGCCGCGCTTTGGCCCGGTGTTTTTCGGGCAGCTTGTTGGTGAGGATCGAGATGAAGATCAGGTTGTCGATGCCCAGCACGATTTCCATGACGATCAAGGTGGCCAGTGCAACCCAGGCGGTCGGGCTGGCGGCCAGTTGTAAAAGGTAGTCCATAGGTCAGTCCTGACGTTGTGCTGGGAAATTAAGCTTCTTTACGCTGGGTTTCAGATTCTTTTTCGGCCTGCTCAGCGTCTTTTTCAGGTTTGATCAAACCTTGGGTCGCTTCACTCAATGCCTGCTCGGCGGCCTTGTGGGTGTCATCGATGGCTTGTTTGGCCGATTCGGTGGCTTTGCCCAGCACCTGCTGCGCGCTCTTTTCGACTTGATCACAGCCGCTGATCATCACCAATGAAAGCGCAAGTACGGACGCCGCGCCCAGGGAATTGAGTTTCATCATGTATTCCTCGTTAGAACCATTGGGTCCAAATAGTGGCCCCTCGATAGCGAGGCATTCTATGCAGCTGAACAGTTCAGTAAAATTCGTATTTTTCTCACGTATACTTCGATTTTTACGAAGTGTAGACCGCCATGCTCAATTATCGACAATTGCATTACTTCTGGGTGGTGGCCAAGACCGGCAGTATTGTGCGCGCCTGTGAGCAACTGAACCTCACGCCGCAGACCATCAGCGGCCAGATCAGCCTGCTGGAGCAGACCTTTGGTATCGCCCTGTTTCAGCGTGTCGGTCGCCAATTGGAACTCACCGAAGCCGGGCGACGGGCCTTGCCCTATGCCGAGCAGATGTTCCAGACCGGTAACGAGCTGGAAGCCATGTTGCGCGCAGCACCCGACGAACAGCAGATCCTGTTTCGGGTCGGGGTCGCGGATGTGGTGCCAAAATCCATCGTTTATCGGCTGATCGCGCCGACCATGGAGTTGAGCGAGCCGATGCGCATCACCTGCCGCGAAGACAAACTCGAACGGTTATTGGCCGACCTGGCGATCCAGCGCCTGGACCTGGTGATCTCCGACAGCCCTATGCCCACGCATCTGGACATCAAAGGCTACAGTCAGAAACTCGGGGAATGCGGCATCAGCTTTTTCGCCACCCAGGCATTGGCGGACCAATACGGCGGCGATTTCCCACACTGCCTGCAGGGCGCGCCGTTATTGATTCCGGGCGCAGAGACGGTGGTGCGCAGCCGCTTGCAGCGCTGGTTTGCCGAGCAGCAGATCCAGCCGAAGATCATCGGCGAGTTCGACGACAGCGCGTTGATGCAGGCGTTTGGGAAGTCGGGCAGCGGGATATTTATCGCCCCCAGCGTGATCGCCGATGAGGTGGTGCGCCAATATGGCGTGGCGCTGATCGGCCAGACCGATGCGGTCACCGAGTCGTTCTACGCGATCTCGGTGGAACGCAAGATCAAGCACCCCGGCATCGTGGCGATTACCGAAGGGGCGCGGCGCGAGCTGTTTACCGCCCTGCCCTGACGGCAAGGTGTGGGAGCTGGCTTGCCTGCGATAGCATCACCTCGGTCTTACTGATACACCGAGGTGCCTGCATCGCGGGCAAGCCCGGCTCCCACATAAGCCTGATCCCGTCCCAGCCAGGCTGACTCAGGCGCTGGACGCCATCGGCTGCTCGGCGGTCATCAACCACAGCGCCAGCAGGATCGATACGAGGATAAATCCGGACGCCGCAAACCCCAGGCTGGCAAGGCCAAGGGTGTCGATCACATGCCCACCCACCATTGCCCCCAGGCCAATACCCAAGTTGGCGCCAGCGATATTCAGCGACGCCGCAAACGCCGGGGCGTGGGGCGCGGCTTTCATCAGGCGCACATGGCTGACCAGAAACATCGCCGCCTGGGTCACGCCCCACACCGCCATCGCCGCTGCCAGGCCGAGGGTGGAGTGAATCGCCGGGACCACCGCGACCATGCCGGCGATCATGAACCCGCAAAACACCATGGACGCAATCAGCGGGTGACGATCCACCGCACGCCCGCCGAGGGCGTTGCCGATCAGGCCCACTGCGCCAAAACCCATCAGGCACCAGCCCACCAGCGTGCCGTCGAAGCCGGCCAGGCGCTCAAGGATGTCTGCCAGGTAGGTGTAAGCGGTAAACATGCCGCTGAAAACCAGGATCGACAGCAGGATATGGCCCTGCATCAACGGGTTGCGCAGGAGCTTGAACTGCGAGCGCAGGCTCACCTGATCGTTCTTCGGTGTGGTCACCGGCAGGTAGATAAACAGCAGCAAGGCCTTGGCCAACGCCACCACGGCGAGAATCGCAAACGCTGTGCGCCAGCCGAACATATCGGAGATCAAAGTGCCAACCGGAATGCCGAACACCGTGGCGCAGACAATCCCGAAACCGATCTTTTCAATGGCCCGGCCGGCAAACTCCGGCCCGACGATGTCCACCGCCGTTTCACTCGCCAAGGCCCAAAACACTGGCAAACCCAACGCCGGAATCAAGCGCGCCAAGGCCATGACCCAGATGTTCGGCGCCAATGCCGCCACGGTATTAGCCAGCGCAAACATGATCAGGATGCAGATAAACAGGCGCTTGCGCTGGAACCGCGCGAAGTATGCGGTCAGGAACGGCCCGAATGCCGCCACGGTAAACGCGAACAACGTCACCAGCAGCCCGGCCTGGGACACGCTGACGTTCAGGTCGCGGGCGATCGACGGCAGCAGCCCGACAATGATGAATTCTGTGGTCAGCACGGTAAAACCGGCGGCCGACAGCAGCAGGATAGGGAACAACATGAAAACTCCAGAAACGACGACATCAACGACAGCCCGAAGGGCTCGCTGACGGAGAGGAAAGATGAGAGGCCGCAATCTTAACAGAATAGGCCTTGGCCTGGCCAAACCCTACAGTTGAGGGTGACGGAATGCCGCACCGAAACGGGACGCTTCCTACAGCATGTTAGACTTTGGGCCTGCTTCCTACGTCGCTATGTGCCTGCAATGCTGCGTCCAACTAAAAAAACTAGAGACAACTGTTTATGACTGCTGCCCCTTCCCTGCTGCAACGACTGATGCGCGTCAGCCTGGTCACCCAAATTGTCATCGGCCTGGTGGCCGGTATCTTACTGGCCTTGCTGTTGCCCGAGGCTGCGCGAGCCACTGGTTTTATCGGCAAGGTGTTTGTCACCGCGCTGAAGGCCGTTGCGCCGATTCTGGTGTTTGTCTTGGTCATGGCGTCTATCGCCAACCATAAACATGGCCAGGAAACCCATATCAAGCCAATCCTGTTCCTGTACCTGCTCGGCACCTTTGCCGCTGCCGTCGTCGCAGTGGTTGCCAGCATGCTGTTCCCGTCGCCTTTGGTGCTGGCTACCCATGACGCCACCGTCAGCGCCCCCGGCGGCATCGGCGAAGTGCTGCAAAGCCTGCTGCTGAGCGTGGTGGATAACCCGGTGAGCGCGCTGATGAATGCCAACTTTATCGGCATCCTGGCCTGGGCCATCGGCATGGGCATCGCGATTCGCCATGCAGGTGTTACCACTCGCACGGTGCTCGATGACCTGTCCAATGGCGTCACCCTGATCGTGCGCGTCGTCATCCGCTTTGCGCCGCTGGGTATCTTCGGCCTGGTGGCCTCGACCCTGGCCACCTCCGGTTTCGGCGCCCTGCTCGGCTATGCCCACCTGCTGGTGGTGCTGATCGGCTGCATGCTGTTTGTCGCGCTGGTGATCAACCCCGCCATCGTGTTCTGGAAACTGCGCCGCAACCCTTATCCGCTGGTGCTGATGTGCTTGCGCGAAAGCGGCATCACCGCATTCTTCACGCGCAGTTCGGCGGCGAATATTCCGGTGAACCTGGCGCTGAGCAAACGCCTGGGCCTGCATGAAGACACTTACTCGGTGTCGATCCCGCTGGGCGCCACCATCAATATGGCCGGCGCGGCGATTACCATCACCGTGTTGACCCTGGCCGCTGTGCACACGCTCGGTATTGCCGTGGACCTGCCAACCGCCGTGCTGCTCAGCGTGGTCGCGGCGGTATGTGCCTGCGGCGCGTCGGGTGTGGCCGGTGGCTCGTTGCTGCTGATTCCCCTGGCGTGCAGCCTGTTCGGCATTCCCAGCGAGATCGCCATGCAGGTGGTGGCCGTAGGCTTCATCATCGGTGTGCTGCAGGACTCGGCGGAAACCGCGCTCAACTCGTCCACCGATGTGCTGTTCACGGCAGCCGCCTGCCTGGGCAAGGAAGAGCAAACGGCTTAACTATCCAGGCGTAAAAAAGCCCGGGGCGTTCGACAGCAACGATCCCGGGCTTTTTTGTATCTGGATGCTTAGAAAGCGCCCATGTAATCGCGTTTGCCCACTTCCACACCGTTGTGACGCAGCAAAGCGTAAGCGGTGGTGACGTGGAAGAAGAACTGCGGCAGGCCATAGGTCAGCAGGTAAGACTGACCGCTGAAGCGCTTCTCTTTCGGCGTGCCTGGGCGGGTGATGATCTCGATGCCTTCCTTGCCGTCGATTTGCTCAGGCTTGATGGTGTCGACAAATGCCAGCACCTTGGCGATCAGTGCTTGCAGATCGGCGAAGGTCACTTCGCTGTCTTCGTACTTCGGCACTTCGATCTCGGCCAGGCGCGCGGAAACGCCCTTGGCGAAGTCGACGGCGATCTGCACTTGGCGCACCAGCGGGAACATGTCCGGGAACAGACGCGCTTGCAGCAAGGCATTGGGTTCGATGTTCTTGGCGGTGGCGTGGGCTTCGGCTTTGTTCAGCACGTCGCTCAGCGCGTTGAGCATTTGCTTGAAGACCGGGATGGAGGCGGCGTACAGGGAAATAGTCATGACAGTCTCACGGTGATGGCAGGGTTTGGAACCAGCGGCGATTATAGCCATGCCTGCGGCTTGTCTTTTATTTTTTCAGGATTAGGCTAGTGAGCTTCACTGCATAGGGAAAGCGCGATGACCGCCGAGCACGACACCGACACCCCTGAGCCGCGCCTGAACAGCACGGAAATCCGCATCCTGGGCTGCCTGATCGAAAAACAGGCGACCAACCCGGAGACCTACCCGCTCACACTCAATGCGCTGGTGTTGGCCTGCAACCAGAAGACCAGCCGGGAACCGGTGACCAACTTGAGCCAGGGCCAGGTCGGCCAGAGCCTGCGGGTGCTCGAGGGCCAAGGCTTTACCCGCCTGGTGATGGGCAGCCGCGCCGACCGCTGGGAGCATCGGGTGGACAAGGCACTGGAGCTGGTGCCGGCCCAGGTAATCCTGATCGGGCTGCTGTTTCTGCGCGGGCCGCAGACCGTCAACGAACTGCTGACCCGCAGCGGGCGCATGCATGACTTTGAAGATGCCGAACAGGTCGTGCACCAGCTTGAACGCCTGATTGCGCGCGGGCTGGCAGTATTGGTGCCGCGCCAGGCAGGGCAACGGGAAGATCGTTATACCCATGCGTTGGGGGATCCGGCGGATATTGAGGCGATCATCGCGGCACGCGGGAGCCCGGTGGAGCGCTCGGCGGGTGGGGTTTCGGTGGAGCGAATCGAAGAACTTGAAGCCAGGATTGCAGCGCTGGAAGAGCGTTTGGCCCAACTGGAACAGGCTTAACTCGATTAAAAATGTGGGAGCGGGCTTGCCCGCGATTGCGGTGGGTCAGTGATGTATAAGGCGGCTGACACGCCCTCATCGCGGGCAAGCCCGCTCCCACATTTGGATCTGCGCAGTGCTTTAGGTTCGGGCAAAGGCCACCGCCGCCTCAAACTGCTCTTGCGTCGGCCGCACACCGGTGTACAGCACAAACTGCTCCAACGCCTGGATTGCGATCACTTCCAACCCGGTAATCACTCGTTTGCCCTGGGCACGCCCGCGCACGATCAACGGCGTTTCGGCGGGGATCGCCACCACATCGAATACAGTGTCAGCAGCGTCCACAGCGTCCGCCTCGAAGGCCAACTGGTCCGCTTCTGCACCGCCGGTCATGCCGATCGGCGTCACGTTGACCAGCATCTGTGGGCGCAACTCGCCCAGCTCTGCTTGCCACTCATACCCCAGGCTCTGCGCCAACGCCCGGCCCGCCGCTTCGTTGCGCGCCACAATCACGCCGTTGGCATAACCGCCGTCACGCAGGGCACTGGCCACCGCCTTGCCCATGCCGCCGCTGCCACGCAGCGCGAAGGTCGAATCCTTGGGCACCGCGTGCTTTTTCAGCAATTGTTCCACGGCAATGTAGTCGGTGTTGTAGGCCTTGAGATGGCCGTCGGTGTTAACGATGGTGTTGAGCGAAGTAATGGCCTTGACCGAGGCATCCAACTCATCGACCAGGGCAATGGCAGCTTCCTTGAACGGCATGGACACCCCGCAACCACGGATGCCCAGCGCCCGAATACCGCCGATCGCGCCGGGCAAATCCTGGCTGCTGAAGGCTTTATAGTAGAAGTTCAGCCCCAGCTGTTCGTACAGATGGTTGTGAAATCGCAAGCCAAAATTCCCGGGACGCGCCGACAATGACATGCACAGTTGGGTGTCCTTGTTGGGGTGCATCTGCATGGAAAACTCCTTTGAGTAAGCAAATCGGTACAGACCTTACACAACCTTTACCTAGCGGCGGTGCTGTTTTTCAGAAATACGTTGTCTTAAAAGTATCCCCGCGACAATCCTTGAGTCTATTGATTGCAGACCACAAGCGCAGGGGCTAACCGAGGAATGACCATGATTCGTAAAATCCCCAAAATCGCCTTGCTTATCGGCGCACTCGCTATGGCAGGCCAAGCCTCCGCCCACGGTGGTGGTTGGGGTGGCCCGGCCATATTGGGTGGTTTGATCGGCGCAGCCGTTGTCGGCTCCGTAGTTGCCAGCCAATCCCAGCCGGTTTACGTGCAGCAACCGGTGTATGTCCAGCCTCAACCGGTGTATGCCGCACCGCCGCCGGTCTACTACGCACCGCCACCGCCGGTGTATGTGCAACAGCGGGTTTACTACCGCCCGGCGCCGGTCTATTACGGCCCACCACGCGGCTACTATGGCCCTCCCTACGGTTATTATGGCCGCGGCTGGTAACACGCAGTCAGGTTAGAAATGAACAGGCCTCGCCCACACGCGGGGTCTTTTTTTACCTGCGTTTTGCCTGGGTTTTGCCTGAAAAGCCCGGTTTTATCATGCCAAGGTCGCTATGAGGACAATGCCCGAGCCGCAATCCCACATCATGACGGTCAAATGTCCACTTGCTTGACCTGGGCCTGCGCTGTCATGTTTACGTCACTCAACGGTCTCACTATCGAGCGGTCCACCCAATAACAATTAAGGACGACTGACCATGCCCACGCAAAACCCGCACCGCACCGCTGGCCTGTGCACGTCCAGCAAGGTTTACAGCGCACTTACCGAACTCAAGCACCTTGAGGGCCACCGCAGCGCAAAATTTCTCGCGCTGCTGGCAGAAAACCTGGTGCGCAAAGGCCTGCTCAGCGAGCAGGAAGTGGTGAACATGCTCGATCAAGTAGTGGATTGACGCCTGGCGTTAATGTTGACTATCGAGAAGGGTGATTTTTCCTACGCGCCATCAGCCCGTAAGGTGACCCCCATACCTTTGGAGGTGCCTATGCCTACTGTTCAAATCATGTCCGTTGTCGGCAGTGCCGTCCCCGCCCCACTCCGGGAGCTCGGGTTGCTGGCCTGCTGGTATGTGGTACGCGATGGCGAAACCATCAGCGGCCCGCTCACCTCGCTGTCCGCTGCGCAACAACAGCAACAACAGGTGTCGAACTTCAGGCTCCATGCCTGAAGCCTCACGCCTGAGAACTAGGGCAATGGCAGTTTGACCCGCGGCTTGCTTTCGACAAACAACGCCCAACTGGACATAAACAGCGCCGCCACCAGCGGCCCGATCACAAAGCCATTCAAGCCAAACACCGACAGGCCGCCCAAGGTCGAGATCAGGATCAGGTAATCCGGCATCTTGGTGTCTTTGCCCACCAGGATCGGACGCAATACATTGTCCACCAGCCCGATCACGAACACGCCGAACAAGCCCAGTACCACGCCCTGCCAGATCGAACCGCTCAACAGGAAGTAGGCGGCCACCGGCCCCCACACGATCCCAGCGCCGACGGCTGGCAGCAACGACAGAAACGCCATCAACACCGCCCAGAGCAACGCGCTGGGAATGTCCAGAAACCAGAAGATCAAACCACCCAGCGCACCCTGGGTCACGGCGACCAACACGTTGCCTTTGACGGTCGCACGTACCACCCGATTGAACTTGAGTTGCAACCGGCGCTTTTGCGGCTCGGCCAACGGCACCGCCGTACGTACTTTGCGCACCAGTTCCGGGCCGTCACGCAGCAGGAAAAACAGCAGGTACAGCATGATGAAAAAGCTCACCAGGAAATCAAACGTGCCCTGGCCGAAGCTGAACGCCTGGGTGGCAAAGAACTGGCTGCCTTGCATGGCGCTCTTGACGATCTTTTCCCGCAGCCCCTCCAGATTACCCATGCCGAAGCGGTCGAGCAGATGCTGGAAATAAGGCGGCAGGATGTTCTTGAACTGTTCGATATACCCCGCCACGTCCAATTTGCCGCTTTCGATATTTTTATAGAGGGTGGCGCCCTCTTGCACCAGCAGCACGCTGGTGATGATCACCGGCAAAATTGCGATCACCAGGCATACCGTAAGGGTGGCCAGGGACGTCAGGTTGCGGTTCCAGCTGAAGCGTTGCTGCAGGCGCCGCTGCATCGGGGCGAAGATGATGCCAAGGATGACCGCCCAGAACACCGCGCCATAGAACGGCAGCAATATCCAGATAAAGGCGATGGTCACCAGGGCCAGCAATAACAGCAGGGTTTTGAATTGAAGGTTGGTTTGGTTCATGTCCGGTCCATGTCAGAAAAGCAGAGGGCCTTCAGCGGCCCTGTTGCTTAGTCCGCGGCAGAACCTGGGAGTGCCCTTCAAGCGTAGACCGCCTCATTGAATCGCCCTGGCCTCATTCAACAGTGCTTCAATCATCAGTTCCTGAGCCTCGTAGCGTCCCTCACCGAAGTGGCTGTAACGCACGTGCCCCTTGGCATCGATCAGGTAGTGGGCCGGCCAATATTGGTTATCGAAGCTGCGCCAGATCGCGTAGTTATTGTCGATAGCCACCGGATCACCGATGCCCAGCTTGCGCACCTGTTCCTTGACGTTGGCCGGGATGTGCTCAAACGCGTATTCGGGCGTGTGTACGCCAATCACCACCAAACCGTCTTTTTCATAGCGTTTGGCCCAGGTATTGACGTAGGGCAGCGCACGCCGGCAGTTGATGCAGTCATAGGTCCAGAAATCCACCAGCACCACTTTGCCTTTGAGCGCTTCAAGGCTCAGAGGCGGTGAGTTGAGCCATTCGACCGCTCCCGCCAGCGACGGCGTGGCACCCGCAGGTTGCTTGCTCTCGCCACTGGCCATCCAGCTTGCGGTCAGAGCGAAAGCCAGCAGCAGGCTGGTAAACAGGAATGTGATAGGTCGCATGGTGATTACCTTGTCGAGTCGCAGAGTGCCTATTGAAACCCTCTGAGGTATCACGCCTGTGTCGAACGGCACCCGCCGATACACAGCGATACAAAACCCGCAAAAGCCCGACCTGGATCAATAGATG
>NZ_WKDV01000072.1:0-18374 GCF_021605825.1 Pseudomonas sp. PA-6-3C
AGCCAGCTCCCACATTTTGAGCTTCAGTGTGGCAAATTCATTCGGCAGTACGCGGTCAATGTGGGAGCCGGGCTTGCCCGCGAAGGCGGTGTGTCAGTCGATTAAGTTGTGGCTGGTCCACCGCTATCGCAGGCAAGCCAGCTCCCACATTTTGATCTTCAGTGTGGCAAATTCATTCGGCAGTACGCGGTCAATGTGGGAGCCGGGCTTGCCCGCGATGGCTGTGTGTCAGTCGATGAATGTATGGGCTGGTCCGCCGCTATCGCAGGCAAGCCAGCTCCCACATTTTGACCTTCATTGATGCAGAGGCTGTGCCTGGTTTAGAAGGGGACGTCGCCCAGGATTGTGGCGCGATGCATCACGCGCCGGTGCGGACGGTAGTCATCCACGGCGTAGTGCTGGGTCACGCGGTTGTCCCAGAACGCCACGTCGTTCTCCTGCCAGCGCCAGCGAATGGTGAATTCCGGCCGTGTTGCGTGGGCAAACAGCAGCTTGAGTATGGCCTCGCTTTCCACCGGCTCCAGCTCGTTGATTTTGGTGGTGAAGCCGTCACTGACAAACAGCGACTTACGCCCGCTGACCGGATGCGTGCGCACCACCGGGTGTGACAGGGGTGGATTCTTCTTGCGGGTCTCTTCCCAGCGCGCCAGGTCTTCGGCGGTGTTGCCAAAGCGCTCCAGCGGGAAGGATTTGGTGAAATCATGAGTCGCCGTGAGGCCGTCGAGCAGGCGCTTGAAGGGTTCCGACAGGGCTTCATACGCCGCAATGCCACTGGCCCACAACGTGTCGCCACCAAAGGCCGGCAGCAGCTTGGCGCTGAGCACCGCGCCGAGCGCCGGCGTCGGCAGGAAGGTCACGTCGGTGTGCCATACGGCGTTGTCGCGCACGTCAGTCACGGCAGTGTCGAGGATCAGCACTTCGGGCTGCTCCGGCACGTTGGGGTAGATCGGGTGAATATGCAGGTCGCCAAAATTTGCCGCAAACCGCGCCTGTTGCTGCGGCGTGACGGCTTGGCCACGGAAGAACAGCACCGAGTGGCTGAGCAGCGCCTGCTCAATGGCGTCACGTTCTTGGAGGCTCAACGGTTGGGTGATATCGACGCCACTGATCAGGGCGCCCAGGGCGGTGCTTATTGGCGTAACGGTCAGGCTGCTCATGCGGTTCTCACTCAATGTGCCTGGCCATGCCAAGGCACTAATTTGCGCTGCAGGGCACGCAGGCCCATTTCCATGGCGAAGGCAATCAGGGCGATCACCAGAATCCCCAGCACCACCACGTCGGTGACCAGGAACTGCGCCGCCGACTGCACCATAAAGCCCAGGCCGCTGGTGGCGGCGATCAGCTCGGCGGCAACCAGGGTCGACCAACCCACACCCAGGCCGATGCGCACGCCGGTAAGGATGTCGGGCAGCGCGCTCGGCAGGATCACATGGCGAATCAACTGGGCGCGGGTGGCGCCCAACGACTGCGCGGCACGCAGTTTGGCCGGGTCGACCGTGCGCACGCCGGTCGCGGTGGCGATGGCGATAGGCGCAAAGATCGCCAGGTAAATCAGCAATACCTTGGACAGCTCACCGATGCCGCACCAGATCACGATCAGCGGCAGGTAAGCCAGGGGCGGAATCGGCCGATAGAACTCGATCAGCGGGTCGAGGATGCCACGGGCAATGCGGTTGGCACCGATGGCAATCCCCACCGGCACGGCGGTCAGTACCGCAAAGCCCAGGCCCAGGCCGATGCGCGTGAGGCTCGCGCCCAGGTGCTGCCACAAGGTGGAATCCATATAGCCGGTGGTCGCCAGCAGCCAGCCTTTTTGCAGCACGGCGGAAGGTGGCGGCAGGAACAACGGTTCGATCACGCCAGTGGCGGTGACGGCCCACCAGATTGCCAGCAAGGCGACCAGGGTGAGTACGCTGATCCAACGTGTACTCAGGCTGCGACGTACTGGAATGACCTTGTGCGTTACCGGCTTGGCGGCCGTGGCGGGAAGTTCGTAGCTGCTCATGCAGGCACCTGCCGTTGCGAGAACACTTTGCCCAGCACGTGTTCACGGGTTTCGATAAAGCGCGGGTCGGACTTGATCGCCCGCGCCGATTCACCGGCGGCGTAGCGTTGACCGAAGTCCAGGTGCAGGCGCTCGACGATCTGGCCTGGGTTGGGCGCCAGCAGGATCAGGTCGGTGGCGAGAAATACCGCTTCTTCGATGTCATGGGTAATCAGGAACACCGGCTTGGCCGTGCGCCGCCAGACTTGCAGGAGCAACTCCTGCATCTGTTCGCGGGTGAAGGCATCGAGGGCGCCGAAAGGCTCGTCCATCAGCAGCACGCGAGGGTCAGCCGCCAGCGCGCGGGCCAGGCCGACACGCTGTTTCTGGCCACCGGAAAGCTGCCAGATACGGCGGCTGTCGAAACCGGCCAAATCGACGAGTGCGAGCATTTCCCGGGCGCGCACTTCGCGTTGTGCCTTGGGCACACCGGCCAGTTCCAGGCCGAAGCCGACGTTGGCCAGCACGTCCTGCCAGGGCAGCAGAGCGTCGTCCTGGAACACCACGCCGCGTTCGGCGCTCGGGCCTTTGACCGGCACGCCATCGAGGGTGATGCGCCCGGCAGAAGGTTCGACGAAGCCGGCAATCAGGTTCAACAGCGAAGTCTTGCCACTGCCGGACGGGCCGAGGGCCACCAGCAATTGCTGAGGCCCAAGGTCGAGTGAGATATCGGACAGTACCGGTTCTGTGGCGCCTGGGTACTGTGCGCTGATGCGCTCCAGTTGTAGCAAGGCCATCGCGATGAACTCCTTGAATCAGTTAGTGATGAACTTGGCGCTGACGTAAGGGGCGTAGTCCGGCAGCACGGCGTCGACTTTGCCTTGTTCCTTGAGGAACGCGGCGGTGTCGGTCACAGCCTTGGTGGTCGGTGCGCCCAGCAGGGTTACTTGGTCAGCGGCCAGTGGGTAGACGTTGCCTTGCAGCAGCAGTGGGATATCACTGGCCTTGGCGCCGGAGAGCTTCACCAGCTTGTCGACGTTGCCTTTGTCGGCCAGCCAGGCCTGTGGGTCTTTGCGGTAGGCGGCGTAGGCGTCCAGGGTGACTTTGGCGAAGGCCGTGACGATTTCCGGGTGTTTTTCGGCGAAGTCTTTGCGCACGATCCAGGCATCGAAGGTGGGCGCGCCGAACTTGGCCAGCTCGCCGGAAGTGATCAGCACTTTGCCGTTTTCCTTGGCAACGCCCAGGGCCGGGTCCCACACGTATGTCGCGTCGATATCACCGCGCTTCCACGCCGCAATGATTGCCGGTGGTGCGAGGTTGAGGATGGTCACTTTGGAAGGGTCGATGTTCCAGTGTTTCAGCGCGGCCAACAGGCTGTAGTGGCCGGTAGACACGAAAGGCACGGCAATCTTTTTGCCGACCAGGTCCTGTGGGCTGTTGATCCCCGAACCATTGCGCGCTACCAGCGCTTCGGCGCCGCCGATCTGGGTGGCGACCAGGAAGGTTTCAACGGGTACTTTGCGCGTTACCGCAGCGGTCAGCGGGCTGGAACCGAGGTAGCCGATCTGGACGTCGCCGGAAGCAATGGCGGCGATGATGTCGGCGCCATTGTCGAATTTGCGCCAGTCGATCCTGGCGTTGGTAGCTTTTTCATACGCACCGTCGGCCTGGGCGACTTTCGCCGGGTCTACGGTGGTCTGGTAGGCGATGGTCACATCTGCCGCCTGGGCAAACAGGCTGGCACCGGCCAGGGACAATGCGGCCAAGAGGCGCAATGGGGTAAGCAGTTTCAAGGGGAAGCTCCTCAATCAGGCGGCCGAGGGTCGGCGCGTGAGGAGACTAAATGATCTAAGAACTCGAAAATAAATAACATTTTCGAATTAGCTTATGAGGAGAAGAGTGAGCGCAATCTTCAACCCAATGAAGGCAAATGTGGGAGCTGGCTTGCCTGCGATAGCATCACCTGGGTATCACTGATACACCGAGGTGTTTGCATCGCAGGCAAGCCAGCTCCCACACAAACCAGGTCCCACAGGAGATGGCGTGATGCTTTAGTTACTGATCGCCAGAATGCTTGCCTGGTACGAGCCGACAAACACGTCAAAGTCGCCCACTTCGTTTTGCTCAAGCTCCACCTGCTGAGCCAGCGACTTACGTGCCAACTCTTCAAAGCGTGCCTGCTCCTCGGCTGGTAAAGGCTCCTGGCGGAAGTGCGCGGCGTGCACCTCGCTCTGATGCAGGGAGAATTGCGCAAAGCTCTCTTTGCGCTCGGCCATCGCTGCCAGCACTTGGGCCGACGGCGTCAGGGACGAGTCCTTGACCTTCGCCAACTGAGCGTCCAGCGCCTGGCTGTGCTCGGTGATGCCATGGCTCTCATCCAGCAAGGCCGCCAGCGGGGCGATCTTCTCCAGCAGCTCGGTGGCCCATTCCTTCATGTCCACCGCCTGGCCTTCACGCTGCAATTGCAGGCCTGGGCGACGGCCTTCCTTGACCACACTGAGGAAGTTGGAGGTGGCATTGCCACACTCGTTGTTGGCGAACAGCGGGCTGTCGTTCAACGCGCAGTACAGCAGGAACGCATCAAGGAAACGCGACTCCGGCAGGTCGATGCCCATCGGCAGGAACGGGTTGATGTCCAGGCAGCGCACTTCGATGTACTGGATGCCACGGGCCATCAGCGCCTGGATCGGCCGCTCGCCGGTGTAGGTCACGCGCTTGGGGCGGATGTTGGAGTAGTACTCGTTTTCGATCTGCAGGATGTTGGTGTTGAGCTGCACCCATTCACCATCCTTATGGGTGCCGATTTCGACGTAAGGCGCGTAGGGCGTTGCCACCGCTTCGCGCAGGCTGTCGGTGTAGCTGTTCAAGTCGTTGTAGCACGGCGTCAGCCCAGCCTGAGCGTTGCTCTGGTAACCCAGGTCGCTCATGCGCAGGCTGGTGGCGTACGGCAAGTACAGCGTGTCGGCGTCCAGCACTTCAAGTTGGTGCGAACGACCGCGCAGGAAGCCCGCGTCCAGGGCCGGTGAAGCACCAAACAGGTACATCAGCAGCCAGCTGTAGCGGCGGAAGTTACGGATCAGCGCGATGTAGGCGGTGGACTGGTAGTCGCGGTCGGTGCCGACGAAGCCTTCAGTCTCCTTGAGCAACGGCCACAGCTGTTCCGGCAGGGAAAAGTTGTAGTGGATGCCAGCGATGCACTGCATGGTCTTGCCGTAACGCAGGGCCAGGCCCTTGCGGTACACGTACTTGAGCTGGCCGATATTGGAGGTGCCGTAGTAGGCGATCGGAATATCTTCCTCGGCCGGCAACGGGCACGGCATCGAAGGGCTCCACAGGTACTCGCTGCCGAGCTTGCTGTAGGCAAACCGATGGATCTTGTCCAGGCTGCTCAGGGTGTCGGCCGGGTTGGGCAGGGCGGGAGTGATGAACTCCAGCAGCGATTCCGAGTAGTCGGTGGTGATCAATTCATTGGTCAACGCGGCGCCCAGGGCTTCTGGATGCGGCGTTTGTGCCAGGCGACCCTCACCGGTGACGCGTAGGCATTCACGCTCGATGCCGTGCAAGCATTGCTCTAGCAGGGAGAGGTGTTCGCGCTTGCCGAGCAGGGCCAGGCGGCGGTTGAGAAGTTCGCTCAAGTTGGATTCCTTCACGCGTCAGTCGCCCCAATATGGGGGTGGGCAGGACGGTCTACAAGGGTGAAGTTGAAACTGGCGTTATCGCCTGGTTTAGAGTCGATTTGGCTCACATTGAAAAAGCCTACTTCACTCCATGAATTGGGCTATAGCGCAGCAAGAAAATTCCGACGCTGTTGTCGCAGCGCCGAAATTAACTCAAATCGAGGGCGGGGAGCTAGAGGACAGCGAAGGTGCCTTGTGCTTTTGCGACAAGTCTTTCGCCTTGATACACATCGGCTTCGACCACCAATGTGCGTCTGCCGGCGTGAATCACCCGGCTGGTGCACAGCACATCACCGTCTTCGACGGCGCGGATATAGTTGATCTTGCACTCGATGGTCGCGCTCTGCTGGTCAAATCCATGGGCGCTGGAACAGGCCAGCCCCATGGTGATGTCGACCAGGCTGAAAATCGCCCCGCCATGGAGCTTGCCCGCGCGGTTGCGCAGTTGCGGCTCCAGGGTCAGGGCCACCTCGGCAACGCCCTCGTCCAGGCGTTGCAGGCGGCAGCCGATCAGTTCGCTGAACGCGCTCTGGGTCAAACCGGCCGGGGTTTCCATCAGCGTTTCTTCAACTGCTTGGCGTTGGCAAACAGCGACGCCATCGCGTTGTTGCTCGGCGCGGCCGTGGCGGTGGGCTCTTTACGCGGCGCGTTCCCCTGGGATTGGCGCGGGGCCGAGCCTGGGCGTGCACCACGGGCGCCGTCGATTTTCTCGCCTGGGGTGTCGCTCATGCGCATCGACAGACCCACGCGTTTGCGCGGGATATCGACTTCCATGACCTTGACCTTGACCACGTCACCGGCTTTTACCGCTTCGCGTGGATCCTTGATGAACTTCTCCGAAAGCGCAGAGATGTGCACCAAACCGTCCTGATGCACGCCGATATCCACAAAGGCGCCAAAGTTGGTCACGTTGGTGACCACGCCTTCGAGGATCATGCCCGGCTGCAGGTCCTTGAGGTCTTCAACACCGTCCTGGAACTCGGCGGTCTTGAACTCGGGACGCGGGTCGCGGCCAGGTTTTTCCAGCTCTTGCAGGATGTCGGTGATGGTCGGCACACCGAAGGTTTCGTCGGTGTACTTCTTCGGGTCCAGGCGCTTGAGGAACGCGGCGTCACCGATCAGCGAACGGATATCGCGGTCGGTCTCGGCGGCAATACGCTGCACCAGCGGGTAGGCTTCCGGGTGAACCGCAGACGAGTCCAGCGGGTTATCGCCGTTCATGACCCGTAGGAAGCCGGCGGCCTGTTCAAAGGTTTTTTCGCCCAGGCGTGCGACTTTCTTCAGCGCAGCGCGGGTTTTGAACGCACCGTTTTCGTCGCGGTGGGTGACGATGTTCTGCGCCAGGGTGGTGTTAAGCCCGGAAATACGCGCCAGCAGCGCGACCGAGGCGGTGTTTACATCCACGCCCACCTTGTTCACGCAATCTTCCACCACCGCATCCAGGCCGCGCGCCAGTTTCAGCTGCGACACGTCGTGCTGGTACTGGCCGACACCAATGGATTTAGGGTCGATCTTCACCAGCTCTGCCAGCGGGTCCTGCAGGCGGCGAGCAATGGAGACGGCGCCACGGATCGACACGTCGAGGTCCGGGAATTCCTTGGAAGCCAGTTCCGACGCCGAGTACACCGAAGCGCCGGCCTCGGAAACCATGACCTTGGTCATCTTCATGGCGGGGTATTTTTTGATCAGCTCGGCGGCCAGCTTGTCGGTTTCACGGCTGGCGGTGCCATTGCCGATGGCGATCAGGTCCACGGCGTGCTTGGCGCACAGGGCGGCCAGGATGGCGAGGGTCTGGTCCCACTTGTTGTGCGGCACGTGCGGGTACACGGTGGCGTGGTCCAGCAGCTTGCCGGTGGAGTCGACCACCGCAACCTTGCAGCCGGTACGCAAGCCCGGGTCGAGGCCCAACGTGGCGCGCGGGCCGGCCGGTGCGGCCAGCAGCAGGTCGTGCAGGTTGTGGGCGAACACGTTGATCGCCTCGGTTTCGGCGCCGTCGCGCAACTCGCCGAGCAGGTCGGTTTCCAGGTGGGTGTAGAGCTTGACCTTCCAGGTCCAGCGCACGACTTCACCGAGCCACTTGTCCGCAGGACGGTTCTGATTCTGGATGCCGAATTGTTGCCCGATCATGCCTTCGCACGGGTGCATGGTGCCCGGCAATTCGTCGCCGACTTTCAGCGCCGAGCTGAGAATGCCCTCGTTGCGACCCCGGAAAATCGCCAGTGCCCGGTGCGACGGCATGCTCTTGAGCGGCTCGTCGTGCTCGAAATAATCGCGGAATTTGGCGCCTTCTTCCTCTTTGCCGGCGATAACGCGAGCACTGAGAATGGCTTCCTGCTTGAGGTAGGTGCGCAGTTTTTCCAGCAGGCCGGCGTTTTCAGCGAAACGCTCCATGAGGATGTACTTGGCACCTTCGAGGGCGGCCTTGACGTCGGCGACGCCTTTTTCGGCATCGATAAAGCGCGCGGCTTCGGCTTCCGGGGCCAGCGACGGGTCGTTGAACAGGCCGTCGGCCAGCTCGCCCAAACCGGCTTCCAGGGCGATCTGGCCCTTGGTGCGGCGCTTCTGTTTGTACGGCAGGTAAAGGTCTTCGAGGCGGGTCTTGGTGTCGGCGAGCTTGATGTCGCGTTCCAGTTGCGGGGTCAACTTGCCCTGTTCCTCGATGCTGGCGAGGATGCTGATGCGCCGTTCGTCGAGTTCTCGCAGGTAGCGCAGGCGCTCTTCCAGGTGACGCAATTGGGTGTCGTCGAGGCTGCCGGTCACTTCTTTACGGTAACGGGCGATGAAAGGCACCGTGGAGCCTTCATCCAGTAGCGCGACGGCCGCTTCGACCTGTTGTGGGCGTACACCGAGTTCCTCGGCAATGCGGCTGTTGATGCTGTCCATAAAACCACCTGAAATTCTTGAAAGCAGCTCGCAGACCCGGAAAACAAGGCGTTGCGAGGCTGGTTGAGCGGCGCCAGCGGCACCGCTGCCTGGGTCAAAAGGCTGCCTATTGACCCTCGAAATCGGGAAATTGCTGCCCCGCGCTGAAAAAACGGCTGAGGCTGCAAACAGTAAAGTCTGACAGTGCCCTGCGTGAAGGCGCCGCATTATAACCAGCGTTCTGCCCTTGGGGGGTACTGCGCCGGTGGTTGTAGGACGCGGGTTCGCTGGCGGTGGAGGAAAAATCTGCTAACAATGCACACGGTGCGTATAACGGCAGCTACGCCATAATGCGCGCCGAGATAAGAGGAGCATCTAATGAGCAGCACTGCACAAACTGCTGAAGGCGAAAAAATTCTCATCGTTGACGACGATCCGGGGCTGAGCAGCCTGCTGGAACGTTTTTTCAACTCCAAGGGCTACCGTGCCCGCGCGGTGCCGAACACCGAACAGATGGACCGCCTGTTGGGGCGCGAAGTGTTCAACCTGGTCGTACTCGACCTGATGCTGCCCGGCGAAGACGGCCTTACCGCCTGCAAGCGCCTGCGCGGTGCGAACAACCAGATCCCCATCATCATGCTGACCGCCAAGGGCGATGAGCTGAGCCGCATCAAGGGCCTGGAACTGGGCGCTGATGACTACCTGGCCAAGCCGTTCAACCCTGACGAGTTGATGGCCCGGGTCAAGGCCGTATTGCGTCGCCAGGCACCGCCGGTACCGGGCGCGCCAGGCAGCGAAGACGAGAGCGTCACCTTTGGCGAATACGAGCTGTCACTGGCGACCCGCGAACTCAAGCGTGGCGAAGAAGTGCACATGCTGACCACCGGCGAGTTCGCCGTGCTCAAGGCATTGGTGATGAATGCTCGCCAGCCGTTGACCCGCGACAAGCTGATGAACCTGGCCCGTGGCCGCGAATGGGACGCCCTGGAGCGCTCCATCGACGTGCAGATCTCGCGTCTGCGCCGGATGATCGAGCCGGACCCGGCCAAGCCGCGGTACATCCAGACGGTGTGGGGCGTGGGTTATGTGTTTGTGCCGGATGGCACTGCAACCAAGTGACCGATGACTTGCAGGGGCGGGCATCCCGGCGTTTGACTCCATGAGGGTCGACGGGATGCCCGGCGTCTGCAATTCTGCGAGCGCCGCTCGTTCCTGCAAGGTGTTTAGCTGTCTCCTATGAAAACCCCGTTGTGGTTCCCGCAAAGTTTCTTCTCTCGCACCCTTTGGCTGGTGCTGATCGTCGTTCTGTTTTCCAAGGCGCTCACGCTGGTTTATCTATTGATGAACGAAGACGTGCTGGTAGACAGGCAGTACAGCCACGGTGTCGCCCTGACACTGCGTGCCTACTGGGCCGTTGACCCTGAAAACCGCGAAAAGGTAGCAAAGGCTTCGACGCTGATTCGAGTCGACGGCGCTGGTGTGCCCGAAGGTGAGCAGCATTGGCCTTACAGCGAGATTTATCAGCGTCAGATGCAGGCTGAGCTGGGAGAGGACACCGAGGTGCGCCTGCGCATGCATGTTTCACCTGCACTCTGGGTCAGGGCTCCGAGTCTGGGAGATGCCTGGATCAAGGTGCCCCTTTACCCCCATCCGCTGCGCGGGCAAAAAATCTGGAACGTGTTGGGCTGGTTCCTGGCCATCGGTTTACTTTCAACCGCGTCCGCGTGGATTTTCGTCCGACAGCTCAACCAACCGCTTAAACGCCTGGTGTTTGCCGCCCGCCAACTCGGGCAGGGGCGCAGTGTGCGCCTGCCGATCAGCGATACGCCCAGTGAGATGACCGAGGTGTACGGTGCCTTCAACCAGATGGCGGAGGATGTCGAACAGGCCGGGCGCGAACGCGAGCTGATGCTGGCGGGCGTGTCCCATGACTTGCGCACGCCGCTCACGCGTTTGCGGCTGTCCCTGGAGTTGATGGGCAACCATAACGACCTGACCGACGACATGGTGCGCGACATCGAGGACATGGACGCGATTCTCGATCAGTTCCTGGCGTTTATCCGCGATGGCCGTGATGAGGTGGTGGAGGAAGTCGACCTCACGGACCTGGTGCGTGAGGTGGTAGCGCCCTACAACCAGAATGGCGAACAGGTGCGCATGCGTCTGGAGCCGATCCAGCCGTTTGCATTGCGTCGGGTGTCGATGAAGCGCCTGCTGAACAACCTGATCGGCAACGCCTTGCATCACGCGGGTTCAGATGTGGAAGTGGCCGCCTATGTGTCCGGCGACAGCACGGCGCCCTATGTGGTGTTGAGCGTGATGGACCGTGGTACGGGCATCGACCCGGCGGAGCTGGAAGGTATTTTCAACCCATTCACCCGTGGCGACCGTGCGCGGGGCGGCAAGGGTACGGGGCTGGGGCTGGCGATTGTGCGGCGAATTGCTTCGATGCATGGCGGCAATGTTGAGCTGCGCAACCGCGAAGAAGGCGGCCTGGAAGCGCGGGTGCGCTTGCCGCTGGGCTTGATGCTGCCAAGGGATGCGGTCTAAAAAACAACATCAATCAAATGTGGGAGCTGGCTTGCCTGCGATAGCGGTGGGTCAGCAAACCATTCGTTGACTGATACACCTGCTATCGCAGGCAAGCCAGCTCCCACACTGTTTTGCGGTGTTTGGTAGGTTGAGCTTATTCAGCCCTTGCCCTTGGTCCGGGTCATATTCGGCCCACCATTCTTCTCCAGATGCTGAATGATGATCCCCGCCACATCCTTGCCGGTGGTGGTCTCGATCCCTTCCAGGCCCGGTGATGAATTCACCTCCATCACCAGCGGGCCGTGGTTGGAGCGCAGGATATCCACGCCCGCCACTGCCAGGCCCATCACTTTGGCGGCCCGCAGCGCGGTCATGCGCTCTTCCGGGGTGATCTTGATCAGGCTGGCACTGCCGCCACGGTGCAGGTTGGAGCGGAACTCACCTGGCTTGGCCTGGCGTTTCATGGCTGCGATCACCTTGTCGCCGACCACGAAGCAGCGAATATCCGCACCGCCGGCTTCCTTGATGTATTCCTGCACCATGATGTTCTGCTTGAGGCCCATGAACGCCTCGATCACCGACTCGGCGGCAGTCGCCGTCTCACACAGCACCACGCCGATACCTTGGGTACCTTCGAGCACCTTGATCACCAGCGGTGCGCCGTTGACCATCTCGATCAGGTCGGGGATGTCATCGGGGGAGTGGGCAAAGCCGGTCACCGGCAGGCCGATACCCCGGCGCGACAGCAATTGCAGGGAGCGCAGCTTGTCCCGCGAACGGGCGATGGCTACCGACTCATTGAGCGGGAACACGCCCATCATTTCAAACTGGCGCAACACCGCGCAGCCGTAGAACGTCACCGAAGCGCCGATCCGCGGGATCACCGCATCAAAGCCTTCCAGCGGTTTGCCCCGGTAGTGGATCTGCGGCTTGTGGCTGGCAATGTTCATATAGGCACGCAACGTGTCGATCACCACCATTTCATGGCCACGTTCGGTGCCGGCCTCGACCAGGCGGCGGGTGGAATACAGACGCGGGTTTCGCGACAGCACAGCAATCTTCATGCAGCACCTGGGGCAGAAATAGTAGAGACCGGGAACACCGGCTTGTCTTGAACGTACTTGACGCCGGGGTTGACCACCAACTGGCCGTCAATCAGCGCCTTGGAGCCCAGCAACAGGCGGTAACGCATGGCCTTGCGACAGGCCAGGGTGAATTCCACCCGCCATACTCGGTCACCCAGTGCCAGGGTGGTGCTGATTACATACCGCACCTGCGCATGGCCGTTGGAGCTCTTGATAGTTTTCATCGTCACCAGGGGCGCTTCGCAGCGACGATGACGCAGTTGCACCACGCTGCCCAGGTGCGCGGTAAAGCGCACCCACTTCTCACCGTCGCGCTCAAAGGGCTCGATATCGGTGGCATGCAGGCTCGAGGTACTGGCACCGGTGTCGATCTTCGCGCGCAGGCCAGCCACTCCCAGGTCGGGAAGGGCCACCCACTCGCGCAGACCCACAACGGTCAAATGGTCAAATGTCTTCAATATGGGTAACCGGTCATTCAGAAATACTTCGTAGTCGTCGAGGACAGTAACGTCCAACTGCGCATGGATTGTGACAATCCCCAAACTTCATCAAGGGCCAGGCGCCGAATTCGCGGTATTCACGCAGAATATCCGGCAAATGGCGACAGATATCGCTCCGGTGTTGGTAATCAGTGGGTGGAATGCAAAGTCCCGCAAAAAATCGGGTGTCTGGCGTATCTTAGGTGAGGCTTGGGATTTATGCGTTGAAGGGGTTCAACGGTAAAGTTGCGACATTTTTCAGAGCGAGGAATTCAAGTGGCTCAAAAGCAGGAAGAGGAAGAAAAGGTCCGTTTGGACAAGTGGTTGTGGGCGGCGCGTTTTTATAAAACCCGTGCCCTGGCCAAGGCGGCCATCGAAAGCGGCAAGGTGCACCATCGCGGCGAGCGCTGCAAGCCGGGCAAGGAACCGCGCGTCGGAGACGAGCTGCAGATTCGTACAGGTTTTGACGAAAAGACGGTTGTCGTCCAGGCGCTTTCCGTCGTGCGCCGTGGTGCTCCAGAAGCGCAGGCGCTTTACGCCGAGACCGAGGCCAGCATCGCCAAGCGCGAAAACGCGGCCGCTATGCGTAAGGCCGGCGCAACCGGCATGACCACCGACGGCAAGCCGAGCAAGAAGCAGCGTCGCGATTTGTTCAAGTTTCGCGGCAGTGGCAATGATGATTAATGACACGGATCTTCCTTCAAAAGGAGATCAAAAATGTGGGAGCTGGCAAGCCAGCTCCCACATTAGGGCTGCGGTGTTACGCGGCTATGCGCATGACACTCAACCGCCCGATGACTGGCAGCTTCCCGAGCAACCCGAAAACCGGCGCCGTCACCCGTATCAGCAACCCCGACACTTTCGCCGCAAACGGCGTGTAATACCCCCAACCCAGCGCCAGCAACGCCAGCAGCACTCCGCCGATGTAGTCGTCCTGGCCCCAATGTGCGCCCGCCACCAGCCGCGGCATCATGAACAACAATGCCAAGCCCCAGATCACCACTATTTGGGTGAAACGCTGGGCAAACACCGTCATGAACATGCCCCAGATCAGCAGCACCGACGCATGATCGCCCGGGAAGCTCTGGCTGGAACGATCCTTCAACTCCCAGGTTTTCTCCAGGCCCGGGAAATAATCGCTCATATGAATCGCGCCGCTGATCACCATCGACGGGCTGTTGTGCTGCCAGCCCATTTGCGCCGTGAGCTTGGAAAACAGCATACGGATAAACAGCAACAGCAGCAGAATGCTGAGGAAACCGAAGAATGCCTGTCGCACCTGAATGGCCTTGAACACCCAGTCGCCGCGAATCAGCAGTGCCAGCAAAATCACCCCAACCACGGCATCAAACGGTCGCAAACTGGCCACCGCCCACACATGCAACCATGTCGAATTGCTTGCCAATGGGTCATTAAGCAGATGAAACAGCCATTCGTCGAAAACCACACACAGCATCTGTCCCGTGGGCCACAGCCAAAAACACAGCAGCCCGATAGCGACTAGATTGCAAAAGGCCCACCCCCGGAGGTTCCACCTGGCTTGGAACAAACCCGGATTGTTCATAAACTGTCCCTCTTCGCTCTGTAAAAACGCACCAAAAAGGTGCCAAAGCGTTTAATTCTATAAACCTTGTAACCAATTTGTCATCAATTCAGATACCCAGACCTATGACTGATCTACCGGATACCGACTTCACCCAACGCTTCATCTTCGATGAGAACGACGCCCGCGGCGAACTGGTCTCGCTGGAGCGCAGCTATGCCGAAGTCCTTGCCAAGCACCCCTATCCGGAGCCGGTTGCGCAACTGCTCGGTGAGCTGATGGCGGCGGCCTCGCTGCTGGTAGGCACCATGAAGTTCGATGGTTTGCTGATCTTGCAGGCCCGTTCCGAAGGCCCGGTGCCGATGTTGATGATCGAGTGCTCGAGCGAGCGCGAAATCCGTGGCCTGGCCCGTTACGAAGCGGACCAGATCGCCCCGGACGCGACCTTGTCAGACCTGATGGCCAATGGCGTGCTGGCGATCACCGTCGACCCGACCGAAGGCCAGCGTTACCAGGGCATCGTCGACCTCGACGGCGAAACCCTATCGGACTGCTTTACCAACTATTTCGTGATGTCCCAGCAGGTCGGCACCAAATTCTGGCTCAACGCTGACGGCAAGCGCGCCCGTGGCCTGCTGCTTCAGCAATTGCCGGCTGACCGCATCAAGGACGACGATGAGCGCACCGACAGCTGGCGCAAACTGACCGCCCTGGCCGGCACCCTGACGGCTGAAGAACTGCTGGGCCTGGATAACGAAACCATCCTGCATCGCCTTTACCACGAAGAAGCCGTGCGCCTGTTCGACGCCCAGGGCCTGCGCTTCCGTTGCAGTTGTTCACGTGAGCGCTCGGCCAACGCCTTGGTTAGCCTGGGCCTGGAAGATGCGCAGCAATTGGTGGTGGAACATGGCGGCAATATCGAGATCGACTGCCAATTCTGCAACCAGCGCTACCTGTTCGATGCGGCCGATGTCGCCCAATTATTCGCCGGCGCAGGCATCGACACCCCCTCCGACACCCGCCACTAAAACGTTTAAGCACAGGTAAATCACCTGACAAACGCCGGATTAGCGCAGTTCTGACGGGAGGACCCTACTCTTTTTGGGCTTTTCTGGCATAATCCGGCCCACTTTTTTCGCGGTAGTAGTGCGCAACTTTCTACTACAAAACGTTTGGAGCACTCGGCCATAGGCCGACGGGGAACCTCATGACGCAAGCCAATAACGCCGTATACACCGATCTGAGTGTTGACGATCTGGTCAAAGAAGCCCTGCAGCGCGGTGAAGGCGTGCTTGCCGATACTGGCGCGCTGGTCGTAGAAACCGGTCACCGCACCGGTCGTTCGCCGGTTGACCGTTTCATCGTTGAAGAGCCTTCCACCCAGGACGCAATTGCCTGGGGCCCGATCAACCGCAAGTTCCCGGCCGACAAGTTCGATGCCCTGTGGGCTCGCGTCGAGGCATTCAACAACGCGCAAGAGCATTTCGTTTCCCATGTTCACGTAGGGGCTGCAGAAGACCACTACCTGGCCGTGAAAATGACCACCCAGACTGCCTGGCAGAACCTGTTCGGTCGTTGCCTGTTCATCAACCCGGCCCAGTACAACCCGGCCGGCCGTGATGAGTGGCAAGTGCTTAACGTCGCCAACTTCGAATGCGTGCCAGAGCGTGACGGCACCAACTCCGACGGTTGCGTGATCCTCAATTTCGCCCAGAAAAAAGTGCTGATCGCCGGCATGCGTTACGCCGGTGAAATGAAAAAAGCCATGTTCTCGGTGCAGAACTTCCTGCTGCCGGCCGCCGACGTGCTGCCAATGCACTGCGCCGCCAACATCGGCGAAGCCGGCGACGTGACTCTGTTCTTCGGTCTGTCGGGCACCGGTAAAACCACCCTGTCGGCTGACGAAAGCCGTTACCTGATCGGTGACGATGAACACGGCTGGGGCGAAGGCGTGGTGTTCAACATCGAAGGCGGTTGCTATGCCAAGTGCATCGACCTCTCCGAGAAGAACGAGCCGGTAATCTGGAAAGCCATCAAGCACGGCACCGTGCTTGAAAACGTGGTGATCGACGATGCCAAGCACGCCGACTACACCAACGTCAGCCTGACCCAGAACAGCCGCGCCGCCTACCCGCTGGAGCACGTTGCCAAGCGTTCCGAGAAGAACCTGGGCGGCGAGCCAAACGCTGTGATCTTCCTGACCTGTGACCTGACCGGCGTACTGCCGCCCGTCTCGATCCTCAGCGAAGAACAAGCGGCCTACCACTTCCTGTCCGGCTACACCGCTTTGGTGGGCTCGACCGAAATGGGTTCGGGCAGCGGCATCAAGTCGACCTTCTCCACCTGCTTCGGCGCGCCGTTCTTCCCACGCCCAGCCGGTGAGTATGCAGAACTGCTGATCAAGCGTGTGCGCGGCTTCGGCTCCAAGGTTTACCTGGTCAACACCGGCTGGACCGGCGGCGGCTACGGCGTCGGCAAGCGCTTCAACATCCCGACCACTCGCGGCGTGATCGCAGCGATCCAGAGCGGCGCGTTGATCGGTGCACAAACCGAACACCTCGACACCATCAACCTCGACGTGCCTTTGGCCGTACCGGGCGTTGATACCGGCCTGTTGAACCCGCGTAACACCTGGGCTGACAAGGCTGCCTACGACGAAGCGGCGAAAGCGCTGGCGGGTCTGTTCATCGAGAACTTCAAGAAGTTTGAAGTGAGCGATGCGATCAAGGCGGCCGGGCCTAAGTTGTAAGGTTCGGTTGTTGTGAAAAAGCCGCCCTCCGGGGCGGCTTTTTTGTGGGCGACAGGTTAGATGGCGATATGCAAAACCACGGCGCCGACCAGCACTAATGCAACGCCCAGCACCTGCACCGCCGACAACCGCTCCTTGAAAAACACATACCCCAGAATCGCCGCAATCCCGCCGGACAATGTACTGATCACCGTCACCACCGAAACCGAGCCCGCCATCGCGCCCCAGGAAAACGCCGAGAACCCGCCGAGGTTCATCAGGCTCGCACCGGTCAAGGTTGCGCAGTTTTTCAACGGCGGGATCTTCAGGCCGTCCTTGATCTTCAGCACCATCACCACCAGCACGCACAGGCCCACCAGGTAACCCAGCCACAACATGGTGATCGGCCCCAGCGCCGGCAGCGTGTAGCGACCTTGCAACCAGAAGCTGGTGCCGTACAGCAAGGCGGCGAGCATGGCGTAGGCGATGGACTGGCGCGGGTTGTTGTGGGGCGTGCCGTTGTCCTTGTGGATGCTGGACAGGATCACGCCGATTACGCACAGGCCGATGCAGCCGAGTTGGATCAGGTTGATGTGTTCGCCACTGGCCCAGGACAGCAGGGTGGTCACTACGCCGTAAGACGTTACCAAAGGCGCAACGATGGCGGCTTTGCCCAGGGCGAAGGCCTTGGACAGCGCCAGCGCGCCGGAGACGGTGAGCAGGGCGGCGGTGATGCCCAGGAGCCAGACGCTCAATGGGGCATTCAGAGATTTGAACAGGAAGGCCGGGAAGATCACCAGCAACAGCGTCATGATCAAAAAGCCAAGGGCTTGGCCGAAATACACCGCGCGTTTAACGCCCACGGCTCGGGCGTTGAGGCCCACGAGAAAGTCCGTGCCGCCCCAGAGCAGGGCGGCCAGCAGGCCCATTATTACGTCCATGTAAGGTCCTTGTTGTTGTGTCAGCAACTTCAGTGTGGGAGCCGGGCTTGTCGAATCGTCGCACCGCCGCGATGCAGGCGACTCGGTCTGTCAGTAATACCGAGGTGATGCCATCGCAGGCAAGCCAGCTCCCACACCGGTATTCGGTGGTCTTGGGATCAGCTCAAGTTTTCCAGGGTTTGCGTATCCCAACTATGGGTCTTGATCGCCAGGTAGAGCATGCCGATGGTCAGCGGCACCTTATCGCCCCGGCCCTTGGCGCGGCGCTTGAGGAACACATCGAACACCGGCGGTTTGAAGTAACGATAAGCATCGTAGTCGCCCAAGTCGAGGGCAAACTCTTGCTCCATCGCTTCCATCAATTGCTTGGCCTCGGCGCCGTCGCAGCCGAGCTCGAGGTTGATCGAGGTTTCGAGGCGCAGGGTCTTGTGCTTCGGCAGTCCGATTTCTTCGTGCAACAGTTGCAGAAGCTGCTGCATCACGGGGTCTTCGGGGAAGTTGGGGGCCAGGTTCATGGTGGGGGCACGCAGGAGTGGGTGAGGG
>NZ_WKDV01000073.1:0-16817 GCF_021605825.1 Pseudomonas sp. PA-6-3C
CGGTAAGAATAACACACAGATAACAAACTCACGAATAGTACGATATCGTTTTTTTTTAGCAAGAAAAAGACGGAAGACGGGTTACTATGCCACGTCTCGTGGCCTCGAAGATGTGTATAAGGGACGAATCAAGCCCTGCTGCTCAAGCGTTTTGGCACCCAGGAAAACGCCTTGGCCGCCCTGGTGACCACGCAAATGCTGGCCCCGCCTCAAGCCTGATGTCTTTTTGAGCTGACGTTTTGCTTTTTACCGCCCTGCACAAGCCAAAGCATCGGTATCATTAGCAGCCTATCTTTACCTGCTGCGACGGTGGACCTCCCCCATGCCAGATACCCAGCGCCCCATGGCGGTCACGCTGCAAGTCGTTTCCATCGTGCTGTTTACCTTTATCGGCTACCTCAACATCGGTATTCCCCTGGCCGTATTGCCGGGCTATGTGCACAGCCAACTGGGCTACGGCGCAGTTATCGCGGGCTTGGTAATCAGCGTGCAATACCTGGCCACCCTGCTGAGCCGTCCGTATGCAGGCAAAATCATCGATAACCTGGGCAGCAAGCGCGCGGTGCTGATCGGCTTGGTCGGTTGCGGCCTGAGCGGCGTGTTCATGTTGCTGGCGGCGTGGTTTTCCAGCCTGCCGGGCGTCAGCCTGATCAGCCTGCTGATTGGCCGACTGGTGCTGGGCAGCGCGGAAAGCCTGGTGGGCTCTGGCGCCATCGGCTGGGGCATCGGCCGGGTCGGCGCCGCCAACACGGCCAAGGTCATCTCGTGGAATGGCATCGCCAGCTACGGCGCGCTGGCCATCGGTGCGCCGCTGGGTGTGCTGCTGGTCAGCCACTTGGGGCTGTGGAGCATGGGCGTCAGCATCATCCTGCTGGCAGTGCTCGGCGTGCTGTTGGCCTGGAACAAGGAAGCCGCGCCAATTGTGGCCGGCGTGCGCCTGCCCTTCATGAATGTGCTCGGCCGCGTACTGCCACACGGCTGTGCCCTGGCGTTGGGTTCGATTGGTTTTGGCACCATCGCCACCTTTATCACCCTGTATTACACCACCCAGCATTGGGACAACGCGGTGTGGGCATTGAGCCTGTTCGGCGCCAGTTTTATCGGCGCGCGCCTGTTGTTCGGCAATTTGATCAACCGGATCGGCGGCTTTCGTGTGGCGATTGCCTGCCTGTCGGTAGAAGCCCTTGGCCTGTTGTTGCTATGGCTGGCACCCGACGCGCAATGGGCGCTGGCCGGTGCGGCGTTGAGTGGGTTTGGCTTTTCGCTGGTGTTTCCAGCACTGGGCGTAGAAGCCGTCAACCTGGTGCCGGCCTCCAGCCGTGGCGCGGCGGTGGGGGCTTATTCGCTGTTTATCGACTTGTCATTGGGTATCACCGGCCCACTGGCCGGGGCGGTGGCGGCAGGCTTCGGCTTTGCGTCGATATTCCTGTTTGCCGCCCTCGCGTCGGTCGGTGGTCTGCTGCTGAGTGTTTACCTGTACCGGCAAGCCCCCAAGGCCCGCGAGGCGAGAGGCGCCTAGAAGTCGACCTTGCCGCGCCCGGCCTTGATGCTGCCGCGCTTGGTCTTGGATTCCAGGCGACGCTTTTTCGAACCCAGGGTGGGTTTGGTCGGGCGGCGCTTTTTTTCGACCTTGGTGGCGCTGAGGATCAACTCCACCAGGCGCTCCAGTGCATCGGCACGGTTCTGTTCCTGAGTGCGGTATTGCTGAGCCTTGAGCACCAACACACCTTCACTGGTGATACGACTGTCACGCAGCGCCAGCAAACGCTCCTTATAGAACGCCGGCAACGATGAAGCCGGGATATCAAACCGCAGGTGCACCGCGCTCGACACCTTGTTGACGTTCTGCCCACCGGCGCCCTGGGCGCGAATGGCGGTCAACTCGATCTCGGCATCGGGCAAGTGCACGTTGTTGGAAATTACCAGCATCAATCAAAAACCTTAGGCAACGGGCCACAACAACATAAACAACAAGGACGCAGGAATATGAAAAGGCTATTCATCACTGTGCTCGGCACTTTATCACTCATTCAAACGCCACTGTCCGTCGCGGACACTGCCAACGGCAAAAACCTGTATTCACAGCGATGCGCCATGTGCCACGGCCCGGACCTCAAGGCCTCCGGGCCATTGGCCAGGAAAAGCAGCCCGCCCACGCCCGACCTCACAACGCCTGCTTTCAAAAAACGGCTGGCAGATTATCCGGGCGTTATTGTGTCTTCGGTGATCCTTCGCCCGAATGGCAACCTGATCCCAAAAACCCTGCAAGACAATGGTGTGAAGGTTGCGCCGCATGCCTGGAGCGTCAAGGATTTTCGCGACTTGAACGCCTACATGAGTGGCGTTATTGCAAACAGCCGATGAATCGCATCGCAAAAAAATACCCCTCAATAGAGGGGTATTAATCGCCGATGGAGCGTCGCTTACTTCAGCGCTGCATTTGCCGTGGTCAATGCGGCTTCAGCACTGCGCTTGTTCTTGATCCAGTAACACACCGCCATGAACGCTACCCACACCGGGATTGCGTATACCGACACCTGAATCCCCGGAATCATCAGCATGATCACCAGGATAAACACCACGAACGCCAGGCAGATGTAATTGCCATACGGATACCACAGCGCCTTGAACAGCGGCACCTGGCCGGTGCGGTTCATGTGTTGGCGGAACTTGAAGTGCGAAAAGCTGATCATCGCCCAGTTGATTACCAGGGTGGCAACCACCAGCGACATCAACAACTCCAGCGCGTGTTGCGGGATGAAGTAGTTCATCAACACCGCCACCAGAGTGACCGCTGCCGAGGCGAGGATCGAGCGCACCGGCACGCCGCGCTTGTCGATTTTGGCCAATGCCTTGGGCGCGTCGCCCTGCTCAGCCATGCCCAGCAGCATGCGGCTGTTGCAGTAGGTGCCACTGTTGTACACCGACAATGCCGCCGTCAGCACCACAAAGTTGAGGATGTGCGCGGCGGTGTTGCTGCCCAGCATCGAGAACACCTGCACGAATGGGCTGCCGCTGTAGGCATCGCCGGACGCGTTAAGGGTCGCCAGCAGGCTGTCCCACGGCGTCAGCGACAACAGCACCACCAGGGCGCCGATGTAGAAAATCAGGATGCGGTAGATCACCTGATTGATCGCCTTGGGGATCACCGTACGTGGCTGATCGGCCTCAGCAGCGGTAAAACCGAGCATTTCCAGACCACCGAACGAGAACATGATGATCGCCATGGCCATCACCAAACCGCCGACGCCATGGGGGAAGAACCCACCGTGGTCCCACAGGTTGCTCACCGACGCTTGCGGACCGCCGCTGCCGCTGACCAGCAAATAGCTGCCCAGGGCAATCATGCCGACGATAGCCACGACTTTGATGATGGCGAACCAGAATTCGGCCTCACCGAAGACTTTGACGTTGGCCAGGTTGATCAGGTTGATCAATACGAAGAACGCCGCCGCCGAGACCCAGGTCGGGATCTCCGGCCACCAGTAGTGCACATACTTGCCGACCGCAGTCAGCTCCGACATCCCTACCAGGATGTACAAAATCCAGCAGTTCCAGCCCGACAGGAAGCCGGCGAAACCGCCCCAGTACTTATGGGCAAAGTGGCTGAAGGAACCGGCGACCGGCTCTTCGACGATCATTTCGCCGAGCTGGCGCATGATCATGAAGGCGATGAAGCCGCAGATGGCATAACCCAGGATCATCGAAGGGCCGGCGGATTTGAGCACGCCGGCCGAGCCCAGGAACAGGCCGGTGCCGATGGCGCCACCGAGGGCGATCAACTGGATATGCCGATTTTTCAGGCCGCGTTTCAGCTCGCCTGAAGAAGATTGGGGTCCACTCATGAAAAGGGTCTCACGCAAGGTTTGAGAATGTCGAATGCAGGTTGCTGCCTTGAATTACCGACTCAAGCAGCGCCGCTCAAACCCCAGCGCAGGCACCAGGAGTACAGCGTCTTTCTAACGGTCATGCGTCACCTGTTTGTTTTTATCTGTGACGAAATCGAACCCGTCCGACTCGTGGCCGCACGGAGTGATCAGGGTGGGTAAACCCTGAGGTCTTGGCCTTTTGCGTGGATACGCAAGGGGGTCACAGTAAAACGCGGCGCATTGTACACCGCTCGACAGCTTCAGCACGCCCCAACAGAGTGCACACACCAAACTGTAAGCTAATCCTTACAGCTGGACGGCACTCAGTAACACCCGGACAAACTCGTAAATTAAACGTTACACCCCGGAAAACCAGCGTTACAGGCAGACTTTTTCGTCAGCTAACGGAAAACTGTCAGTGGGAAGTTTTTGAAAAATCGGTTCAGCCAATTTGCTGTTTTTTCTGGATAAAAAAACACACTGAAAAAACAGAAGAAAAAATTCAAATGAGACCGTGTCAATAAATATTTTGCATTTCCAAACACTCTCTCCTAGGTTCTTTCACTTGCCAGCGAAGCCCGTTGGCAAGCCGTTCTCAAACAACGTCCTCTAGGAGAAATACCATGCAAGCACTGGAAAACGACCTGGAAACCGAACTGCAACTCGACGATTGGTTTGAAGCGCCGACCCATGAGGCCGCCGTTGAAATGATGCAAGCCGATGCCGTTGTGCCCTTTGGCACTGCGATGTGGCCTTTCTAACACCCGGCAGGCATCCGGCAGGTGCTGTGCACGGCACCTGCCCCCTTACCCAAGGCACAGAAGGACACCCGTCATGGACAAGGCCCGCGCCGTCGAACACTTCCTCTACTACCTCGCACACCACCCGGCACTCAACGGCCTGAGCCGCCCGACGGTGTTGCTGGGCCATACCGAGCGCTACGACGCCATCGCCGAAGCAATCACCCACAGCAGCGCCGCACGCTTCAACTTCCAATGCCAGCGCCTGGACCTCACGCCCAGCGACACCCTGGCCCACGCCATCGAAGCCTGCGACCTGTACCTGTTTCTGTATGACTCTTCGACCCTGCCCAACCCACGTGCCGAAGGCCCGGATTTTATTCGCGCCCTGCAAGGCGTGATGGCCGAACACTGGAAGAAATCCCTGCTGTTCAAGGATTATGGCGACTATTTCTACGACACCTTCAGCGTCGAGCCGCAGCGCATCGCCGACCTCAACGCTACGCTGATCCGGCGCATGTCCCAGGCCAACGTGCTGAGCTTTACCGACAAACACGGCTCCCGCCTTGAAGCGCCACTGAGCAGCATCAAGAAGTGGACCAATATCAACGGGGTCGGCAACCACGACCTGGCACCAGGCGAAATCGCCACCCACAGCGAAGCCATCAATGGCCAGGTGCGGTTTGTTGGCACCTTCCTCAGCACCATCCCGTTTGCGCGTAAGTACGGCGTGCTGCAATCACCGCTGGAGCTGTGGATCGAGAACTCGACGGTTTGCAGCGTGGCCAGCGAGGTGCCAGGGCTGGCGGACGACTTCAATAAATACCTGAATGCCAACCCGTCCAACCGCCGTGTGGAGGAATTGGGGATTGGCACCAACGAGGGCGTGAAAGACTTGTATGCACGCAATGCCGGCTTCGAGGAGCGCCATTGCGGGTTACACCTGGGCTTGGGCGGCGGGCAAAAAGGCAGCCATCACTTGGATTTGATCTTTGCCAGCGGGGTGTTGGCGCTGGATGACAAGCCGGTGTTTGATGGCAGATTTGCGTTCTAAACACACCTCGTTGAAACAAAGCGGATCCCTGTGGGAGCTGGCTTGCCTGCGATAGCATCACTGCGGTTTGCCTGGTAAACCGAGGTGCCCGCATCGCAGGCAAGCCAGCTCCCACACTTGATTGGGTTACCAACTTTCAGAGCAAAAAAAAACGCCAACCCTAAGGTTGGCGTTTTTTTATACAGCGGTTAAATCACTGCGGCTTCTTGCGACCAAAACCCGGACGCTGACCGGAACCGGCCGGCGCGCCACGGCGCTTGCCCGACGGCTCGTCGGCGACCAGTTTAGGACCAGGGCGCTTGTTCGCCGCGGGCTTGGCTGGGCGCTTGGTGCTGGCGTTGTCCGCTGGGCGGTCCGCTTCACCACGGTTGCTACGGCCGCCGCTTGGCGCTTCACCACGGGCAGGACGCGGGGTGCGTGGCGCACGCTCGCCTTCCTGACGCGATGGCGCGGTTGGGCGACGCTCGCCTTCGATGTGCGGCTCACGGGAGATACGCCCACCGGTCGCCGGTGCATTCAGCGCAGGGCGCAAGGTGCGTGCAACACGCTCGGTACGCGCAACAGGGCGCGAAGATTTACGCTGCATACGCTCAAGCTTGTCTTTGCTCTTGGCGTTCATCTGCGGCATGGCCACCGGCGTCAGGCCGACTTCGGCACTGAGGATGTCGACTTCGTACTGGCTCATTTCGCGCCAGCGGCCCATCGGCAGGTCGGAGTTGAGGAACACCGGGCCGAAACGCACGCGCTTCAGGCGGCTGACCACCAGGCCCTGGGATTCCCACAGGCGACGTACTTCACGGTTACGGCCTTCCATCACCACGCAGTGGTACCAGTGGTTGAAACCTTCGCCACCGGGCGCCTGCTTGATGTCGGTGAACTTGGCCGGGCCGTCTTCCAGCACCACGCCAGCCTTCAGGCGTTCGATCATCTCGTCATCGACTTCGCCGCGTACACGTACAGCGTACTCACGGTCCATCTCGTAGGACGGGTGCATCAAGCGGTTGGCCAGCTCACCGTCGGTGGTGAACATCAGCAAGCCAGTGGTGTTGATGTCCAGGCGGCCGATGTTGATCCAGCGGCCTTCTTTGGGCTTGGGCATCTTGTCGAACACGGTCGGACGGCCTTCCGGGTCGTCACGGGTGCAGATCTCGCCGTCGGGCTTGTTGTACATGATCACGCGGCGCACCGATTCGGCGGCCTCTTCACGCTTGATGACTTTGCCATCAATGGTGATTGCATCGTGCAGGTCGACGCGCTGGCCGAGGGTAGCCTCGACGCCATTGACCTTGATGCGCTTCTGGGTGATCCAGGCTTCGACGTCGCGGCGTGAGCCCACGCCGATACGCGCCAGCACCTTTTGCAGTTTTTCGCCTGCTGGGCCGATTTCCTGGCTGTCGTTCTGGTCTTGGTCGTTCATCTTAAGCACCTCCCGGTGGGTCGATTCAGGCGTGGCCTGAAGAGTATTGAAAGCAGGGCTTTGGCCGAATAGATCGGCAAAGGGTCGCGAATCATACGCGCATGGCGCGGGTTTCGCATCACAGACTAGTCGATAAGGCCCAAGTCATTTGCTTTTCCGCCGACCAGTGGCGCCCAGGGCCAGCAGGCGCAGCTCGGCTTCGGCCAGAACGGTGCGTTTGTCGGTTTTGTCGAGCTTCTTCCAGGCGCGGATTTCGCGCTTGCTGCGGCCACAGCCGACGCAGATGTCATCGGCGAATTTGCAGATGCTGATGCAAGGGTCTTTGGTAGAACTCATTTGAATCCTCCCAGCAAGCTGGCTTTTCTGTGGGAGCTGGCTTGCCTGCGATGGCATCACCTCGGTACAACCGACAGACCGGGGCACCCGCATCGCAGGCAAGCCAGCTCCCACAGGGTTTCCATGTGTCTGGCAGACCGGGTCAGTCCTCAAACTGGCGTCGTTCGGCTTCGATGGCTTCAGCCAGCGCCCGGGCTTCGTCTTCCTCGTCGCTAAGCGGCGGCTGCTCAAGGGCGGCCACGGCGGCCAGGAGTTTTTCACGGGCTTCGGCCACGCCGAGGATATCCTCTTCGGGTTCCGGTTCGACTTCGGCCTCAACCTCAACGTTCACCTGGGTTTCAGGCTCAGCCGCGCCATCACGCAGCAAGTCATCAAAGTCAGTCTTGATGCCCTGCTCCATATCATCCAGTTCAAGCAGCAAGGTATGGAAACTGGTTTCGTCCTTCGGCTCTTCCGGCTCGGCGGTGGCGTCGGCCAGCTCCTGCAAGCTGGCCGGCACCGGCGCGTCGTCGAAGTCGAGCACCGGCTCGGCTTCCATCTCGCGCAGTTCGGCAAGCGGCGGCAGGTCGTCGAGGTTTTTCAGGTTGAAGTGGTCGAGAAACACCTTGGTGGTGGCAAACATCGCCGGTTTGCCGGGCACGTCGCGGTAGCCGACGATGCGGATCCACTCGCGCTCCAGCAGTGTCTTGACGATATGGCTGTTGACCGCCACACCCCGCACATCCTCAATCTCGCCCCGCGTGATGGGCTGGCGGTAGGCAATCAGTGCCATGGTCTCCAGCATCGCGCGGGAATAACGCTGCGGGCGCTCTTCCCACAAGCGGCCGACCCACGGGGAAAATTTCTCACGGATCTGCAAGCGATAACCTGACGCCACTTCGCGCAGTTCAAAGGCGCGGCCGTCGCAGGACTTGCGCAGAATATCCAGCGCCTTCTTGAACACCGGTGGTTCAGGGCGCTCGGCCTCTTCAAACAACTCGAACAAGCGTTCCAGGGATTGCGGTTTACCCGAGGCCAGGAGAAAGGCTTCCAGCAAGGGCGCCAGTTCGCGGGGTTCAGTCAGATTCATCGATTCAGCTCTTTATTCGGCTCGCGCCCGCACGTGGATAGCCGCAAAAGGCTCATTCTGGACCAGCTCGACCAAGGATTCCTTGACCAGTTCGAGGATGGCCATAAAGGTCACCACCACCCCCAGGCGCCCTTCCTCTTTGGTAAACAGCTCGACAAACGGCACAAAGCCGCCGCCCTTGAGGCGCTCCAGCACATCGCTCATGCGCTCGCGGGTCGACAGCGCTTCGCGGCTGACCTGGTGGCTTTCAAACATGTCACCCCGGCGCAGCACCTCGGCCATGGACATCAGCAATTCTTCCAGGCTCACATCCGGCAACAGCTTGCGCGCCCGGGCTTCCGGGGCATCGAGCTTGGGCACCACCACATCACGGCCCACGCGGCTCAAGCCGTCGATGCCTTCGGCGGCGGCCTTGAAGCGTTCATATTCTTGCAGACGGCGGATCAGCTCGGCCCGCGGGTCGTCTTCTTCGGCCTCAATGGTCTCGGAACGCGGCAACAGCATGCGCGACTTGATCTCGGCGAGCATGGCGGCCATCACCAGGTACTCGGCGGCCAATTCCAGGCGTACCGACTGCATCAACTCGACATACCCCATGTACTGGCGAGTGATTTCTGCCACCGGGATGTCGAGGATATTGATGTTCTGCTTGCGAATCAGGTACAGCAGCAAATCCAGCGGGCCTTCGAAGGCCTCAAGAAAGACCTCCAGCGCATCCGGCGGAATATACAGGTCCAGCGGCATTTCCATGACCGCCTGGCCATACACCATGGCAAATGGCAGTTCCTGCTGGGCGCCCGCCTGGGGATCAGCGGTTTCCACGGCCGACATTCAGGCCTCGACCATAAACGGCGTCGGGTCGCCGCAGCCCACGCGCACCACTTCCGGCTCGCCGTCGGCCAGGTTGATCACAGTGGACGCCTTGTTGCCGCCGTAGCCGCCGTCAATGATCAGATCGACGTGTTTTTCCAGCAGGCGGCGCATCTCGTAAGGGTCGTACAGCGGCTCTTCTTCACCGGGCAAAATCAGCGACACGCTCATCAACGGCTCACCCAGTTCTGCCAGCAACGCCAGGGCAATCGGGTGCTCGGGCACACGCAGGCCGATGGTGCGCTTTTTGGGGTGCAGCAACAGGCGCGGCACTTCGCGGGTGGCATTCAGAATAAAGGTGTACGGCCCCGGCGTGTGCGCCTTGAGCAGGCGGAAGGTGCCGGTGTCGACTTTGGCGAACAGCCCCAGTTGCGACAAGTCGCTGCAGATCAGCGCAAAGTTGTGGTTTTTGTCCAGGTCACGCAGGCGTCTGACCCGTTCAACTGCGCTCTTGTCGCCGATCTGGCAACCAATGGCGTAGGACGAATCCGTTGGGTAGATCACCACGCCACCGGCGCGAATGATCTCCACGGCCTGTTTAATCAGGCGCGCTTGAGGGTTTTCCGGATGAATCTGGAAGAATTGACTCACGTGTTCTACCTGTTCAGACGGTGGCAATAATGGGGTCATGCTTGAATCGCCCCCACAACAGCGGCAAGTCTTCCGGGACCTGGCGGTACTCGCCAATCTCGGACCAGCCGCCTGGGCCATGAAAATCACTGCCGGCGCTGACCAGCAGACCAAATTCGCGAGCAAGAATCGCCAGGCTGCCCACCTGCTCAGCGGGTTGATGCCCGTTGACCACTTCGATTGCGTGGCCGCCCGCTCCAATATAGTCGGCAATCAGCTTGCGGCGCTTGCTGCGGGTGAAATCGTAATGCCAGGGATGCGCCAGGCTCACCCAGGCTCCGGAGGCACGCAATGTGCCGACGGTATCTTCCAGCGTCGGCCAGTGTTGCTTCACATCACCCAACTTGCCGGCGCCCAGCCATTTGCGAAACGCTTCGGCGCGGTCCTTGACGAAACCTTCACGCACCATCCAGTCGGCAAAGTGCGGGCGGGCCGGTGCGTTGCCGCTGTCGCCCAGCTCTTGCTGGATGGCGCGGGCGCCGTCGAGCGCATTGGGCATGCCTTTAAGGCTGAGCTTGCGGCTTATTTCTTCGGACCTCAGCCAACGGCCATCGTGCAATTGGGCGATGGCCGCCACCAAAGGCGCGGCGTTTTGATCGAAGCCGTAGCCGAGCACATGAATGGTGGCGCCGCCCCAGGTACAGGACAATTCCACGCCGTTGACCAGTTGCATGCCCAAGGCATGCGCCGCCGTGCGGGCCTCGTCGAGGCCTTCGAGGGTGTCGTGGTCGGTCAACGACAAGACTCGCACGCCTTTTTCAAACGCACGCGCAACCAGTACCGCGGGCGCCAGGGCGCCATCGGAGGCCGTGCTGTGGCAGTGCAAATCAACATTCACGGGAGTGTGTAACCTCAAGTCAGCTGGCGCTTTCGCTACCAAGGATGTTTGTTATTATGCCGCCACATCCAGCTTCTGGCTCTTACTGTGAAACAATTCATCGACTTCATCCCGCTGTTGCTGTTTTTCATCGTTACCAAACTCGACCCCAGGGTCATCGATATCGCCGGTCATCCGCTCTCGTTCGGGGGCATCTACAGCGCCACCGCCGTACTGATCGTCAGTTCTATCGTAGTCTACGGCGCCATTTTCATTTCCCAGCGCAAACTGGAAAAAAGCCAATGGCTCACCCTGGTTGCCTGCCTGGTGTTCGGCGGCCTGACCCTGGCCTTTCACAGCGAAACCTTCCTTAAATGGAAAGCCCCGGTAGTGAACTGGCTGTTCGCGCTGGTGTTTATCGGCAGCCACTTCATTGGTGACCGCTTGTTGATCAAGCGCATCATGGGCCACGCGCTGACCCTGCCGGAGCCGGTATGGACGCGTTTGAACGTGGCCTGGATCGTGTTTTTCCTGTTCTGCGGCGCCGCCAACCTGTTCGTGGCCTTTACCTTCCAGGATTACTGGGTCGACTTCAAAGTCTTCGGTAGCCTGGGCATGACCGTATTGTTCCTGATCGGCCAAGGTATCTACCTGTCGCGCCATCTGCATGACACCGCCCCTACCACGCCGAAAACCGAGGACTGACATGTTCTACGCCATCATTGCCACCGACGTTGCCGACTCGCTGGAAAAACGCCTGAGCGTGCGTCCGGCGCACGTTGAGCGCCTGAAAACCCTGCAAGCCGAAGGCCGTCTGGTGATCGCAGGCCCGCACCCGGCCGTCGACAGCAATGACCCAGGCGCCGCCGGCTTCACCGGCAGCCTGATCATTGCCGAGTTCGCCTCGCTGGCCGATGCCCAGGCCTGGGCCAACGCCGACCCGTACATCGCCGCAGGCGTCTACGCTGATGTAGTGATCAAGCCGTTCAAGCAAGTCCTGCCTTAAGCCCGGCTGCGCTGAACCTAATCGGTTCGGCGCGCTCCTAATTGCTCATTATTCTCGGTAACCTGCCGACAACGTTCTGAATATTCGTGTGGAATCAGGAGTTCCGATGCGCTTACGTCCGTTGTGTCTGTTGGCAGTGTTAATGATCGGGGCGAGCGCCCACGCTGAAGAAACCTCGAACACTGGCAGCTCCACGCCCTTGTCCCTGGGCGCCGGCAGCCAGATCACCGAGTTGCAGCAACGCTTGAAAGAAAGCGAACGGCTGCGTGAAGAACTGAGCAAACAACTGCAAAGTGCAGATACTGCTCGCGAAAGCGCCCAACTGAGTCGCTTGCGCCAGGAGAACCAACGCCTGGTCCAGCAACTCAAAGAGACACAAGGCGGCGCCTTGACCCGCTGGCTGACCGAACAACAACAGTGGTTTGTTACCGGCGGGGCCGTCGCACTGATCGCTTTGCTGTGCGGGATCTTCGCCAGCGGTGGGCACCGTCGCCGTCGACAATGGCTAAATTGAGTGAGTCATGAGCGAGCTGTTACTGATAGATGATGACCAGGAGCTCTGTGAGCTGCTGACCAGTTGGCTGAGCCAGGAGGGTTTCCAGGTGCGCGCCTGCCACGACGGCGTGAGCGCGCGCAAAGCCCTGGCCGAAGCCGCTCCCGCCGCCGTCGTGCTTGACGTGATGCTGCCGGATGGCAGCGGCCTGGAGTTGCTCAAGCAATTGCGCAATGACCACCCGGAATTGCCGGTGGTGATGCTCTCGGCCCGTGGCGAACCGCTGGACCGTATCCTCGGCCTGGAACTGGGTGCCGACGATTACCTGGCCAAGCCCTGTGACCCGCGCGAGCTGACTGCGCGCCTGCGCGCCGTGCTGCGCCGCAGCCACCCGGCCGCCGTGTCGACGCAGATGGAACTGGGCGATTTGTGCTTCAGCCCGGTGCGCGGTGTGGTCAGCATCGACGAGCAGGAATTCACCCTCACCGTGTCCGAAAGCCGCCTGCTCGAAGCCTTGCTGCGCCAGCCCGGCGAGCCGCTGGACAAGCAGGAACTGGCGCAGATCGCCCTGGGCCGCAAGCTCACTCTGTACGACCGCAGCCTGGACATGCACGTGAGCAACCTGCGCAAAAAGATCGGCCCACACCCGGATGGTCGGCCACGGATCGTGGCGCTGCGCAGCCGCGGCTACTACTACAGCCTTTAAAGATCGTTTAAAGATCGTTCCCACGCTCCGCGTGGTAATGCCGCCGGGGACGCTCTGCGTCCCGCTGTGTACGCCGGTGACGCAGAGCGTCACGGTATGCATTCCCACGCAGAGCGTGGGAACGATCAATTGCCCAGTGGGAGCTGGCTTGCCTGCGATAGCGCAGGGTCAGCTTGCATCTATGTAGCTGACCCGCCGCATTCGCAGGCAAGCCAGCTCCCACACTTGATCGCATCAATCCGACAGTTTTGTCAGTTCACATCAAAACCCTCTTTACCCAAGCTTTACCCTCCCCTGACCGCCGCTGACCTTGCGCTGCGTAACCTACTCACATCCGGACTCACCGGAATAGAGACAGGAGAAACACCATGCGCAAGACCCTTATCGCTCTGATGTTCGCCGCTGCCCTGCCGACCGTTGCCATGGCCGCAATGCCAGAAGGCCCAGGCCCGATGGGCGGCCCAGAAGGCCACATGATGGGTGGCCCGGGCCACGGCGGTGAACACGGTCCGCGTGGCAAAGGCGGCCCCTTCAGCCAGCTGGACCTGACCAAGGAACAGCGCCAGCAAATCGGCAAATTGATGGGTGACCAATGGCACGCCCGCAAAGACCTGGTCAAAAAGTACCTGGACAAGCTGCCGGCTGCTGACCAGAAAGCCATGCAGGATGAAATCGCCGCCGGCAAACAGAAAACCCAGGCTGACATCCGTGCCGTGCTCAAACCCGATCAACAGAAGAAATTCGACGAGATCGTCAAGAAGCAAGCCGAGCGCCGCGCCGAGTGGAAGGAATTCCAGGCCTGGAAAGCGCAACAGCCGCAAAAAGCGCAATAATGCTCTAGCGTTACCTCCCCAGCCCAGTGGCTCACGCCGCTGGGCTTTTCCTGCTTGAGGGTTTCCTGTGCGTTCATTGTTCTGGCGCATCCTGGCCAGTTTCTGGCTGGCCATCGCCTTGGTTGCCGGGCTGTCGATCCTGCTTGGGCACATGCTCAACCAGGACGCCTGGATTCTCAGCCGCCATCCCGGCCTCAACAACCTGGCGCAAGAGTGGACGCAACTCTATGAAGCCCAGGGTGAGGACGCCGCCCAGGATTTGCTGCAACAACGCAAACGCCAGTACCACATCGACGTGCAGGTACTCAACGAAAGCGGCGACCCGGTGGTACGCGGCACGTTCCCACGTCGCGCCGCCGCCTTCGAAGCCCGCCAGAATGACAACCAGGACAGCCACTTGCCCTGGCGCCGCCTGACCGCCGAGTACACCAGTGAAAAAACCGGGGACACGTACCTGCTGATCTACCGCATCCCCAACCCGGAACTGGACGCCTGGCACCGCAGCAGCCTGCTGTGGCCGTTTAGCGCGCTGGCGATTGCCCTGGTGGTACTGACGTTGTTCAGCCTGCTGGTGACCTTGTCCATCACCCGCCCACTCAGCCGCCTGCGCGGTGCGGTGCATGACCTGGGCCAGACCACCTATCAGCAAAACAGCCTGGCGCAACTGGCCAACCGCCGCGATGAGTTCGGCGTGCTCGCCACCGACTTCAACCGCATGGGCGCGCGCCTGCAAAGCCTGATCGGCAGCCAGCGCCAGTTGCTGCGCGATGTGTCCCACGAACTGCGCTCACCGCTGGCCCGCCTGCGTATTGCCCTGGCCCTGGCCGAACGCGCCAGCCCGGAAGAACGCGAACGGCTGTGGCCGCGCCTGACCCGCGAGTGCGACCGCCTGGAAGCGCTGATCAGCGAGATTCTGGTGCTGGCCCGCGTGGATGCCGACAACGCCAGCGCCGAAGACGTCGACCTCACCCCACTGCTCAGGACCTTGCAAAAGGATGCCCAACTCAGTGCGCCGGAACAGATGGTGCAACTGAGCGCCGAGCCCGAGCTGCACCTCAAGGGCTGGCCGACCATGATCGAGCGCGCCGTGGACAACCTGCTGCGTAACGCCCAGCGCTTTAACCCCGTGGGCCAGCCGATCGAGCTAAGCGCCCGGCACCAGGGCGAGCGCATCCTGATCAGCGTGCGCGACCACGGCCCCGGCGTTGAAGCCGAACACCTGAGCCAGTTGGGCGAGCCGTTTTATCGCGCGCCTGGCCAGGCCGCACAAGGCCACGGGCTGGGCCTGGCGATTGCCCGTCGCGCCGCCGAACGCCATGGCGGCAGCCTGATCCTGGGCAATCACCCGGACGGCGGTTTTATCGCCAGCATCGACTTGCCGTTGGAGCCGGGAGTGGTCACAGCCGTGTGAGGATCTTCTATAGTGGCCCTTCTCTAACGGAGGGCCTTTGATGACTGACCTGCTGACATCCATCCAAGCCGCACTCGATCTACCGCAAACCCCGCTGACGTTTACCGAGGCCGGCGCCCTGCCCTCGACCTTTGCCGTAACCGAACTGGCCAGCGCCAGCCTCGGCGCTGCCGGCCAGGCGGTTGCTCAACTTATCCAGCAACAGACCGGACGCTTGCCCAGCGTAAGCGTGGACCGGCGCCTCGCTTCCTTCTGGTTCTCCTCCTCGATTCGCCCGGTGGGCTGGCAAGTACCGCCGCTGTGGGACCCGGTAGCCGGCGACTACGCCAGCGCCGACGGCTGGATCCGTTTGCATACCAATGCGCCCCACCACCGTGCCGCTGCCGAGCGCGTGCTGGGCAAGGTCAAGGACCGCGCCGAGATGGCCAGTAAAGTCGCGACCTGGAACGCCGCCGAACTGGAACAGGCGATCGTCGATGCCGGCGGTTGCGCGGCGCAGATGCGTACATGGCAGGCCTGGCAAACCCATCCGCAAGGGTTGGCGGTGAACGCCGAGGCATTGGTGCAGCGCCAGGCCTTCGACACCCCCTGCGACAAACCTTGGCTCGGCTCGGTGGCACGCCCACTGGCCGGCATCAAGGTGCTGGATTTGACCCGCGTGTTGGCCGGCCCCGTGGCCAGCCGTTTTCTCGCAGGTTTGGGCGCAGATGTACTGCGCATCGACTCGCCGACCTGGAACGAGCCCGGCGTAGTACCGGAAATGACCCTGGGCAAACGCTGCGCACGCCTGGACCTTAAAAGTGCTGAAGACCGCCAGGTGTTCGAAAGCTTGCTCAAGGACGCCGACATCCTGTTCCACGGCTACCGCGCCGACGCACTGGAGCAGTTGGGCTACACCGCCACTGAACTGCAAAACCTCGCCCCCGGCCTGATCGACGTGAGCCTCAACGCCTACGGCTGGAGCGGCCCGTGGCGTAACCGTCGCGGCTTCGACAGTTTGGTGCAGATGAGCAGCGGGATTGCCGACGCTGGCATGGCGTGGAAACAGGCAGATAAACCGGTGCCGCTGCCGTTGCAGGCGCTGGATCATGCGACCGGGTATTTGATGGCGGCCAGTGCGATTCAAGCGTTGAGTGAGCGGTTTAAAACCGGGCGCGGTGGTTCGGCGCAATTGTCATTGGCGCGCACGGCGAAATTGCTGGTGGAGGCCGGGCACGTGCCGGAGCAGCCGGCGTTGCGGGCCGAAGAACCGGGCGATCAGGGCTTGGTGGTGGAGCAAACGGCGTGGGGCCAGGCGCATCGTTTGCTGGCGCCGGTGAGCATCAGTGGCACGCCGTTGCAGTGGGATTTGCCCGCCGGCGAATTGGGCTCACATCGGGCTCAGTGGTGACTTGAGATCGCTATCGCAGGCAAGCCAGCTCCCACATTGGATGTGTGAACACAGTCAAATGTGGGAGCTGGCTCTCACACATTGAAAGTGTGGCCACAGTCAAATGTGGGAGCTGGCTCTCACACATTGAAAGTGTGGCCACAGTCAAATGTGGAAGCTGGCTCTCACACATTGAG
>NZ_WKDV01000074.1:0-16130 GCF_021605825.1 Pseudomonas sp. PA-6-3C
ACTCACTCCCTCTCGCCACAGAGGTTTACTTCTTGTGATAAGCCGTCACACGCTCAACTTCTTCCTTCGAGCCCAGGAACACTGCCACACGCTGGTGCAGGCCTTCCGGCTGGATGTCGAGGATGCGCTGGTGGCCGTCAGTGGACGCGCCGCCTGCTTGCTCAACCAGGAACGACATCGGGTTGGCTTCGTACATCAAGCGCAGCTTGCCCGGTTTGGAAGGTTCTCGGCTGTCACGTGGGTACATGAACAGGCCACCACGGGTCAGGATGCGGTGCACGTCGGCAACCATCGCAGCGACCCAGCGCATGTTGAAGTTCTTCTTCAACGGGCCTTCTTCGCCGGCCATCAACTCGCCCACGTAGCGGGTCACAGGCTCTTCCCAGTGACGCTGGTTGGACATGTTGATCGCAAATTCCTGGGTGGAAGCAGGAATGGTGATGTCTTCGTGGGTCAGTACGAAGCTGCCCATTTCGCGGTCCAGGGTAAAGCCTTTGACGCCGTCACCCAGGGTCAGCACCAGCATGGTCTGCGGGCCGTAGATGGCGTAACCGGCAGCAACCTGTTCGGTGCCTGGCTGCAGGAAGGCCTTTTCGTTCAGGGCTTCGTTCTGGCTCAGGTATTCGTTAGGGCAACGCAGTACCGAGAAGATAGTGCCGACCGGTGCGTTGATGTCGATGTTGGACGAGCCGTCGAGTGGGTCGAACACCAGCAGGTACGCGCCTTTCGGGTATTTGCCCGGGATCTGGTAGGCATTGTCCATTTCTTCGGACGCCATGCCGGCCAGGTGGCCACCCCATTCGTTGGCTTCGAGCAGGATTTCGTTGGAAATCACGTCGAGCTTCTTCTGCACTTCGCCTTGGACGTTTTCAGTGCCCATGCTGCCCAGAACACCACCCAGTGCGCCTTTGGACACGGCGTGGCTGATTTCCTTGCAAGCACGCGCCACCACTTCGATAAGGAAGCGCAGATCGGCAGGCGTGTTGTTGCTGCGGGTCTGCTCGATCAAATAGCGACTCAGGGTAACGCGGGACATGGAAGGCTCCGGAAAATGGGGGGCTTAAAAACCCGCGCAGTTTAACGCGAGTCGAGGGTTATTTCCTCTAATCAGAGGATTTAACCCCAATAGAGTTCACGGCTTGGCCGCCGGTGCACGCAACAAACTGTAGGCCATCGCCCCTAGCGCCGCTACACCCAGCAGGAGCACGGCCCACAGGCCGAGTTTCTTCCAGTCGGTGCCCGCTTCGGGTGAAACGGCAATCACAGGCGATTTGACCGTCACGTCGCCTGTGACCGTGGCCTGCCCCAAGGTCTTGATACGCTCGGCGCTGTAGTCGGGAATCAGCGTCGACAGCGGCAAGTTAGCGGCCTTTACCGACGGGTTGCCCAACGCCAGGGTAAACGGCGGCTCGCCCCGCGCCAGGAACACCAACTGCGTGGCGCGCACAGCAAAACGCAATGCCGGCGCTTCCACGCCCAGGCCGCCGCCGCGCTCGTCCACCTGCAACTTGAGTTCGCCCACGGCCACGCCTGGCAATTGCAATTCATCCTGCACCACGTCCTGGCCGTTCTGGGCCAGGCGATACAACAAGCCATTGCTCAAAGGCTGCCAGGCTTGATTGGCTTCCCGCCGCCCCGCCAACGTCACGGGCGCCAGCGTGTTGGGCTGCTTGAGCTCGACGCGCAAGCGCTCCACATGCAGCCCCGTCGGCAACTGCCAGCTGTATTCACCCGCCTTGAGCCGCGTACCCGCCAACGGCTGCGACCACACCAAGGGCATTGGCAGGCTGCTGCTGGTGGCGCTCACAAGCTTGGCCGAGGTCAGCGTCGGCGCGGCCTGGCCTTGCCACAGCAGACGCAGGTAACGCGCCGATTGCCCCGGCAGGCTCACGTCATGTTGCTCAACCCGCTCATCGGCAAACGATAGGCGCGCCACCTGGCCATCGCCCCAGGGTTCCCAGTGCTGCAGGTCATCGCTGGCTTCAATGCTGAAACGCTGGAAGCCATCCTGTTCGCGACTCCAGTCCAGGCTCAGTTGCTGCAGCGGCGCCTTGATCGCGCTGGCGTCCAGTACCCAGCCACGCAGCACCTGTTTGCCGGCCTTGGACGGGCGCACTTCCAGCAGCGTGCCTTCGGCGGTGGATTTCATCACCACGTCCGGCACACTTTGGCGGGTGTCGGCGGCGTACAACGGGAACCACTTCACGTCGGCGACCGTGCGGCTTTCGGTGCGTTGCGCTGATTGGCGCGACAACGCGTAAGCCTGGGGCTCGCCGGCGGCGTTGAACACGCGCACATCACCAAGATCCGCCTGGCGCGCGCTCAATTGCACCGACAGCGGCAACTCCAGGCGATACCAAGGCCCGTTGCCACTTACCGCCAACGGCACCTGTGTGGTGAAGTCGGCGGGCGTTTCTTGCGCCCACGCCGACAACGTCGAACACATGCCCAACGCGATCACGCTCAACTTACCGATCAAGAGGATGCTCCTTCAGTTTCCAACACCGGCTCGGCGCGTTTGGGCGGCAGCGGTGCGAAGTAACCCACCACCAGCAACAGCCCGCCCACACCAATAAACGATACGATCCGCGCCAGCCCGCCACGGTTGCTCAGCTCGACAAAGAACAGCTTGGCGACCACCACCGCAATCAACGCCGCGCCGATCAGCCACACTTCGCGACGATGGCGCAGGTGGCCGCCGATCATCAGGCCCAGGGCGATCAGGGTCCAGACCAGCGACAGGCCAGCCTGCACCCACATGGACGCCAGCAAGGCATCCAGTTGGAACGGCACGCCCGCCCAATGGTGGGCGGTGCGCATCACCAAGGCCGTGAAGAAGGCAAACAGCGAAGCACCTGCGACACCTTGGGCGATCAGTTCAGCACGCGGCCCGCGCTGCGGCGCCACGCTGCGCGACCACAGGTAAATACCCAGCAATGCGAACAGCAGGCCCACGTCCAACGGGTTGAGCAATGGCACGTACGGCAGTGGTTTCGCCGTGCCGTCGCTGAAGATGTTCGCCAACCAGAACCAGCCGAGCATCAATACCGCCAGCGGCAACGCGGCCAGCACACGGTATTCACGCGGGTTTGCCGACACCGGCCACGGCCAACTGCGCGGTGCCGCCGCCAGCACCAGGTACAGGCTTGGCAGAATCGCCCAACCCAGCCAACGCCAGGCGTTGTACTCACTCGACAGCAGCAACAGGCCGTAACGCAGCTCCAGCGCCAACACACCGATCAACATCCAGCAGCCGAACACATGAGCGATGCTCAATACCTTGCCCGGCACCACCGCCGCCAAACGGCGCAGCGCGATAAAATGCACCACAAACACCGCCAACCACGCCAGCCAGCCGTAATGCGCTGCCGGGTGATAGTAATCATGGGCAGACACCAGCAACACCACGCCCGCCGCCGGCATCAGCAAGGCGCACAGCATGCCCAGAGATGCCCAGCGTAAACGTGCGGCCAACAGCGCCCAGATCGCCACGCTCACCGCAGCGATGCCAAGCAAAAATGCGCCTTGCAGCGCTTGCGGGATAAACCGCAGCACTTCGCCGATCAACGCCAATGCCCACCAGGCCGCGCCCCACACCAGCAGCAGGTCGGACAGGCGTTGCAATTTCAACACGGCAAACACCGGCGCCTGCGGCTCACGTTGCAAGCGCCAGGCGCCCACCATTGCCGCCAGGCCCAGCACCATCGGCGTCCAGAAAGCGCTGTGCGCCAAGGGCCGCAAGCCCTCGCTGTTCAACGGCCCGAGCAACTGCGGCACCGCCAACAAGAACGAAGCACCACCGATCAGTTGCAGCAGCAAACCAAACACGAAACTCACGCGTTGTTGCAGGTACAGGCTCAACCAGATGATCAGCAAGCCACTGGCCGCCCACACGCCGCTGGCGCTTTCCCATGGCAGCACAAACAGCACCGCAAGGTTGATCAGCACCAGACCCGCGAGCAGCACCACCGACAAGCCGCGCAGTAGCCGCACATCGCTGCGCACCATGTCATCGCGCGCCGCCATCAGCATGCCGCCGACCAACGCCAGGCCGATCAGCGAGGCGGTCAACAAGCCGGTCCAACCGGCACTGAATACCGCGGCCCCATCACCGCCCTGCAAGCGCAGGAGGAACAACACCCCACCGAGCAATTGCACAGCAAAGGCAGTGAACAGGAAGGTGCGCGAGCCAATGCGCAGGCCGACAAACAGCGTCAGCAGCCCGGCGATTGCCCAACTGATGCCGGTGCCTTGGGTCAGCAACAACAAGGGTGCAAGCAGGTACAAAAAGGTCAATCCCAGGCTCGCCAGCACGGGCAGACCGGTGCGCTCCCATTGCGCCGCTTGTTCGGTCGATGCCTTGCGCAACTGATCGAAGCTGAACAACAGGGCCGCGCCCAGCAACAGCGCGCCCAGTGGTGCACCGTTGAGCAAGGTCAACTCGCCAACGCGCAGTTCGCTGAGGAACGCCAGCGCTGACCCCAACTGTAACAACAGGCCAAACGCACGAGCCAACGGCCGCTGCTGACGCAAGCCAAGCCAGAAGATCCCGGCGCCCTCCACTGCCCAGGCCGCCGCCGTCCAGCGCGCGTCGAGGCCCAGCGGAATCGCCAGGCTGGCAAAGATCACGCCCAGCGCCAGGCAAGTTTCGGCCAGCAGCAAGGCGCGCCCGCCACTCAGCATCCGCGCCAAGCCCATGTAGATAAGGCCTAAACCGAGTGCACTGAACGCGGCGGCAAACTCCAGGTGCTGCACCACGGCGAACTGCAAGCCAAAGCCTACCAACGGCGGGCCGAACAGCATGCTGCCATCAACATAATCACCCTTGGCCGCCGACCAGCGCAGCAGTGCCTCACGGCCTTCAGGCGCATCGCCCACTTCTTGCAGCTTGCGGCGGGCGAACAACAGGCCGATGGCCAGGTACATCAGGAAAAACAGGATCAGGAACGGCTCGGTGCTCCACAGCAGTTCCGGTGTGTAGGAGCGCATGCCCCAGGCGAAGCCTATGCCGAAGGTGCCGACAAACCCGATCAGGTTGAGCAGACGCCAGGCCTTGAACCACGCGATGGCCAGAATGCCGGCGTTGAGCAATGCAAAGTAACTGAACAGCGCCACATGATTACCGGCGCCGGTTGAGGTCAGAATCGGCGCGGCAAACCCACCCAGCGCCGCTGCGCAGGCCAGGCCGAGGGCATCCTGGGTGATCGCCAGGATGGCCGAGAACACCGTGACCGCCACCAGCAGGCCGAGTGCCGCGCCTGGGTCGATCAACGGGTGCAGGCGCATCGCAGCAAACACCGTCAGGTACAACACGGCAATCCCGGTACCCTGCAGCATCAGCCCGTAATTGCTGTTGCGCAGCCGTAACCACCAACCCAGGCCCAGCAGGCCGATGGCGGCAGCGGCAACCCCGGCGTAACGCAGTTCAATCGGCACCACCACGCCTTCGGTGGCATAACGCAGCAAGAAGGCCAGGCCAAGGAACAGCAGCACCACGCCAACGCGCAGCACGGTGTTGCCGCCGAACAGCCAATTACGGGCGCCGCCGATGGCGCGCTCGATCAGGTTGGGGCCACGGGGGATGGCAGGTTCTTTCGGTTTTGGTGCTGGGGTCCAGACGTCCTCCGGCAGTGGCTGTCTCGCCTCGGCCATCACGGCGACGGGCGCCAGTTCGGTGGGCAGCTCCCAAACAAGTTCGGGCTTGGCAACGGCAGGTGCAGGTTCAGGGATGGGGGCTTCGACAATCACGCTGTTTGTAGGCGCGGGCACTTCCAGTTGCCGCAGGCGCTCACCCAGGGCTATCAATGCCTTCTGCGTGGTCTCTAACTGAAGCGCTTGCTGGTCTGCCTGGGCGGACAGCCTCGACAGGCGAATCGCCTGACCAATGCCCAAGCCCAATAGCGCACCGAAGCCGGCATCGGTGAACGACTCATCGAGTGTCCAGCCGAGCACCAGGCCAATCAGCATGAAAATCCATTGCATGGTCGATATCCCTAAGCAGCCCGAGGCGGGCAAACCGAGGCCTAGTATATCGACGCAAAGCTAATGTGGGAGCTGCTTTTGTGGCGAGGGAGCTTGCTCCCGTTCGGGTGCGAAGCGCCCGCAATAGCCGGCGGCTGCTACGCAACCGAACGGGAGCAAGCTCCCTCGCCACAGAGGCCTGCTACCACTTGGAGGCCTGCGGTGTTTAGTCGAGGGCTTTCCAGATCTCGGTGGCGTATTCGCGGATGGTGCGGTCCGAGCTGAACCAGCCCATGCGCGCCGTATTGAGCACAGCCGAACGCCACCAGGCCTTGGAATCGTGCCAATGCGCTTCGACCCGCGCCTGGGCGTCCCAGTAGGCGTCAAAGTCGGCGCACACCAGGAAACGGTCGTAGTCGATCAACCCGTCGATCAAGCCCACATAGCGGCCCGGATCATCCGGCGAGAACACCCCGCCACGGATCGCTTGCAACACATCGTTGAGACGATGGGAGGCTGCCACATCCGGCCCGGCGTGGAATTCACCGGCGTGCTTGCGGGCTTCCACTTGTTCGGCGCTGAGGCCGAAGATAAACATATGCTCGGCGCCCACGCGCTCGTGCATCTCCACGTTGGCGCCGTCCATGGTGCCGATGGTCAGCGCGCCATTGAGGCCGAACTTCATGTTGCTGGTGCCAGAGGCTTCAAAACCGGCCGTGGAAATCTGCTCGGACAAGTCCGCCGCCGGGATGATGCTTTCCGCCAGGCTGACGTTGTAGTTGGGCAGGAACACCACCTTGAGCAAGCCGCGCACGGTCGGGTCGTTGTTCACGGTGCGGGCGATGTCGTTGGTCAGCTTGATGATCAACTTGGCCTGGTGATAGCTGGCCGCCGCCTTGCCCGCGAAGATTTTCACGCGCGGCACCCAATCGGTGCCTGGCTCGGCGCGGATTGCCTGGTACAAGGCCACGGTGTGCAGCAGGTTCAGCAACTGGCGTTTGTATTCGTGAATCCGCTTGACCTGCACGTCGAACATCGCCGCCGGGTTCACCGAAATGCCCAGGCGCTCGTGGATGATCTCGGCCAGTGCCCTCTTGCTGTGCAGGCGCTGTTCGGCGAAGGCTTTGCGGAAAACCTGCTTCTCGGCGAAGGTCTCCAGCTCCGTCAGGCGGGTTTCCATGGTGTCGAGGATGTCCGGCCCCAGAGCCTCCACCAGCATCTCGGTGAGCTTGGGGTTGGCCTGGTACAGCCAGCGGCGGAAGGTGATGCCGTTGGTTTTGTTGTTGATGCGCTCCGGGTACAGCTTGTGCAGTTCGGAGAACACCGTGCTGCGCATCAGTTGGGTGTGCAAACCGGACACACCGTTAACGCTATGGGAGCCAAGGAACGCCAGGTTACCCATGCGCACGCGGCGGCCGTTGTCTTCTTCGATCAGGGACACGGCGCGCAATACGTCGAAATCGTGGATGCCCTTGGCGCGCAGTGAGTCGATGTGCTGGGCATTGATCAGGTAGATGATCTGCATATGCCGAGGCAGCATGCGTTCCATCAAACCGACAGGCCAGGTTTCCAACGCCTCGGGCAACAAGGTGTGGTTGGTGTAGGAAAGGGTTTCGACGGTGACATCCCACGCGGCTTCCCACGGGATGTCATGCAGGTCGACCAGTTGGCGCATCAACTCAGCCACGGCGATGGACGGGTGGGTGTCGTTGAGCTGGATCGCGGCGTGTTCACCCAGGCTGAGTACCGAGCCGTGCATGTTCTTGTGGCGGCGCAGCAGGTCTTGCAGCGAGGCCGAAACAAAGAAGTATTCCTGGCGCAGACGCAATTCCTGCCCCGCTTCGGTGCTGTCGGCCGGGTAAAGCACTCGGGAGATGCTTTCGGCGCGAGCCACTTCGGCGACGGCGCCCAAGTGGTCACCGGCGTTGAAGCGTTCCAGGTGCAGGTCTTCTACCGCTCGGGCACGCCACAGGCGCAAGGTGTTGACGCTGGCGCCGCGCCAGCCGACTACCGGCGTGTCGTACGCCACCGCGCGAACTGTTTCGTTGGGCGTCCATACCTGGATCATCTTGCCGGAGGCATCCGCCAGGGTTTCGACGCTGCCGCCAAAGCCGATCGGGTAAATCACCTCGGCCCGCTCGAACTCCCACGGGTTGCCGAAATCCAGCCAACGTTCGGTCTGTTCCTGCTGCCAGCCGTCGACAATCGCCTGGCGAAACAGGCCGTGTTCATAGCGGATGCCATAGCCGTGGCCGGCAATGCCCAGGGTCGACATGCTTTCCATAAAGCACGCGGCCAGGCGGCCCAGGCCACCGTTGCCGAGCGCCGCGTCGGGCTCCAGCAGGCGGATGCGCTCCAGGTCCACGCCCAGTTCGGACAGGGCTTCGCGGGCAATCTCCAACACGCCGAGGTTGCTAAGGCTGTCGTAGAGCAAACGGCCGATCAGGAACTCCAGCGAGAGGTAATACACCCGCTTCTGGCCTTTGCGGTAGATGCGCCGCGTGTGGTTCATCCAGTGGTCGACCATCTGGTCGCGGGCGGCCAGTGCAATGGCTTCGAACCAGTCGTGGTCGAAGGCGTGATCCGGGTCCTTGCCCACCGCGTAGGTAAGTTTGGTCAAGACAGCATCGCGGAATGCGGCTACCTCTGCTTCTCGTGCAAGCGGTTCCTGAGACATCGGTGCGACCTCGGGCGAGATTGAAGGAGTTGCTAGAGCCTAGTCGGTCTGACAGACGGTAGACGTGCTGGTTCGGCAGTTTTTTAACTCATTCACCATTGCTGGAAATTGATGCAGGGGCCGTGCCTGCTTTTCTCCCCTGCACCGTTGGAGATGAAATCTGCAAAATATTGTTCAAAAAACCACCAATCCCGGTATGATCGCGCGCCCGGATACAGCCCCACCTTGGAACCTTGATGAAGCCTCAACTGATCGCCGCCGCTGAACTCGACCGTCTCGAGACCTGGCAGAAATATTCCGCCCACATGTGCGGTGGCTGCGTGTCCAGCTGCTGCACGCTGCCGGTCGAGGTGAAGATCAAGGACCTGATCCGCATTGGCATCGTCGATGAGTTCGAGCGCGGCGACCCGCCGAAGAACATCGCCAAGCGTTTGCAGAAGGAAGGCATCGTCGAGCGCTACAATTCCAAATCCGAAATTTTCACCCTGCAGCGCATGAGCAATAACGACTGCCTGTACCTGGATCGTAAGACGCGCTTCTGCACTATTTATGACAAGCGCCCGGATACCTGCCGCAACCATCCGAAAATCGGGCCGCGGCCGGGGTATTGTGCGTATAAGCCGAAGGAAGTGGTGCGCGAGACCAATTTCCGGACTCTCGACAAGTTCTGATGATCATGATGATCGTTCCCACGCTCCGCGTGGGAATGCAGCCCTGGACGCTCTGCGTCCGCCCTTAAAAGCGGGACGCGGAGCGTCCCAAGCGGCATTCCCACGCAGAGCGTGGGAACGATCAGGCATAAAAAAACGCCCCCGGCCTTTCGACCGGGGGCGTTTTTCATTCAGCCTGAGTTAACTCAGTTCTTGGCTTTCTTGGCAGCGCGGGTACGCTCGCCTTCGTCCAGGATCTTCTTACGCAGGCGGATCGACTTAGGCGTAACTTCGCACAGCTCGTCGTCCTGGATGAATTCCAGGGCCTGTTCCAGGGTGAAGCGAACAGGTGGGACCAGAGCGATGGTTTCGTCTTTGCCCGAAGCACGCATGTTGTCGAGCTTCTTGCCTTTGGTTGGGTTAACGCCCATGTCGTTGTCACGGCTGTTCAGACCAACGATCTGACCGTTGTAGATCTCTTGACCGTGTTCAACGAACAGCTTGCCACGCGCCTGCAGAGTTTCCAGGGAGTAGGTCAGCGCCTTGCCGGTTTCTACCGATACCAGAACACCGTTCTGACGGCCGGACATGTCGCCGGACTTCATGGTGTCGTAGCGATCGAAGATCGAGGTCAGGATGCCAGCACCGTTGGTCAGGGTCAGGAACTGGTTACGGAAACCGATCAGACCACGCGCAGGGATGTTGTATTCCAGACGTACACGGCCTTTGCCATCCGGCACCATGTTGGTCAGGTCGCCCTTACGCAGGCCCATCTCTTCCATGACCTTGCCCTGGGATTCTTCAGGGGTGTCGATGGTCACGTTTTCGAACGGTTCCTGCTTCACGCCGTCAACCTGACGGATGATCACTTCTGGACGACCAACGCCCATTTCGAAGCCTTCGCGACGCATGGTTTCGATCAGTACCGAGAGGTGCAGCTCACCACGGCCGGAAACCTTGAACTTGTCAGCCGAGTCGCCTTCTTCAACGCGCAGTGCAACGTTGTACAGCAGCTCTTTGTCCAGACGTTCCTTGATGTTACGGGAAGTCACGAACTTGCCTTCTTTACCGCAGAAAGGCGAGTCGTTTACCTGGAAGGTCATGGAAACGGTTGGCTCGTCAACGGTCAGAGGCTTCATCGCCTCAACGTTGTCTGGCTGGCACAGGGTGTCGGAGATGAACAGCGAGTCCATACCGCTCACGCACACGATGTCGCCGGCGAAAGCTTCTTCAACGTCGATGCGGTGCAGGCCGTGGTGACCCATCAGCTTCAGGATACGACCGTTACGCTTTTTGCCGTCGGCGCCGATGGCGACAACCGGAGTGTTCGGCTTGACGCTACCACGCGCGATACGGCCAACACCGATAACACCCAGGAAGCTGTTGTAGTCCAGTGCCGAGATTTGCATCTGGAACGGGCCTTCACGGTCAACTTTTGGTGCCGGTACGTTGTCGACGATCGACTGGTACAGCGGGGTCATGTCTTCAGCCATGTCGGTGTGTTCCAGACCGGCAATACCGTTCAGGGCCGAGGCGTAGACCACTTTGAAGTCCAGCTGTTCTTCGGTAGCACCCAGGTTGTCGAACAGGTCGAAGATCTGGTCCAGAACCCAGTCCGGACGCGCGCCTGGACGGTCAACCTTGTTGATGCACACGATCGGACGCAGGCCGGCTTCGAAAGCCTTCTTGGTCACGAAACGAGTTTGCGGCATAGGGCCGTCTTGAGCGTCAACCAGCAGCAGAACGGAGTCAACCATCGACATTACGCGTTCTACTTCGCCGCCGAAGTCGGCGTGGCCCGGGGTGTCCACGATGTTGATGTGGTAGCCGTTCCAGTTGATAGCGGTGTTTTTAGCCAGGATGGTAATACCGCGCTCTTTTTCCTGGTCGTTGGAGTCCATCACGCGCTCGTCGTTGAGCTCGTTGCGCTCCAGGGTGCCGGATTGACGCAGGAGTTTGTCTACCAGGGTGGTTTTACCATGGTCAACGTGAGCAATGATGGCGATGTTACGTAGATTTTCGATCACTTGTGTATCTCGATCAGAGGATTCGGTGTGCTGACAGGTCGTGGCAGCGATTAACAGTAGAGTCAGGCCTTGCCGTTACAGCTTGACGGCAGAGTCGGGGGGCCGGTGACGCAGGCCACAGGCAAACAGCCCCGGGCTCTTAGCTCGGTCGATAAACGCGCACATTGGCATACCCCTCACTGAGCAAATGGTGGGCATGCAGGCGACTCATCACGCCTTTGTCGCAATACAGCAGGTACTGACGGCTGTTATCCAGTTCCTTGAAGCGCGCGTTCAATGCGTAGAACGGCAGCGCTTGCACGTCGATGCCAGCGATTTCCAGCGGCTCATCCTCGGCGGCATCCGGGTGACGGATGTCGACGACGATCTGGCCGGCCAGGGCTTCGCTGACTTCTTCGATTTGCACATCCTGGCCCAATTCATCGATAACACGATCGATCGGGACCAGTTTGGCGTTCTCGAGCGCACGCTCCAGAATCGCCATATCAAACTGTTGTTCTTCATACTCCACGCGGTTGCGCTTGGCGTGGGTCTTGGGGTTCACCGAAATGACCCCGCAATATTCAGGCATGTGCTTGGCAAAGTCGGCCGTGCCGATTTCTTCTGCCAGGTCGATGATGTCCTGTTTGTGGCTGGCGATCAGCGGGCGCAAGACCAGCTTCTCGGTGACGCAATCAATCAGCGACAGGTTGGGCAGCGTCTGGCTGGACACCTGGGAGATCGCTTCACCGGTCACCAACGCGTCGATCTGCAACTGATCGGCGATTCGCGACGCAGCGCGCAACATCATACGCTTCAATACTACGCCCATATGACTGTTATCGACTTTGCCGAGAATTTCGCCCAGCACTTCCTCGAACGGCACGCTTACAAATAGCACGCGTTGGGAGCTGCCGTACTTCTTCCAGATAAAGTGCGCGACTTCCATCACGCCCAATTCGTGTGCACGCCCGCCCAGGTTAAAGAAGCAGAAGTGGCTCATCAGGCCGCGACGCATGATCTGGTAGGCCGCCACCGTGGAATCGAAACCGCCGGACATGAGTACCAGGGTCTGTTCCAGTGCGCCCAGCGGGTAGCCGCCGATACTGTTGTGCTGGCTGTGGATCACAAACAACCGTTGGTCGCGAATTTCCATGCGCACTTCAATTTGCGGCGCTTTGAGGGAAATTCCGGCGGCGCCGCACTCGCGACGCAGCTTGCTGCCGACGTATTTCTCTACATCCATGGAGCTGAAGGTGTGCTTGCCGGCGCGCTTGCAGCGCACCGAAAAGATCTTGCCTTCAAGCGACTCGCCGTAGTGCTGCTTGCACTTTTCGGTGATGTCGTCGAAGTCGCCCAACGGGTACTCATCGACCTGCAGGAAATGCGCGATGCCCGGCATGCAGCTCAGGCGCTCGGTCATGTCCTTCAAGGCTTTGGCGTCGGTAATGCGGGTTTCCAGCTCGAGGTTGTCCCACACGCCGTTCACCACCACAGCCGGGTCCAGGTCTCGGAGCACGGCACGGATGTTCTTGGCCAACTGACGGATGAAACGCGTCCGTACCGGTCGGCTTTTGATGGTGATCTCGGGGAAGACTTTTACGATTAATTTCATGGAAACAGCGCGCGCCGGGCCTGCTGAAAAAGGGGGGCGCGGATTATAGCGGAAATCGCTCAAGGTTTAACCAGTTAATATGCATCTCAGATGCAGCGCACCAAAACGGGTCATTTGCGCAAATTAACGCTACATTGCAGTGCGTTATTTATTCCGCTTCAGCGGATTGCACCGTTATAGGGGCCATTTTGAGGCAAAAAGGCCATGTTGGCGCACTGGCATGCAATTTGCTCTCTTGTGAGGCAGGTTGCCTTGGTCGAGTATTCGCGCCGGCATCACCCACATTCTAAGGGCTAACTCCACTACCCCAGCCCGAAGCCACCCGGAGGACACCATGTCGAAGTCGGTTCAACTCATCAAAGATCATGACGTTAAATGGATTGATCTGCGCTTCACGGACACTAAAGGTACTCAGCACCACGTGACCATGCCGGCTCGCGACGCGCTGGATGATGCGTTCTTCGAAGAAGGCAAAATGTTCGACGGTTCCTCCATTGCCGGCTGGAAAGGCATCGAAGCTTCCGACATGATCCTGATGCCGGACGACAGCACTGCCGTACTCGACCCGTTCACCGAAGACCCAACCCTGATCATCGTCTGCGACGTGATCGAGCCTTCGACCATGCAAGGCTACGACCGCGACCCACGTGCGATCGCCAAGCGCGCTGAGGAATACCTGAAGTCGACCGGTATCGGCGACACCGTATTCGTAGGCCCGGAGCCAGAGTTCTTCATCTTTGATTCGGTCAAGTTCAAGTCCGACATCTCCGGTTCCATGTTCAAGATCTTCTCCGAACAAGGTTCGTGGATGTCTGACCAGGACATCGAAGGCGGCAACAAAGGCCACCGTCCAGGTATCAAAGGTGGTTACTTCCCGGTTCCGCCGTTCGACCACGACCACGAAATCCGTACCTCCATGTGCAACGCCATGGAAGAGATGGGCCTGGTCATCGAAGTTCACCACCACGAAGTGGCGACTGCCGGCCAGAACGAAATCGGCGTGAAGTTCAACACCCTGGTAGCCAAGGCTGACGAAGTTCAGACCCTGAAGTACTGCGTACACAACGTGGCTGATGCCTACGGCCGTACCGCTACCTTCATGCCTAAGCCACTGTACGGCGATAACGGTTCGGGTATGCACGTTCACCTGTCCATCGCCAAAGATGGCAAGAACACCTTCGCTGGCGAAGGTTATGCCGGCCTGTCCGACACTGCCCTGTACTTCATCGGCGGTATCATCAAGCACGGTAAGGCCCTGAACGGCTTCACCAACCCGTCGACCAACTCCTACAAGCGTCTGGTGCCAGGTTTCGAAGCACCGGTAATGCTGGCCTACTCGGCGCGTAACCGTTCCGCTTCGATCCGTATTCCTTACGTGTCCAGCCCTCGCGCTCGCCGTATCGAAGCGCGCTTCCCGGACCCGGCAGCTAACCCATACCTGGCCTTCGCTGCGCTGGTAATGGCTGGCCTGGACGGTATCCAGAACAAGATCCACCCAGGCGACGCCGCCGACAAAAACTTGTACGACCTGCCGCCTGAAGAGGCCAAAGAGATCCCACAAGTGTGCGGCAGCCTGAAAGAAGCCCTGGAAGAGCTGGACAAGGGCCGTGCGTTCCTGACCAAAGGCGGCGTATTCAGCGACGACTTCATCGATGCCTACATCGAGCTGAAAAGCGAAGAAGAAATCAAAGTACGCACCTTCGTACACCCACTGGAATACGAGCTGTACTACAGCTGCTGATCCGGTAGCGCTGCTTAACGCGGCGTAACGAAAAAGACCTCCTTCGGGAGGTCTTTTTTTTGCCTGGCGTTTAGCGAGCCGGGGCGTGGCGGTCGAGCATGTTGCCCACCATCAAGGTGCCGAGGGCGCTGAGCTGGTGAATGGCCAGGACGGTATCGCGGTGTTTGCCTTCCAGCGCCTCGGACAAATCAAGCAACAAGGTGCTGACCGAGGAGAAGGCTTCGAAGCTGTTGATCAGCAGGGATTCGTCGTCGCTGCCAGGGTCGATGGCGATAACGGATGGCGGTGGATTTGGCGTTGCCTTGAACATTTTCTACATTCCTCTAATGAGGCCGCCTTCGCTTCGCTACTAAACGAAAGGGTGGCGGCTGTGCGCAGGTTAGTAGACCGGTGAATGTAGAAGCCCGGCGCATCCGAGGATGCCCTGCGCACAGCCACCATCAAGCACAGATTTGGGAAATCTGATTGATGGAGAATGCACGGCCTACAATTCGAATCCAGGCTACTAAACCTGATCGCTGATGAGCAGCGACCGAGCAACCTTAGAGACGACAAGCCAGCCGTACAAGCCGGCGGATTCTGGCGCACCTGTAGGCAAGCACGCAAGTTAAGGTAGCCTCTGGCTGACGCCACTGCAGGCCTGCAACCCGATTAAAAATGTGGGAGCTGGCTTGCCTGCGATGGCATCCGCTGGGTATACCTGATGCCCCGAGTTGCCCGCATCGCAGGCAAGCCAGCTCCCACAGGAGATCCGCTTTGAAACATCGACTTGTGTTCGCTCTGTTATTTGTCAGCGTCAGTGCCAGCGCAGCGCCGCCCACTCTGGAGCCTTTGCTCAACAGCATCGCCGAGCGCCTGGAGATTGCCGATCAGGTAGCCCTGAGCAAATGGGACAGCCACAAGCCCGTAGAGGACAAAAAGCGCGAACAAGAGGTGATCGCCAGCGTCGCCGCCCAAGCGCCCAACTACAAACTCGACCCTTCTGCCGCCGAGCAGTTTTTCTCGGCGCAGATCGAGGCCAATAAGCTGGTGCAGTACACCCACCTGTCCGACTGGCAGTTCCAGGGCAAAGCCCCGGACGACCCGCGCCCGGACTTGGTAAAACAGATCCGACCACGGCTGGACCAACTGCAAAAAACCCTGCTGCAGCAACTGGCCGACTTCACCCCGCAGCGCACCGACCCGCAATGCCCGCAGTGGCTGGCCACCGCCGTGCATGAGCCGCTGAATGATCCGCTGCGCCAACTGGCAATGATCCGCGCCACCGCCGAGCTGTGCATCTACAAAGGTTAAAGCCTGCAAACCCAATCAAAACTGTGGGAGCTGGCTTGCCTGCGATAGCAATGGTGAATGTGCCACCGCTATCGCAGGCAAGCCAGCTCCCACATTGACCCCGCTCCTCCAGACAATTTTTCACCAGCCATCACTTCCTGAACAACCTTCACAAAACCGCACTATATTGGTGCGACAGCCTGCACAC
>NZ_WKDV01000075.1:0-14971 GCF_021605825.1 Pseudomonas sp. PA-6-3C
AGGCTCGCGGTGATGTGGACTGGAGGCAGGTCAAGGAGATTCATGACAGCTTCAAGTACAGCAACTCGGGGTTGGGGCCGGCTTCGCAGATCATTATTGCGATTGTGATGGCGGCGGTGGTTGGGCCTATGGCGGCGGGCGCCATGGGCACGGCTACCGGTGGCATGGTAACTGCGGGAACACTCTCCGTAGAAGCGGCGGCTGGCATATCTGCTGCGACAGGCGCTGTTGCGGCGGGAGCGGCGACCAACGCTACGGTTAGTGTCATTAACAATCGTGGGAACCTGGGCGCAGTGCTTAAAGATGTCACCTCCTCGGATGCCATGAAGGGGTATGTGATTTCCGGTGCCACGGCCGGCTTTACCGCTGCTTACTTTGACGGATGGACTGGGACCCATACGGACACGGCCACCGGAAAAATAATCGGACCGAAGTTATATACCGTGGGTGGTGTAGGGCAGTTTGCAGCGAATCAAGCGCTTCAAAATGGCACTTCTTTACTGCTAAGCAAAGCTCTCGGACAAGGCGGGAGTGCCAGTGATGCGTTAAAAAACGCATTGTTTAATACTCTGGCCGCCGCCAGCTTCAATGCCGTCGGCGATTACACCAAGGGCGTGTTTGCCGATGGATCGGCGCAAAAAATTGCCATTCATGCCATGGTCGGAGGGCTACTGGCCGAGGCGACAGGTGGTGATTTCAAAACGGGCGCTTTAGCCGCCGGGGCAAACGAAGCCTTGGTCGCAGACCTAAACAAGCTGGTTAAAGGCGACGAACGCTTATTGACCATGAGCTCTCAAATCGTAGGCGTGTTGGCTGCCGCCGGTCAAAAAGATGCTGACGCAAGCAAGCTAGAGAAGGGCAAGTGGATTGCGCAGAACTCGACTCAGTACAACTTTTTGGGAGATCACTCCGCACCTGAGCGGGATAAGGCGCGTGAAGCATTTGAGAAGGATCGCAGTATTGGGGCAGCCAAGACGCTGGTGACTCTCGAAGGGGCGGATCAGCGCAGCGATAACCTGTTGGCGGCCTACAAGCAGAATCCTGGTTCTTTATCCAGAGCCGACATCGTTGAGTTAAATGCCTATCTTCAGGTCTACGCCTACGAGCAAACTGCAGCCAAGGGAGAGGCACAGGCGCTTAAAGAACTGGCAAGCCTCCTCACCAAAGGGCCGACGCCCTCCACTGAGTTTTCTTATGCTGGTACAACCGATGCAAAAAATGCGTACGCGGATGCTGCGCGATCTGAGCTGAGTTGGGCTGAGCAATTTTCGTGGAGCAGGGATAGAAGTGCTAACGAGCTGACTTACAGGGATGCCAAGGGGGTTCTGCGCGAAAATAACGAGCAGCAAGGCCTTGCGAATATCGGGAGTCCTGCCATTTATGGACTTTCGGGGCCATTAGGCGCTAGTGTTCGAATCGCTGCAGCGGCTAACGGTGTGCTTCAAGCAGGCCATGGTGCGAACCAGGCTATCAATGGTGATGGATGGAACGCAGCGGGTAATTTGCTGTTTGGGGCGCTCGCGATTGCGGGGTTGGGGATTCCTGGGGCGAAGCCGAGTGTTACGGTGGGTGCAAAGAGAGGCGGTGCGGTTGCTGAAGTGTCGCCCGTTTCAAAAGGCAGTTTTTCAGCATCTCAAGTAGATGGCGATTTTGGTTATCTAAATCAACCTGCACCCTTTAAACCCGCGGCTTTCGTTGACGTCTATTCTTCAGCGAAAGGATATATTAGCAATGGCAGGATCAATGCTGCGGATTTGGAAAAACTGATGCCTCCAGGTACGCCTAATACCTTCAAAACATCAGCTACAATTGCAGATGGTAGTAAATTTCAGTATCAATGGAACGGTCAAATAGTAGAGATCAAATGGCACGCTCCAGATGTCAACGCCGCTCAAAAATTTCCTGGGTCTAATGCGGGGGGCGGGTGGACGGCACAGATAAAAATTGGAAACAAGCTACTTGGTCAAGATGGTAATTTGTATAGGAAGCCATCTAATATTACGCATATACCGGTAGATTTCTGAAATGAAAAAGCTTGAATATTATTCAGCACTTCCAGATTCGATGCTTGAAGGAGATATTCGTTCTGAGCTTGTTGCGTTGCTGAGAGATTTTGAGAATCAAGATCTCGGTAGGCTCGAGTTTTCTAAGTCATTGTTAGAGCTAAGTGATCGACAATGGCATACCTATACAATTTTAGATTTTGAGTTGAAGTGTCAGGTTGAAGAGATTTTGAAGTTGATATGGGATGGGCAGGATTTAGAACTCGTTGAAATTATTATTGGGGTTGTCGCTAGGCTAGGGCTTGAAGAGGTTTACAATTTTGTGCGCACATATCCAGTTGAAAAGTTATCGTTGAAGGTTTCGTCTGAGATAAAAGTTGCTTTGGCCGAAATCGGAAACTCTGTTTCAGATCCCTATAGTGGAATGAAGTAGATTATTTTTGCTTGATAAAAAAGAAAAGGGGACGGATTTATTTGATCGAGAAAGGGGCGAATTCCTTTTTCAGCCTTTTTGCAATGGAGACTGACTTGAAAATTTGATGCTTTTATTTTTCTATGATGGTGGCTAGCTCTTTAATAACGTGGCTTTATTTTTTTGTGCTCGGTAGCTTGATGCTTTGGTTAACCAGTTAGCCAGCATCCATTTATTTATGAGAAGTGCGTGAATTAAATAAATCTGTCCCCTTTTTTTGGGTTGTGATAACCGTGGGGCAGGTGCTTGCATTGGTGCTCAATGTAGAGGGCTCCCAAATGGTACTAAGGTACGAATAGACGTGGTGGATTAGAATATGTCGAGTTTGGATAAACTGTTATCGAGAGCGAGTTCATCTTTGAGCGAGCATGTTCCTGAACTCTCAGTAGAATTATTTGAAATGGCTGGCGATTTAGCTTGTGCACTCTTGGCAATGCTCGAACGATGTAATGGATTTTATGCGTTGGAAAGTGCTCTGCATGTGTTTTCGACGCGCTCTAGTCAGCATGAAATCAGCATTTTTGATTGGAATGAAAACTCTCTGTGGCGTGATGGGTATGACGGCTTGGTCGATGGCTGTCTATTTTTTGCTGAGGATATTTTTGGTGGGCAGTTTTGTATAAAAAATAATAAAATTTATACTTTTGACCCCGAAACAGGATCGCTAGAATTTTTGGCACAAGATATTGAGGAGTGGGCGCAACTACTAGTGAGTGATTATGAGGTGCTTACGGGGTATCCGTTGGCGCACCGATGGCAAAAAAAGAACGGTCAGCTTGCTGCTGGAAAACGCTTATTGCCGAAAATACCTTTTGTATTAGGTGGTGGGTTTGTATTAGATAATCTGTATTCGATTGATGCTGTCAAAGGAATGAAGCTTAGGGCTGATATTGCTCGTCAAATTAAAGACCTTCCAGACGGTGCTCAGATCAAGTTAAGGCTTGATAGCTGATTGTTTATTTCCGAGGAAAAAGGGAAAAAAGGGGGGGCAGATTTATTTTTCGCTTTCTTGGGTGAAGTCTTTCCAGAAAAAGGGAGCGGGGCTAAATAAATCTGTCCCCTTTTTTATGGTCCCCTTTTTTATGCTTTTTTATGTTGAGCAAAACATCGCAGTTGGGGTTGGCTCAAACGGCTTCGTGGTTCGAGCTAATCCAGTCAGTTCTTGGAAACCATTGCCATGATCAGGTTAAGACTAACGAGTGAGTATTTGGCTGGGCCGATATTCTGGCCAGATCCGGATAGAATGGGGCACGTTGATATTAGAAAAGGGGACGGATTTATTTAAGTAACAAATAGTTCGGAGAGTTAGATAAAATCGTCCCCTTTTTTTCTAAATGGTGCGGATATATGAAAAAGACATTTCGTGAAGTAGATGAGAGTAACGGGTTTAAGTGGGAAGTTGAGCCTGATCCTGATGAGTCTGCGCTGGAGTCATGGCACAGGTCGATTCTGGACACTCCGATAACTGAGCTCGAAATCGGCGACCTTTGCAGATCGGTCAGGCAAGATATGTATACGTCGGAATTATTGCCTGTCGTGGTTCGCGAGTTGGATAAGGAAGTGCTGGTAGGATTCCTGGATGACGCCGAGTTGCTAAAAGGAACCTCAAAATTATCGGAGGCAGTCTGGGCGAAGAATTTACTACTGACGCAAAAAATGTTGAATGTTCTGCGGCGAGATAAAGAGCTTATTGCTGCGGAGCCTCGCGCTGTCGAATATGCTCTGGCGCTAGAGAGGAAACTACTGGCAGCGCTTAACGGCAAATGACACAAAGGACCTACTCGGGGTGCTTCTTTCGCCACGGAGTTTGATCCTAAAACGGGCGATACGAGGCAATGGATGGAAAGCTATGGCCATGTAGGAGAAGTAATCTGGAGGAAAAGGGGACAGATTTATTTAAGTAACAAAGAGTTCGGAGAATTAAATAAATCTGTCCACTTTTTTTATTTTTACTATTGCTACCAGAACAGCAAAGAACACCACTCGACTGGGTGGTGAGGCTGGTGAGCCGGGAGTAAAAATAACCTATAAAGATGGTACGGAATTCGATATGACCAGTACTCGAGTTAAAGAAACAGAAGCCAATCCTTATGTGCCTGGAGCAACACGTCCGGTTAGATATGAAGACGCTCTAGATAATAAAGGTGTCAAACGAGCTTCTACTCAGCAGGAGCTGGACTGGTTTAACAACATTAAGTGGTAAGGTAGGCTATGATTGATTCGAAAACCGGAGATAGGGTGATAGTGTTTATTCACTCGGAGTATGGGCCATTCATTAGAATTTCAACATATGAAGATGCGGGCGCACTAGAGGATTTGTTGGACGAAAAATATTTCGTACTGTATTGGAAGTCGACACCTCCTGAACTAGTCGGTGATGGGGGGAATGAATATTATTTTGGGAATGCTGCGGACCCTGTGAAACTACAGTTTATTTTGGACTCAATTATTTTTTGATTGAGCTGTTGGTGCAAAAGATGCAGCACCTGAGATCAAACCTGGCGCTGCCGGTGGTGAAACAGCGGGTAAGGCCTTCCCGTAAGCTGTAAAAGCGAAAAGGGGACAGATTCATTTAAGTAACAAAGAGCTCGGAGGATTAAATAAATCCGTCCCCTTTTTGCCCTTTTTGCTACGTCCCTTTTTGCTATAAATTTTCAACAATTTGCGGCCCCTGGTTTTTACCGGATGAGCCCGATGGTATTAGGAAGAAATTATGTACGGAAATAAAATATTTGTCTGCTGTACTCTGTTGGCAGGAACCGTGGCGCTCAGCGGTTGTAATTCGATATTACAGGGCAAGCAATACGACTTCCCACCTTCGGGTGCGCCCTCGGCAACGATTCGCCTTGAAAATGAACATGGAACCACCCTGGATGCCATAACCTTCAATGAAAAAGGTTGCTACGCGGGGCTCACACCGCTGCCCTATTCCGGTGACTTTATCGAATCGCGGATTGCCGTGGGTAAAAAACTGGTATTGACCTACGAAAGAGTAATCGGAGGCAAACAGTGTCTAGTGCACTTTTCGTTCACACCGCAGGACGGTGCTATATACACCTTGAAGACAGGTTCTTGGAGTGAGCCTAAGACAGGTTTCCTTCCCATTTTTAACTACGATCAGAGTTACTGCGGGATTGGTGTAATAAAAAAAGTCGGAGATATTGAGGGTGTGGAACCCATTCAACAGCTGCGGATCAAGCCCGCAGGTCTTGCCTGCCTAATGTTCGTCAAATAGACGGTATAAGCGGCGTTTATTCTAATAATTAGCTGATCCTTCTTGGATCTTTATCCAATCGATTTTTGCGTTCTCGGTTTCGGCATTGCGACTGCCAGCTTGTAAGAAAAAGGGGACAACGATGAGTAATAACGCGTCACCGTCCTGGCGCTGGATAGGGCGTCCGGAGCGTCTTGGATCCCTCAGGGTCAGACCCTGACGGCAGGCCGCTACCGGCCCGCATACAAAAATCTGTCACTCCCGCGGCCACTCGCAGCTCAATTTCACACCCCGACCGGGCGTGCTCAAATCCGATCAACGTGCAACCGCACCGTCACACATAACCCCTTTTGCTCCCCCACATCCGTAAACCCCAACTGCACCCGCGCTCCTGTGCGATCGGCGATCGCCTTGACGATCGACAACCCCAACCCGGAGCCGGCCTCGTCGGTGCCCAGGCTGCGGTAAAACGGATCAAACACTCGCGCCTGTTCTTCTATAGGAATACCAGGTCCCGAATCCTTGATTTGCAGTTTCACGGCGTCAGCCTCCAGCGCAACCGACAGGTCGATACGCCCACCCGGCGGGGTGTAGCGAATGGCGTTATCCACCAGGTTTTTCACCAGCGTAAACAGGTCCAATTCGTTGAACGTCACCTGCACATCCTGGGTGCTTTCAACGCCGATATCGATCTGTTTGCTCTCGGCCAACGGCAGCAAATCTTCCAATATCTGGCGGTACACGGTATGCACCGACAGTGTGGTTTGCACCCGCTCAGACGCCGACTGCGCCGCCGCCAGGCTCAGCAATTGATCAATCAGTTTGCGCCCGCGTTGAATGCCGCGTGACAGCGGCTCAAACCGCTCGCGGCTGACGGGCGACAGCTCGGTGGCGGCCAGCCGGTCGGCTTGCAGCGCCAGGGCGGTCATCGGTGAACGCAGTTCATGGGCGGCATCGGCGACAAAGCGCCGTTGGCTGTCCATGGACTGCCCGACGCGTGCCAGCAGGCGATTGATCGCGACCACAAACGGGCGTACTTCGCTGGGCAGGTGTTGCTCTTCAATCGGGTGCAGTTCTTGCTCGGCCCTTTGGTCGATCTCTGCGGCAAGCACGCCAATGGGGCGAAACAACTTGCGCACCAAGTCGCCGACCACCAGTAACAACACCGGAAACAGAATCAGGAACGGCAACAAACTGCGCCAGGCGCTTTCGCGGGCGTCCTTGTCGCGGGCATCGGATTCCTGGGCCACGGCGATGCGTTCACCACGGGCGGTGGTGTGCACCAGCACGCGAAAATTTTCGCCGACCACGGCGACGGTGGACAGGCCATCGGCGAGGCTGGCCGGAAACGGCAAAGGCAAGGCTTCATCCGTGGTGCCCGTGGCCCTTGGGCTGTCACTCAGGTGCTGGATGATCACCCGGGTTTCTTCGTCATCGCCTTTAAGCGCCGGGCCTTGTGGGTATTGCAGGGTCATGTGCTGGCGGTCATACAGCATCGCCACCTGGCGCAAGGTGGCGTCCTGCTGTTCGTGGGTTTCTTCAAACGCCGAGACAAAGGCGAACACGCTGGCCACCAAGGCCACCAGCAAAATAGCGAGGGATAACGCCACCGACAGGCGCAGTTGCACTGACTCGCTCAGACGTTTTTTGAAACCATCCATCCCATGCCCCTGACGTTCTTGATCACGTGAGTGCCCAATTTGCGCCGCAAGGCGTGAATCAGGAATTCGATGGCGTTGCTTTCCACCTCATTGCCCCAGCCATACAAGCGGTCTTCCAACTCGCTGCGCGAAAGGATGGCGCCGGGACGAATCAGCAGCGCTTGCAGCAGCGCAAATTCGCGACTGGAAAGGGCGACCTCATGCTGTTCTTGCGTACTGGCTTGCTTGGTGAGCAGGTTCAGCGTCACCACGCCATTGCCCAGCAACGATTGAGCGCTGCCGCCTTTACGCCGTAGAACGGCGCGGATGCGTGCGAGCAGTTCCGGGATATCGAAGGGCTTGAGCAAGTAATCATCGGCGCCGCCGTCTAGGCCCCGCAGGCGGTCGTCGAGGCTGTCGCGGGCGGTGATGATCAGCAAGGGCACGGGGTTGTTGCGTGCGCGAATCGTGTCCAGCACGTCGAGGCCATCCTTGCCAGGCAGGCCAAGGTCGAGCAGCACCAGGTCATAGGGATGGGTGTCGAGGGCGGCGAGGGCGGTGAGGCCATTCTTGACCCAGTCAGCGGCATAGCTCGCGTCGCTGAGCGCACGCTGGATCGCATCGCCAATCATCGGGTCGTCCTCGACCAGCAGTATTCGCATAAGTCTCTCCGCACAAAAAGCACGCGCGGCGAGGTGATCGCCGCGTGTGTATTGAAGCACCTGGGCAGGCATTTGTCCGATATCAGCCTTTCATCAGGTCGAAGGTCTTGAGCAGGTCGTCCATCGAGGCTTTGCACTCTGCCTGGTTCGGGTTGCCGTCACGCAGGGCCGAGAGGGCGCGGTCGATGGCTTTGTCGAGCACGTGCCAGTCGTTGGCGGCACGTGGCTTGATCCCGGCTTCAGCGCTGTCCCAGCTGGTTTCCAGGTCTTTGATGCGGGCTTTGGCACCTGCCAGGTCGTTCTTGGCAACAAGACCGGAAACGTCTACCGCGATGTTACGAAACGCCGACAGATCACCCAGTTGCGACATATGGCGCTGGCTGCTGGTGGGGTTGGCCGCGCTGGCAGGTTTGTCAGCCGGCTTGGAACAACCGGTGGCGATGCCCAGCATGAAAATCGCTGAAACAATGGCGGCGTGGCGGATCACATTGCGAACTTTGCTCATGGCAGTTTCCTTGGAGTGAGAGTTTATTGAATGAGGGTTTTACGGCTGCCGATGCTGATTTGCGCCACGGCCACCAGCAACACGATCACGCACAAGAACAGCGCGCTGGTCCAACTGGCGCCCATGCCCAGGCCGCCGTACGTCTTGGCTTGGGTGAGCAGGTCGCCGAGGGAGGCGCCGAACGGGCGGGTGAGGATGTAGGCGATCCAGAAGGTCAGCACGCTGTTGACGCCCAGGCGCCAGGCCAGCAGTGTCACGCCGATTAAACCGGCGAAAATCACCGCGCCGAGGGTAAAGCCCAGGCCCAGGGCTTCGGTGGCCAGGTCACCGGCGGCGGTGCCTAAAGCGAAGGTGCACAGCACGGTGGTCCAGTAGAACCACTCGCGCCGCGGGGTCACGATGTCGCGGATCGACAGGCTGCGCTCGGTGCGATACCAGACGATGAAGTTAAGCGCGAGCAGCACCGAAAAAATCGCCGTACTGGTGTACAGGCTGACGTCGAGCTTATCGGTGAGGATATCGGTGATTTGCGTGCCGACGATGCTCACCAGCACCACCGTCAGCCAGTAGATCCACGGCGTGTAGGCCTTGGTGCGCAGTTGGCAGAACAACGCGAGCCCCAGCAAAGCGGCCATGCCGAAGCTGGTCCAGCTGGCGCCGAAGCCTGCATCCACGGCGAGGTAATCCGCGCCGGTTTCGCCCACGGTGGTGGACAGTATCTTGATCACCCAGAATGACAGCGTCACCTCGGGTACTTTGTTCAGCCAACGGGCTGCTGTGGCATTCATCGGGGTTACCTCTCCTTGACTGCGCAGTGGTTGGCGCAGGGGAGAAGGTAAGCCCCGACACTTAGCTGAGACTGAGGGCCTGGTTTTTTTTCAATACATGCGCCGTGCCGAGTGTCGTGAGGTGCACCACACTGCCGGTGGGCGGGGCTTGCAGGCCGGAACTGCGCACCAGAATCGCCTGGCCCGGTTCATCCTCGGCAGGCTGCAACACCACGGTCAACGTGCAGGTATTGCCGCCGAATTCGCGCTCGGTCACGACACCACGACAGCCCGACAGGTCGGTGGTACTCAGCTGCAATTGCTCCGGGCGCAGCATGATCCGCGTTGCTGCGTAGTCCGCCGTACTGTCCACCGGCACACGGCCTAGCCCGCAATGCGCCCAGCCAGCTTCAATACGGGCGGGCATCACCACCGCTTCGCCGAGGAACAACGCGGTTTGCTCATCGACCGGGTATTGGTACAGGTCCATCGGGTGGCCCGCCTGCACCAGGCGCCCCTGGCGCATCACTGCCAATTGGTCGGCAAACGACAGCGCTTCACTTTGATCATGGGTGACCAGGATCGTGGTGATGCCCGCGTCGCTCAGCAGGCGCGCGACCATTTTTCGCATGGCCGAGCGCAGGCCGGTGTCCAGCGCGGAAAACGGTTCATCCAGCAACATCAACCGGGGTTGCTGGGCCAAGGCCCGGGCGAGTGCCACGCGTTGCTGCTGGCCGCCAGACAGTTCATGGGGCCAGCGCCGGGCCATGTTGGCGTCGAGGGCCACGCTGTCCATCAGTTCGGCGATGCGTGTGTGCCGGGCTTCACCTTGGGTGGCCAGGCCAAAGCCGATATTGTCGGCCACCGTCATGTGCGGGAACAGCGCGCCATCCTGCGGTACATAGCCGATCTGGCGCTGGTGGGCCGGCACCGCGTGGGTGGCGTCGACCAATACCTGGCCGTTGAGCGTGAGGCTGCCGGTGTCGGGGAATTCAAAGCCGGCGATCATGCGCAGCAGGGTGGTCTTGCCCGAGCCCGAAGGCCCGACGATCACTGTGCGGCTGCCCGTGGGCACTGCGAGGGAGACGTCCGCCAGGGCACGCTGGGTGCCGAAGGTCTTGCAGAGGGCGTGGAGTTCGAGGGCGTTCATCGGCCTGCCGTGCGTTTGGATTGATGGTAGAGAAGGCCGGTTAACGGCAGTGACAACAGGATCATGATCAGCGCGTAAGGCGCGGCAGCGGCGTAGTCGATTTCGCTGGTCAGCGCCCAGAAACCGGTGGCCAGGGTGCGCGTGCCGTTAGGCGCCAGCAGCAAGGTGGCGGTCAACTCGTTGGTGATCGCCAGGAACACCAGCGCCGCACCCGCAGCCGCAGCAGGCGCGGCCAGCCGCAACGTGATCAGCCACAGGGCGCGGCCCGGCGAACGGCCGAGGCTGCGCGCCATGTTTTCCAGTTCTACGGGCGCCTGGGCGATACCCGCGCGCAGGCTCACCAGCGCCCGTGGCAGGAACATCAGCAAATAGGCGAGCAGCACGGTGATGGTGGTCTGGTAGATCGGCCGGGCGAAATGAATGGTCACTGTGACCAAGGCCAGCGCCACCACAATGCCGGGCAACGAACTGGTGATGTAGTTGCAGCTTTCCAGGATGCGCTGTAAACGCCCTGGCGCCCGAATCGACAGCCACGCAATCGGCACCGCCGCACAGGTGGTCAGCACGGCACCGGCCACGCCCAGTAGCACGGTCTGCTCCAGCGCGGGCAGCAGTTCGTTGAACTGCCAGACCTCACGGCCACCGGCGATCAGCCACTTGCCCAGGGTGATCAACGGCACACCCAGGGCCAGCGCGCAGGTCAGCCCTTGCAGGCCAAGGGCGAGCAGCGTGGTGCGCGTGCGCAGGCTCACAATACGTTGCTCGCGTGCGCTGCCGGAGCCGACCCGCGCATAACGCGCATGCCCGCGTGCAGCGGATTCCGCCGTGAGCATCGCCAAACAACACAGCGCCAGCACCGCCGCAAGCATATTGGCGGCAGGGCCGTTAAAGGTGGATTTGAACTGATCGAAAATCGCGGTGGTGAACGTATCGAAACGAATCATCGCGTACAAGCCGTATTCGGCGAGTAAATGCAGGCCTACCAGCAGTGCGCCGCCGCAGATCGCCAGGCGCAACTGCGGCAGCACCACGCGAAAAAATACCGCCCAGGGCTTGAGGCCCAGGGACTCGGCCACGTCTTCAATGGCAGGGTCGAGCCGGCGCAAGGTCGCCGCCACCGGCAAGTACAAAAACGGGAAATAGGCAATCACCGAGACCAGCACGCCGGCCGGCAAACCATGCATCGACGGCACCAGGCTGACCCAGGCGTAACTGTGCACAAACGCCGGCACCGCCAGCGGCGCAACCGCCAGCAGCGACCACACACGGCGCCCTGGCAGGTTGGTGCGCTCGGTCAGCCACGCCAGCGCAATGCCCAGCACCACGCACAAGGGCAGGGTGAACACCACCAGCAACACGGTGTTGACCAGCAGCTCACCCACACGCGGACGCCACACCAACGCTTCAATCTGCGCCCAGCCGATTTGCCAGGACACGCCGATCACAAACGCAATGGGCAGCAGCGCCAGCAGCGACACCACTACTGACAAACTGGTGACCCACGTGCCCCCACGGCTTTTAAACAAACCGTGGGCGCGTTTACGCGGTTGCGCCTGCGTTAAGGCGGGAGCTAAAGGTTCAGGCAGCAATCAGAGCAGTCCGGCTTGGGTCATCAGTTCGACGGCCTTTTTGCTGTTGAGCTTGGAGGCGTCCACTTTCGGCGCGTCCAGCTGGGCCAGCGGTGTCAGCTTGGGGTTGGACTGTGCGCCCTGGCCCACGGCATATTCGAACGAGTTGCCGTCCTTGAGGATCGCCTGTCCGTCTTTGCCGGTGATCCACTTCAAGAAGGCCTGGGCTTCTTCTTTATGCTTGCTGGAGGCCAATACACCGGCGCCGGAGATGCTCACAAAGGCGCCTGGATCCTGGTGTTTGAAGTAGTGCAATTGGGTGTTTTTGCTGTTTTCGCCGGTCTTGGATTGGTCGACAAAGCTGTAGTAGTGATAAATCACGCCGCTGTCGACCTGGCCGGCGTTGACGGCTTTAAGCACCGCGCTGTTGCCACGGTAGATGCTCGCGTTGGCCTTCATCGCCTTGAGCCAGTCGAGGGTGGCGGCTTCGCCTTTGAGTTCCAGCACGGCGGCGACGATGGCCTGGAAGTCGGCACCGGCCGGTGAGGCAGCCCAGCGGCCTTTCCAGCTTGGCGAGGCCAGGTCCAGCAGGGACTTTGGCAGCTCGGCTTCTTTGAGTTTGCTCGGGTTGTACACGAACACCGTCGAACGTGCGGCGATGCCCAGCCACTTGCCGTGGGCGGGGCGGTAGGCGGCGTCCACTTGTTCCAACGTGCTCGGCGCTACTGGCGCGAACAGCCCGGCGTTGTCCACCAGCACCATGGCCGGGGAGTTTTCGGTGAGGAACACGTCGGCCGGTGAGGCCGCACCTTCCTGCACAAGCTGGTTGCCCATCTCGGTGTCGTCGCCATTGCGGATGGTTACCGGAATCCCGGTTTCCTCGGTGAAGCCCTCAACCCAGGCCTTGGTCAGGCTTTCGTGCTGGGCGTTGTACACCACGATGCCGGCGGTTTCGGCGGCATACACTTGCCCGGCGCCAACCAATGCAGTGGCGAGCAGGGCTTTAGTGAGGAAAGACGGTAGACGGGAAGCCATACGTTGAATGCTCCGGTTTTTATGTAGGCACGGGAAGCCCGTGAGGGGTCGACTGAGACTAGACCAATAGGAATCATTTGCATATTGAGGCGCGGCGAATGTAGAGGCGCAGATGAGAAAAAAACGTCAAATAAACGGTTAACAAATGTGATGAGGCCTATTAAATGACGCAGGTCAAATGTGGGAGCTGGCTTGCTCGCGGATGCAGTGGTTCAGTCAGCATCTCTGGGTCTGACCCACCGCATTCGCGAGCAAGTCGAATCGTCGCACCGCCGCTCCCACCGTTTTTATTGTGTTCAGGCAGGCGGGGCTATGGGTTTAAGGCACTCGATGGATCGGTCCACGGTGGTCTTGGCCATCTCCAGCAAATGCCACACCGCCAGAATCTTCGCTCGCTGCGGGCTGGCCAGCAGATCACCGCAATTGAGTGCGGTAGCTGAAGCACTGTCGAGCAAGCTGGCGGTGTAGAGCAGGGCGTCTTCGAAGCTCAGGTCTTCGATTTTAACGCCGTTGGAGGGCAGGTAATGGTCGATGGCGCGGTTGAAGGCGGCGCGGTCTTTGGTGGTGTTGCGGGGTGGGTCAGGGACGACTTTTTTCATTGTTTAGCTACCTTTTGGATTCAAGGAGCCGAACCGTTCGCGACTAAACGTAGGGTGGCGGCTGTACGCAGGTTAGTCGACCGGACCAAAAGGTAAAAACCGGCGCACCCGAGGGCGCCCTGCGCACAGCCACCATAAAACCTCATGGAGGGCCATGCACCTTTTGGAATACCGAGCGACTAAACCCGATCACTGATAAGCAGTGACGGATCGCAGACTAGCCATCGATTCCAACAGGCACAAGGCGGCAAGGATTGTCTAGGAAACGTCCTGCAATTTAAAGGGACGCGCCCTGCTGGCCCTTTAAAAACCATGACCAAATGCCACTAATCTCGCCACAGATCGTTCCCGCGCTCTGCGTGGGAATGCAGCCTGGGACGCTCCGCGTCCCGCCCACAACATTCAAGTTTTGCGCAGGTGCGACGCGGAGCGTCACGGGCTGCATTCCCACGCGGGAGCGTGGGAACGATCTATCAAGTCCGGCCATTTTTGTAGGCGTTAATTTCTAGTGATGTAGGCAACTTCCCAAATATCACTCAGCCTTCCCGACCTTGTGTCCGAGCCCTGTTCGCCTGCTTATATTCCAACGCCATCTTCATTGCATTCAGGGATACGAAGCATGGCGCAGGGCTATATCAACGACCGCCTCACGGACTACATCAGCTTGAAAAACCAGTTGATGGGTCATGCCCCGGGACGGCAGCGTGCCGATCATTATGATGTGCTGAACCGGCACCTGCGTCATGGGCTGGTGAGGCCTGGGCAGTTGGTGATTATTCCCGATCCCTACAGCGTGATCTGCTCGCTGGAAGAGGCCTGGCTTGTGCGCCATGCCGAGGCAATCGGTCGGGAGCTGGACGCGCGCGCCGCCACCCAAGTGGTCAACAACTATGACCTGCTGCAAAGTCTTCTCGGGTACGGCTCGTTGGGAGTGGGCAGCTCAACATCGGCGTGGGCGCGGCATCTGGACGAAGTGGCGCAGACGCTGGAAGAGATTGAGCGGCTGCACCAGCGCCTGAAAACCGCAGGCTTGGAGCGTGAGGCTTTTTTGCGCCAGCGCCAGGCGCTGTTTGGGCTGCTGGATACCCAGTTGCAAGGCGCGGCGCGATTTGGCACGGGGTTGCGAGGTAATCAGGCGTTGAAAAAGATACTGGGGGTTTCAACCAAAAGCTATCTGCACAAGGGTGAGATTGCCGGGTATGCGCAGCGGATGCGGAGCATTGCGCAGACCTCGAAGTGGTTGGGGATGGGCACCTATGTGGGCTTGGCACTGGACGTGGGCGTGGCAGGGTTGGAGATCAAGGAGGCGTGTGTGGAGGGGCGCGAGGCGCAGTGTCGGCGGGCGAAGTATGTGGA
>NZ_WKDV01000076.1:0-14452 GCF_021605825.1 Pseudomonas sp. PA-6-3C
GTTTTGGCGGCGGTGGTGCCTCAGGTGGCTGGTAATGACAATAACTAGAACAGAGCATCTACAACCATGGCATTACTGACTGAACACGAGCAGCGCCAAGTCGCCGAAGCGATCGCACGCGTCGAAAAAACCACCGACGCCGAGCTGGTCACCGTGCTGGCCGCGCGCGCGGATGATTACGCCTATATCCCGCTGTTGTGGGCCAGCCTGATCGCCTTGGTGGTGCCTGGCATCGTGCACTACCTGTCGGGCTACCTGACCATGTACACCTTGCTGTTGGCGCAATGGGCGACCTTCATTGTGCTGTGCCTGTTGTTTCGCCTGCCCAAGGTCACCACCCGCCTGATTCCGCGTTCGGTACGCCACTGGCGTGCATCGAACCTGGCCCGTCGACAGTTCCTGGAGCAAAACCTGCACCACACGCTGGGCAGCACCGGCGTGCTGATTTTTGTCAGCGAGGCGGAGCGGTATGTGGAGATTCTGGTGGACGATGGTATTTCCAGGCACCTGGATGACAGCAGTTGGGATGAGATCGTCAAGGCATTCACCCAGCAGGTGAAGCAGGGGCAGACGCTGGCGGGGTTTATTGCCTGCATCGAGGCGTGTGGTGAATTGCTGAAGGTGCATGTGCCGGTGACGCAGACGCGTAATGAGCTGCCTAACCGCCTGATAGTGCTGGAATAGCTGCTTTTCTGTGGGAGCCGGGCTTGTGTGGGAGCTGGCTTGCCTGCGATGCAGACACCTCGGCCCATCAGAAAACCCAGGTGATGCCATCGCAGGCAAGCCAGCTCCCACACAAGCCAGCCCTCCACATAAGTCAGTTTCCAGAGAAAAGTGGTTCCCGCATTTGATTTGCGGCGGCTGAGCGACCGTTGATCAAATAACCCCGTGCTCTAAACCTTCATCCCCCCTAAAATGCCCGGCATTCTTTGCCCGAGGCGTTTTTGTTCATGTCTGTCACCGCTCAACCTGCCAGCCCTGCGCCGGATCATCACGCCCAGTTCATCGAACTGCTGAGCGCAAGCCTCGCGCAGAACGCGTTTATCAAGCTGGTGCTGGCCAAGTACGTCGGCGAAGAAGCCGAGTTGCAGCGGCTGATCATCAAGCAGGTCGTGGTCAAGGAGCAGGCGTGCCTGTCCTTTGTTTATCGCTACAAGACCCGCGACATTACCAAGAACTTCCCGCTGGCCGAAGGCGTGGCGGCAATTGCCGCGCTGCTGCCGGCGTCGTTCAAGAATGCGCACCTGTTGTCGCTGACCGACGAAGCCCAGCTGGAATACAGCAAAAAGAACAAAAGCTCGCTGTTCAAAAGCAAGCCGCAGCAATTGCGCGAGGCGCCTTCTGCTGAGCATAACCGCGAGAAAAACCGCTTCCTCGACTTGAGCCGACCCTTCCTCGCGGACCTGGGCGTCACCGACGCCAAGCAGGCGCTGATCCCATCGATGTCGCGCAAATGGAAGCAGATCAACAAGTTCATCGAAGTGTTCAGCCATGCGCTGACCTCATCGCCGTTGAAGCTTGACCAGCCGGTGCGCGTGGCGGATTTCGGTTCGGGCAAGGGCTACCTGACGTTCGCCATTCACGATTACCTGCGCAACACCCTCAAGGCCGAGGGCGAAGTGACGGGTGTGGAATTGCGTGAAGACATGGTAACCCTGTGCAACACCGCCGCCGCACGCCTGGAGCATCCGGGGCTGGTGTTCAAGTGTGGTGATGTGCGCAGTGTGGCGCCCAGCGAACTGGATGTGATGATCGCCCTGCATGCCTGCGATATCGCCACCGACTACGCGATCCACACCGGCATCCGTTCCGGTGCGTCGATCATCATGTGCTCGCCGTGCTGCCACAAACAGATCCGCCTGCAGATCCAGAGCCCGGTGCTGCTCAAGCCGATGCTGCAGTACGGCCTGCACCTGGGCCAGCAAGCGGAAATGGTCACCGACAGCTTGCGTGCGTTGTTCCTGGAAGCCTGTGGCTACGAGACCAAGGTGTTCGAGTTCATTTCGTTGGAACACACCAACAAGAACAAGATGATTCTGGCGGTCAAGCGCACCGAGCCTGTGGACAATGCGCAACTGTTGGAAAAAATCCAGGAGCTGAAGGCGTTCTATCACATCAGCGAACACTGCCTGGAAACCCTGCTGCGCGCGGATGGCTTCTTGAACTGAATGCGGTCTCCTGTGGGAGCTGGCTTGCCTGCGATGGCATCACCTGGGTTTGCTGATAGACCGAGGTGTCTGCATCGCAGCGGTGCGACGATTCGACAAGCCAGCTCCCACACAAGCCGGTGCAGGCTGCACCGCCGTCTTGCGCCCGAGCATCACCGTAATGATCACGCCACACGCAAACACCCAGGTAATCGGCTCGATATGTTCACCAAAGAACAACGCCGAAAACGCGATGGTAAAGAAGATCTGCAACAGCTGAATCTGGCTGACCCGCGCAATGCCGCCCATGGCCAGCCCGGCGTACCAGGCGAAGAACCCCAAAAACTGCGAGAACAGCGATACATACCCAAACGCCCACCAGGTGCGCATGGAAATCGCGCCTTGATGCTGCGCCGCCAGGTACCACACCGGGCCGATCAATACTGGCGTCGACAGCACCAGCGCCCAGCAGATCACCTGCCAGCCGCCCATTTCCTTGGCCAACCGGCCGCCTTCGGCATACCCCAGGCCGCCCACGGCAATCGCGCCGAGCATCAGCAAATCGCCGGCCTGGATACTGCCCGCGCCGGTGATCAACGCATAACTCAGCACCAACGCACTGCCCAGCGCTGCGCAGGCCCAGAAGGCTTTTGACGGCCGTTCATGTGACAGCCACGCCGCATACAGTGCCACGCACAGCGGTTGCAAACCGTTGACCAGCGCGCCATGGGACGCCGGCAAGGTTTGCATGGCCCAGGCCGACAACACCGGGAAACCCAGGATCACCCCGGCAATCACCAGGCACAGTCCGCGCACCTGGCGCCAGGTTGGCCAGCGCTCGCGTCGCCACAACAACAGCGCTGCTGCCGGGATCGCCGCGAACAAGGCGCGCCCGAGGCCATTGAGCAAGGGGTGGATTTCCTGCACCACGATACGGGTGAAGGGCAAAGTCAGGCTGAAGATGACGACGCCCAGCAGGCCGAGGGCCATGCCGGTGTTTTCGCGCGAGCTCATGAGTGGGGACCAGAATCTGGAGGGCTTCAAGGGAAGCCCATCTAGCCACAACCCTCGCTGATTAAGGGCCTACAGCTGGTCGCAGATTTATCCGTACAGTTCCAATCGCTCTGTAGGCAGTGCCGCCGCCATCGCGGGCAAGCCCGGCTCCCACATTGGATCTCTATTGTCTGGCGGACCGAGATCTCCTGTGGGAGCTGGCTTGCCTGCGATGGCGTCACCCTGGTCTTTAGAAGAACCGCGTAATGCTGACCTTCGCATCGCGGCCCTTGGTGTAGGCACGATCACCGCTCAAGGCCGGGCGGAAGTTGTTGTTGAACAGGTTGTCCACGGTGAAGTTCACCTCGGTGCCTTTGAGGTAGGCCTGTTGCGGTTTCCATTTGGCGAACAGGCCTTGGGTGTTGTAGGCCTTGTTGCCGTACTGGTCGTAGAACAGGTCGCCCAAACTGCTGCCCGGGCCGCCGGAATATTTGTCACTCGGCAAGCGATCGGTCGCGCCAATGAACTGGCCCATCCAGCCCACCTGGGCATCCCAGGCCGGGATGTTGGTGCCCACTACCAGCACCCATTTGGTCGGTGGAATGTCACGTGCCGGTACATCCGGCCCCCAAGGGTTGGTGTAGGCGCCTTCGTGTTCACCCTTGGCGTAGGCGAACGACACCGAGCCGAACAGGTAGGTGGAGTTGTAGAAGGACTCCAGCTCAAAGCCCTTGATGGTCAGGCCACCGATGTTGCGGTAGTTGGACATCGCCCCAGGCGGGCAAGCGTTGGCAATGGTGCCGCCGTTGACGGCCTGGTTTTGGCAACCAACGCCGGTGGCCTTGAAGATTTCGTCTTCGACTTTGTTGTGGAACAGCGTGGCGCGCACTTGCAGGTTGTCGTTCTGGGCGATCAGGTTGTTGAAGCTGGTGACGCCGCCCAACGTGATCGAGGTGATGCGTTCCGGGTCGAGGTCGACACTGGTGGCGGTGCGGCTGCCCAGGCCTTGCACTTCATATTGCTCGTCGATCACCGGCGCCCGCCAAGTCTTGCTCCAGTTGGCGAACAGCCCCAGGTTCGGCGTGACGTTCCAGAACAGCGCCAGGCGCGGCGACCAGCCGGTGTAAGTGCGGTCGCTGTAATCGTGGCCGAAGGACGGATTCGGGTTGTTGTAGTACGGCGCGTCATTGCCTTCGCCACGGTTGCGCACATGGTCGTAGCGCAGCGACGGGGTGATGGTCACGTCGCCCACGGTGACTGCGTCCTGGACAAAGAAACTGTTGGTGTCGACCTTGCCGTGGGGCATGAAACCCGGCTGGAAGTGCCCGTAGTTGTAGCGCGCGGTGTTGTAGGTGGTGCCGGGCATCCACATTTCGGTTTCGCGGATGTGCTTGCGGATTTGCCCGCCGACGGTCACCGCATGCTGCAAGGGGCCGGTGTCAAACAGGCTGACGTTGCGGATGTCGAGGTTCTTGTCGGTGTAGGCGGTGTCCATCTTGCGCCCGCCGGTGGCCAGTTGGAAAAACGCGGTGGCGTCGCGTTCGTCGGTCTGGTCGGTATTGGACTGGGAATATTTGAAGGTCAGGTCGATCAGCGGGTTATTCACCGGCGTGTATTCGTACTTGCCTGACCAGGTGGTGTCAGTGGTGTCACGCTGGGCTAAAAAACGCTTCAGCGCGTTTTCGTAACCGTAGCGGTCGATGTTGGCCTGGGTCGGCGGCGTCGGGTAGCTGGCGGCGGAGAATGGTGTCCAGCGGTTGCTGTGGGAGCGCGAGTAAGACAGACCAACGCTGTGCTCCTCGGTGAAGTGGGCGTTGACCTTGAACAGTTTGCCGTCCACATCCTGGGCACTGTTGGGCAGGCGCTGAGGGTTGACCGGGTATTCGTTGTTGTCGTTGGGCAGTTTGGCGGCCACCTTCATGTCGCCGCCGTCGCGCTGGGTCAGGTAGGCCAGCGCGTCAAAACGCCCGTCGTCGGTGCGGCCGTACACGGCACTGCTGTAGATCTGTTCGTGGTCGTTGCTGGAGTAACCGTATTTGAGCATCGCGCCGCTGTTGCGACCGTCTTGCAGCAGGTCCGGGGCGTCCTTGGTGGTCATGTTGACCGTACCGCCAAAACCGCCGTTGCCGGTGAACGGCGAGTTGGGGCCTTTCTCGACCTCGATGCTCTTGATCAGCTCCGGCTCGATAAATACGGTGCCTTGCTGGTAGCGCTCAAAGCCGGTTTTGGTGGCGCCGTCGACGGTCATCGGCACGTCTTCGGCATCGCCGAAACCTCGAATATTGATGGTCTGGCCACCAGGTTTCAGTGAGCCGCCCTGGCTCACGCCGGGCAAGGTCTGCAACAGGCTGGGGATGTTGTTGGATTGGTAGCGGTCAATGTCGGCCTGGGTCATGGTCGAGCGGTTGACGGTGCTGGAGTCGACTTCGTTACCGGTGCCGATCACGCTGAGGGCATCCAGCTGGATGGCGCCGCTGTGGGTGGTCTTGCCCTCGTCGGGGCGCACCACGTAGGTGCTGCCGACTTTGATCAGGGTGAACTCGCCGTTTTTCAGCAGGCTGCGAATCGCCACTTCCGGGCTGAATTCACCGTTGAGCGCCGGCGCCTGCACATGCTTGAGCAGTGTTTCATCGAACAACAGCTGGATTTTCGCCTGCTGCGCGACAAAGCTCAGGGACGTTGCCAGCGATTGGGCGGGCAGTTGCAGCCTGAGCGACTCGGCCTGGGCGTTGAGGCTCAAGGCCATGCAGGTGGCAATAAGGGTCGGTCGAAGAAACAGGTGCGGAGCGTGGCAAGGCGCGCGAAACATGAAATCCCCCGGGGTGGCTAAATAGCCAAAAGGTGTGCGTATCCAACACAGTCGGGAGGAAGACGGGGCAGCTGCAAAAAACCACACATGCGAATGCAAAATATTCTCAAGTGTGGTTTTTGCAGGCCTTACTTGAGCGGTTCGATGCGGACAATGCCATCGGCCGAGGCCACGGTTTTAACCGGCAGCAGGGCGGGCAGGGCGCTGAGCAGGGCATCCGGGTCATTCACATCCAGATTGCCCGAGACCTTCAGTTGCGCCACGGCTTTGTTGACCTGCAAGGGCGCTTGAGGCCGGTAGAGGCTCAGTTCATCGATCAGGCTGGCCAACTCCCGATTGCGAAACGACAGGTGCCCACTGCGCCAGTCGGCCACTTCTTCGGTGGTGAGTGTCTGTTGCTGCACGGTGCCCTTGGCGTAGCTGTACGTGGCACGTTGCTGGGCGCCGAGCAACGCCACCGGGCTTTTGGCGTCCGGCTCGAAGGCGACCTGGCCGTGGGCGACGCTGACCACCAGTTGTTGCTGGCTGCGCCGCACGTCAAACCCGGTGCCGACCACCCGCACATTGGCCTCGCCGGCTTGCACGTAGAGCGGGCGCTCTTTGTCGGCGGCAACTTCGATAAAGACCTGGCCCTTGTCCAGGTGCAGGATGCGTTGATGCGCATTGAAGTCCACGCGCAGGTGGGTGTTGGCATTCACATACAGCGTGCTGCCGTCGGGCAAGGCGAGGGTGCGCATGCCTTTGGCGTGCCCGGCAATCTGGCTGTGGAACAGCGCGCGGGGCGCACCGATATTCGTCGTCAGCACGGCGCAGACCAGTGCGGCGGCCACGGCCAGGGCAGGGCGCACTATCGAAGGTTTGCGCGGGGGCAGTGGCACGGGTTTGTTCAGTTGCTGCAACTGGGCGAGGTCGTCCCACAGTTGTTCGAACTCGGCATAGGCACGGGCGTGGGCGGGCGTTGCCTGCCAGGCGGCAAAGGCTTTGCGCTCGGCCCGTGCTGCGCCATTGCGGTTGCGGGCAAACCAGCTGGCGGCTTGGGCATCGATGGAGTCGCTCGCCTCGATATCCAGGGCGTCGATGTCGCTCAGGCGGTTCATTCTGGCTGCTCCGTGCCGGGTTCTGGTTGAAGGCGTCGCTTGCAATGCAGCAGGGCAAAAGCGATGTGCTTTTCTACCATGCTGGTCGAAATGCCCATGCGCTCGGCGATCTGCGCCTGGCTCAAGCCTTCGAAGCGGTGCAGCATAAGGGCTTCTCGCCTGCGGGGCGAGAGTTCGGCAAGGACTTCTTTCAACCGTTCCAGGCGTTGCAGGCGCTGCGCGGCGGCCATGGGGTCGTTTTGTGCGTCGGCGACCGGCTCCGTGTCAGCGTCGGCCGGGTCGGAGTGAGCGCTTTGGCGTACCTTCTGTTTACGCCAGTGATCGCGCAACAGGTTGCGCGCCATCTGGAACAGAAACGCCCGTGGCTGCTCGACCTTGGCGCGGTCGCGGTAGTCCAGCCATTGGGTGAAGACATCCTGGGTCATGTCCGCCGCGTCGTTGGCGTTGTCCGTGCGCTTGCGCAGGAAATGCAGGATATCTGCATAAAACCCGCGAAAGGCATCGGCCGACAACGGGTCGGGCTTGGGACGAGACATGGATATCCTTCTTGAGGAAGCACGACGTAGATAAGTCGCGAATGATATCGAGAACTATTGTCATTTGTCTCTATGTAACGGGTTCATGGGTTCAAAAATGTGGGAGCTGGCTTGTCGAATCGTCGCACCGCTGCGATAGCGGTGGTGGCAGCACCATCGCTATCGCAGGCAAGCCAAGCTCCCACAGAGGACCGCGGTTTTAGCGCAGTAATGCTTTGAGCTGTTCGATGCCAGCCTCACCCAACGGGAACACCGGCAAGCGTGGATCGCCCGCCTCCAGGCCGGTCAGCCGCAACCCGGCCTTGATCGTCGCGGGCAAACCGCCCTTGAGGATGAACTCCAGCAACGGCAACTGGCGATAGAACAGCTCCCGCGCCAGTGTCAGGTCATTGGCCAGCACCGCGTCATACAACTCCAGGTTCAGCTGCGGGATCAGGTTCGGCGCGGCCGTGCACCAGCCCTTGGCACCCGCCGCGAAGGCTTCCAGCGCCAGCGGGTTGCAGCCGTTGTAGAACGGCACGTCGCTGTGGCGGCGCAACTGGTGCATGCGCTGAATATCGCCAGTGCTCTCCTTGACCATGGTCACGTTCGCCACCTGCTTGACGATGCGCAGGATCAAGTCCACCGACATGTCCGTGCCGCTGGTGGCCGGGTTGTTGTAAAGCATGATCGGCACGCCGATGCTGTCGCCAATCGCAGCGTAGTGGGCGAGGATTTCCGCTTCGCTGAGTTTCCAGTATGAGGCCGGCAGCACCATCACCACATCGGCGCCATTGGCTTCGGCATAACGGGCGCGACGCACGGCCTTGGCGGTGGTCAAGTCAGACACGCTGACAACAGTGGGTACGCGCCTGGCGATTTTCGCAAGGCTGTAGGCGCTGACCTCATCCCACTCCGCATCGCTCAAATACGCGCCTTCACCGGTACTGCCCAAAGGCGCGATGGCGTGTACGCCGCTGTCGATCAGGCGGTCGATGGAACGGCCGAGGGCGTCGAGGTCAATGCGCTGGCCGTCGGCGCTGAACGGGGTGATGGTGTAGCCGATGATGCCGTGAATAGTGGGGTTGGACATGGGAGGTCTCCGCTTGAAAAAGGGCAATCAGTTCAGGCAATCGGCGTGTTTGCGCAGGTTCTGCCGGGCGTAGTAGTTGAATGCGGCGCCATGGCGCTTGGGCTTGGAGATCCAGTCATGGGCCTCGCGACCCAGTTCCGGCAGGATCGGCTTGATAGTGCCCGCCGACATTGCCAGCAACTGCAACTTGGCCGCCCGTTCGATCAACTGCGCGATCACGCAGGCTTCCTCGATGCTTGCGCCGGTGGACAGCTGACCGTGGTGCGAGAGCAGAATTGCGCGCTTGTCGCCCAAAGCTGCTGTGATGATTTCGCCTTCTTCATTGCCCACCGGCACGCCCGGCCAGGCTTCCAGGAAGGCGCAATCTTCGTACAGCGGGCACAGGTCCATATGCGACACCTGCAGCGGCACTTCGAGCATCGACAGCGCGGCAATATGCGTGGGGTGCGTATGGATGATGCAGTTCACATCCGGCCGCCCACGGTAGACCCAGGTGTGAAAACGGTTGGCCGGGTTGGGAATGCCATGCCCCTCGAGTACTTCAAGGTCTTCGTTGACCAGCAACAGATTGCTGGCCGTGATTTCATCGAAACCCAGGCCCAGTTGCTGAGTGTAATAGGTGCCAGGCGTTGGTCCACGTGCGGTGATCTGCCCGGCCAGGCCGGAGTCGTGTCCGTGTTCGAACAGGATGCGGCAAGTGAGCGCCAGCTTTTGCCGGTCGGTCCACGTATTATCCGCCAGGCTGTTTTGCATCTGGATCAGTGCTTGCTTGACCAGTTGGTCTTTGGGAAGTGCTAATGTCTTGGCCATATCGGTGTCCTTTGGGTTAGAGCAAATGACACTAAAGATGCTATATGACACTTTGTGTCATTGGCAAGCGTGATTCTGCCTTTTCTGCAGGGATTAACCGCAGCACATGTCTATCCGTTTGAAATTATTGAGAAAAAAACTTGGCGTAACCCTGGAGTCGCTGGCCGAAAAGTCCGGGATGACCAAGAGTTATCTGTCCAAGGTCGAGCGTGGGCTCAACACACCGTCGATTGCTGCCGCGCTGAAACTGGCCAAGGCGTTGAACGTGAAGGTCGAAGAACTGTTCAGCGAAGACAACGTCAGCCTCGACAGCTACAGCCTGGTGCGCAGCCACGAACGTCCGGACACCGCGCCGGGTTATGCCGTGTTGGCCCATCAGGTCAGCGAGCGCAGCCTGCTGCCGTTCATCATTTACCCGCCGGCAGAATTCACCGACAAGACCTTCAAGGAGCATCTGGGCGAGGAGTTTTTGTTTGTGCACGAAGGCCAGGTGGAAGTGGACTTCATGAATGAACGGGTGATTCTGGAGCGGGGCGACGCGCTGCACTTCAATGCACAGAAACCTCACCGAATTCGCTCGGTGGGGCAGGTGCAGGCGCAGTTGCTGGTGGTGGTGCACAGCAGCGACGAGTGACTGTGTTCCCAGGCTGGAACACAGTCACTGTGGGAGCTGGCTTGCCTGCGATAGCGGTGGGCCAGTCAGTACTGTCTTAACTGACACACCGCTATCGCAGGCAAGCCAGCTCCCACAGTTGATCTTCGTTGTTCAGTAGATCAGCGTTCGACGGGTACTGAGAGTGCGGCATTACCCAACGGATGCGTGCGCGCCGCAAAGAACTTCAGCTCCACGCCACTGCCGTCAAACAACTGCGAATACCGGCGCTTCTGCTGGCGGATAAACCCGTCACTGCGCCCCGACACCGAGATTGCCAGTGTCGTCAGTCTGGCCTGGCGGATCGCGTCCACCAAGTGGCTGTCCTGAGCCCCCAAGTCATGGCCGAAGATGCACAACGCGCCTTCATGACTCAGCAACTGCTCGTAGCAGAACGACAAGTAATCCGAACTGCGAATGGTCTTGAGCTTCTCCTCCACCTTGCCCTCGCTGACAAACAACGGCACATCGTCCAACGTCTTGATCGTGTTGTTTATTGCAAAGCTGCTGAGCAAGGTGCTCTCGGTGGTCGGCAATTTGCGCGCGGTGCCGTCGAGGTTGCGCACCAGGTGCAGGCCGCCGTGCAGGTAGAGGATGCGCGTGGCGTCGGTGCAGGTGTTGCGCAGGTCGAAGCTGGCGTCGGCGCTGCGGAACAGGTCGTCGATGCCCGGCGTGTGCAAAATCGCCCAGTAGTTGAGCAAATCGTAATTGCTGGTGAACACCGTCGCGTAGCGCTTCAGTTCAGTGTTGATCGTCGCCAGTGTCGACGGCTGCACCAGGCGCCACGGAATATGCACGGCGTGGATGGTGTTGATCAGCGCTTCCTTGATTGCGTAGTAGCGGTTGCGCGGCGCCGCCGAGCTGACCGCCAGTGCCTTGTTGACCCGGCTGGTGGTCTTCAAGGCGCCCAGCGCTTGCTCGAAACTGCGGGTTTGCAGGGCGTCGAACACGCTGAGTTCGGATGGGCTCAGGGGCTTTTCTTCGACGGTGCGGGCGTTTTCGAACAGCGAGTCGTAGGCAAAGTCTTCCCAAATCGCACGGCTGGCGCCATTGCCGATCAGAATCCCATTGAAGTCGATGGCGCTGCGCAGTGCGCTCCAGTCTTCAAGGTGGGCGTCAATATCCTGGAAATCCTTCATTGCGGCGGGTCTACTCGAAATCGGCTGGGTGGTGACTTTATCATGAGCGGGCGTTGATCCTGATCAAGATGCGCCACGCGTTAGCGGTTGATTCTGTCGGCATACCGCCTCCGAGGATTGACCATGAGCAGCACCTTTTTTATTCCCGCCGTCAACATCATGGGCACCGACTGCCTCGACGAAGCCATGACGGCCATCCGCAACTACGGTTTTCGCAAGGCGCTGATCGTCACCGACGCCGGGCTGGCCAAGGCCGGCGTGGCCAGCATGATCGCCGAAAAGCTGGCGATGCAGGACATTGACTCGGTGATCTACGACGGTGCCAAGCCCAACCCCAATGTGGAGAACGTCGAGAAAGGCCTGGCGATGCTGGAGGCCACCGCCTGTGATTTTGTGGTGTCCCTGGGCGGCGGTTCGCCCCATGACTGCGCCAAGGGCATCGCGTTGTGCGCCACCAACGGCGGGCACATCGGCGACTATGAAGGTGTCGATCAGTCGAGCAAGCCGCAGTTACCGCTGGTGGCGATCAACACCACCGCCGGCACGGCCAGCGAGATGACCCGTTTCTGCATCATCACCGATGAAACCCGCCATGTGAAAATGGCCATCGTCGACCGCAATGTCACGCCGCTGCTGTCGGTCAACGACCCGACGCTGATGGTCGGCATGCCCAAGGGGCTGACAGCGGCGACCGGCATGGATGCGCTGACCCATGCGATCGAAGCCTATGTGTCGACGGCCGCCACGCCAATCACCGATGCCTGTGCGATCAAGGCCATGGAGCTGATCAGCGCCAACCTGCGTCTGGCGGTACGTGATGGCAGCGACAAAGCCGCGCGGGAAAACATGGCGTATGCGCAGTTCCTCGCCGGGATGGCCTTCAACAATGCCTCGCTGGGGTTTGTGCACGCCATGGCCCACCAACTCGGCGGCCTCTACGACCTGCCCCACGGCGTGTGCAACGCGGTGTTGCTGCCCCATGTGCAAAGCTTCAACGCCAGCGTGTGCGCCAAACGCTTGAGCGACGTGGCGCGCGCCTTGGGCGCCGATATCAAGGGTATTACTCCGGAAGAGGGCGCCCAGGCGGCCATCGTCGCTATTCGCGCCTTGGCCCATGACGTTGAGATCCCGGCCGGTTTGCGCGAATTGGGCGCCAAGTTGCAGGACATTCCGCTGCTGGCCACCAATGCATTGAAGGATGCCTGCGGTCTGACCAACCCGCGCCGGGCGGATCAGCGACAAATTGAGGAGATATTTCGCAGCGCGTTCTAAAGGCGGCAGCTGCACGCCGCAAGCGTTAAGCTACAAGTTGAACGGTATTTAACTTGAGCATGAAGCTTGCGGCTTGCCGCTGAGGTCACCTGATGAGAGTTCTATTATTCGGCGCCACCGGCATGGTCGGCCAAGGCGTGCTGCGCGAGTGCCTGCTGGCCGCTGACGTGCAGGAAGTGGTCGCCGTGGGCCGCACGCCGCTGACCCAGGAACACGGCAAGCTGCACCAGGTGTTGCACAGCGACATGCTGGACTTCCAGCCGCTGGAAAACCTGCTGCAAGGCTTTGATGCATGCTTCTTCTGCCTCGGCGTGTCGTCGGCGGGCATGAATGAAGCCAAGTACACCCACCTCACCTATGACCTCACCCTGGTCGCCGCCAGCACCTTGGCGCGGCTCAATCCGCAGATGACCTTTATCTATGTGTCCGGCGCCGGCACCAACAGCTCCGAGGCGGGCAAGTCGATGTGGGCGCGGGTCAAGGGCAAGACCGAAAACGCCTTGCTGCGCTTGCCGTTCAAGGCGGTGTACCTGTTTCGGCCTGGGGTGATTCAGCCGTTGCATGGCGTGCGTTCAAAGACGCCGCTGTATCAATCTTTCTATACCGTGCTCGGGCCGCTGTTGTCGTTTTTTCGTCGGGTCAAACCGAGCTGGGTGGTGAGCACCGAGACCGTCGGCCTGGCGATGTTGGCGGCGGCGCGTCATGGCGCGCCGCAAGCCGTGGTGGAGCAGGCCGAGATCAATCGCCTGGCCAGCGAGCCGCGCTGATGCTGCACAAAAGCCTGGTGCGTCGCCTTGACCTGATCACTCTGCAACTGTTCGTTGCAGTGTTTGAAGAAGGCACGCTGACCCGTGCTGCGGCCCGTGAGGCCATCGCCGTGTCGGCAGCCAGCAAGCGCCTGATGGAGCTGGAGCAGGTATTGGGCGTGAGCCTGTTCGTGCGCCGTGCCAAGGGCATGGACCTGACTGCGGCGGGCGAAACATTGCTGCACCATGCGCGGCAGATGCTGTTCAACGTCGAGAAAATGGGCCTTGAACTGGGTGAACACAGCCACGGTGTGCGCGGTTATGTGCGCATGCTAGCGAATCTGTCGGCGATCATTCAGTTCCTTCCGGAAGACCTGCGCGACTTTTCCCAACGGCACCCCGAGGTCAAGACTGATCTGGAAGAGCGCCCCAGCAACGGCGTGGTCCAGGGCGTGCTGGACGGGGTGGCAGACCTGGGCATCTGCTCCAGCGACACTGACACCAAAGGCTTGCCCAGTGTGCTGTATCGCCATGACAAGCTGGTGGTGTTGATGCCGGCGGAGCATCTCTTGGCCGCACGCCAAACCCTGGCCTTCGAGGAAACCCTGGGCAGCGATTACGTGGGCCTGCACGCCGCCAGTTCGATCAACATGCGTACCCATGCCGCTGCGCGTGAGGCCGGCAAGATGCTGCGCCTGCGTATCCATGTGCCGGGGTTTGATGCGATGTGCCGGATGGTCCAGGCGAATATGGGCATCGGCATCCTGCCGCAAAAGGCCTATGAGCTGTTTGGTCGCGCGCTGGGGTTGCATGCGGTGCCGCTGACCGACACGTGGTCGGATCGCAGCTTGATTGTGGTGGTGCGTGATGAAGCGCAGTTGTCGCCGGTGAGCCGGTTGTTGTTTGACTACCTGCGCACGCCACTGAAGTGAGGAAACCCTGTGGGCCTCATCGCGGCATAGGTATCTACACAACCGGTTAACACGAAGTCTGTGGCAGGTGGGCTGTTGTGGCGAGCAGGCTTGTCCTGCGTTGGGCTGCGAAGCGGCCCCCGTACAGGCACGGCAATTTTGCTGAAAGTACTCAGCGTCTGTTTTTGGGGCCGCTTCGGCGCCCCACCGTGGGCAAGGCAGCGCCGCCTATGGGGAATAGGGTGCGTTTGAAAAGTGGATCGGTAAC
>NZ_WKDV01000077.1:0-13946 GCF_021605825.1 Pseudomonas sp. PA-6-3C
TAACAGAGGACGACTGATGGATGCTGAATTGCGAATCTACTGGTAGACAGGCAGTTGTTCTGATGCTGGTGTTTTTTTTTTTCAAGCAAAAGACGGCATACGAGATCCTATGACTCGTCTCGTGGGCTCGGAAGTTGTGGTAGGAGGCAGCGGCGGGGCCGAGCGGGCGCAGATCCCACCGTCGTCGGTGTATCACTTTTTCGCCAGCGTGCCGGCGCTGCTGGAGGCATTGACCGCCGATGTCCATGCCGCTTTCCGCGCGGCGATCCAGGCCCCCATCGAGCATGATTCACTCAAGGTGTGGCGCGACCTGTCCTCTATCGTCGAGCAACGCATGCTCAGCATCTACAGCAACGACGCGGCCGCACGCCAGTTGATCCTGGCGCAGCACGGGCTTGCCGAAGTGACCCAGGCGGACCGTCAGCATGATTTGGAGCTGGGGGATTTAATGCTTGACGTGTTCAACCGCCACTTCGAAGTGCCGACCTTGCCCACCGACGTGGACGTGTTCGCGTTGGCGCTGGAGTTGAGCGACCGCGTGTACGCGCGCTCGGTGCATCAGCATGGGCAGATTACGCCGCGCATGGCCGAAGAAGGGATGCGGGTGTTTGATGCGTATGTGGGGCTTTATTTGCCGGCGTATTTGCCCAAGCGCTGATCGTTCCCACGCTCTGCGTGGGAATGCCGCCTGGGACGCTCCGCGTCCCGCCTGCATTGCGGTGACGCAGAGCGTCACGGGATGCATTACCACGCAGAGCGTGGGAACGATCAGTGGAGTGATCACAACTTGGCGATCGACACCTCGGTGGACTTCACAAAGGCAATCACTTCGCTGCCAATCACCAGTTCCAGCTCTTTGACCGAGCGAGTCGTGATCACCGAAGTCACGATGCCGGACGCGGTCTGCACGTCGATTTCCGACAGCACGTCGCCTTCGACGATTTCCTTGATGGTGCCTTTGAACTGGTTACGTACGTTGATGGCTTTGATAGTCATGATGGTTTTCCTCTATGCGTTATTGAGCCCAACGCAATTGCGTAGGCAGCGGTGAAACAGGTTCAGGTTCCGGCGGTGAGCCTGGCAGCGACAGCACCCGGTTAAGCACTTCAGCTTCCAGCGCGGCCAGGCGATGTGAGCCACGGGCACGCGGGCGTGGCAGGTCGACGATCAGGTCGAGGCCGATTTCGCCGTCTTCAATCAGAATCACGCGGTCAGCAATCGCCACGGCTTCGCTGACATCATGGGTGACCAGCAACACGGTGAAGCCGTGCTTCTGCCAAAGATTTTCGATCAGTTGCTGCATCTCGATGCGGGTCAGGGCGTCCAGCGCCCCCAACGGCTCATCGAGCAGCAACAGGCGCGGCTGGTGAATCAACGCGCGAGCCAGGGCCACGCGTTGCTTCTGGCCACCGGACAAGGCCGCCGGCCACTCATTGGCGCGCTCGGCCAAACCCACTGCCTCCAACGCTTCCAATGCCTTGGGACGCCAGTTGCCTTTAAGGCCCAGGCCCACGTTGTCGATGATTTTTTTCCACGGCAGCAAACGCGCTTCCTGGAACATCAACCGCGTGTCTTCAATCGCCTCGCTCAACGGCGCGGAGCCGGCCAACAGCTCGCCGCCACTGGCTTTATCGAGGCCTGCGAGCAGACGCAGCAAGGTACTTTTGCCGCAGCCGCTGCGGCCGACCACGGCCACGAACTGACCGGCCGGAATGTGCAGATCAATCTCTTTGAGTACTTCCCGCGCACCAAAGGCCTTGCGCAATTTGCGCACCGCCAGCGGGATGCCCTTGAGCAGGCGCGGAGGTTGTTGAGCGGTCATGCCGCACCTCCTTTATTCACTTGGTAAGCCGGATGCCAGCGCAGCCACACACGTTCCAGGCCACGCGCCGCGAGGTCGGCGAGTTTGCCGAGGATGGCGTAGAGCACAATCGCCAGTACCACCACGTCGGTTTGCAGGAATTCGCGGGCGTTCATCGCCAGGTAACCGATGCCGGAACTGGCCGAGATGGTTTCCGCCACGATCAGCGTCAGCCACATAAAGCCCAGGGCGAAGCGCACGCCCACCAGAATCGAAGGCAACGCGCCCGGCAGGATCACTTGCCAGAACAGGCTGAAACCGGACAAACCGTAGCTGCGCGACATCTCCACCAGCGCCGGGTCGACGTTGCGGATGCCGTGGTAGGTATTCAGGTAAATCGGGAACAGCGTGCCGAGGGCGACCAGGAAAATCTTCGCGGTCTCGTCAATGCCGAACCACAAAATCACCAGCGGAATCAGCGCCAGGTGCGGCACGTTGCGGATCATCTGCACCGAGCTGTCCAGCAGGCGCTCGCCCCACTTCGACAGGCCAGTGATAAAGCCCAGGGCCAAACCGATGCTGCCACCGATCACGAAGCCCAGGCCCGCACGCCAGCCGCTGATGGCCAGGTGCGTCCAGATCTCACCGCTGCGTACCAGGTTGACGCCCGCTTCGATTACCGCGCTGGGTGCCGGCAAAATCCGTGTCGACAACCAGCCAGCGGATACCGACAACTGCCACACCGCCAGCAGTAAAATCGGCAGCACCCAGGGCGCAACACGATGACTTAATTTTTCAAAATCCATAATGGCGCCTCAGCTCTGCGACGCAGCTTTGGGAAGAATGTCGTTGGCGACCATTTCGCCGAACGGGCTGACGTAACCGGCGCTTTTTGGCAGCTCGGGACGCTCGATATCCAGGTGCGGGAACAACAGCTCGGCAACCCGATACGACTCTTCCAGGTGTGGGTAACCGGAGAAGATAAAAGTGTCGATGCCCAGCGCGGCGTATTCCTTGACCCGCGCCGCAACGGTTGGGCCGTCACCCACCAGTGCGGTGCCGGCACCGCCGCGCACCAGGCCGACACCGGCCCACAGGTTGGGGCTGACTTCGAGGTTGTCGCGGTTGCCACCGTGCAAAGCGGCCATACGCTGCTGGCCAACCGAGTCGAAACGCGCCAGGGATGCCTGGGCGCGGGCGATGGTTTCGTCATCCAGATGGGAAATCAGTTTGTCGGCGGCTTTCCACGCTTCATCGTTGGTTTCGCGCACGATGACATGCAGGCGAATACCGAAGCGCACGGTGCGCCCAAGTTTTGCTGCCTTGGCCCGCACCTGCTCGATCTTTTCCGCGACGGCGGCCGGTGGTTCGCCCCAGGTCAACACCATTTCCACCTGTTCGGCTGCCAGGTCCTGGGCGGCTTCAGACGAGCCACCGAAGTACAGCGGCGGACGTGGCTGCTGGATCGGCGGGTAAAGCAATTTGGCGCCTTTGACACTGATGTGTTCGCCGTCGTAATCCACGGTTTCGCCTTCCAGCACACGGCGCCAGATGCGGGTGAATTCCACCGAGGCCTGGTAGCGCTCTTCGTGGCTGAGGAACAAGCCATCGCCAGCCAGCTCTTCCGGATCACCGCCGGTGACCAGGTTGAACAAAGCCCGCCCGCCGGACAAACGGTCCAGGGTCGCGGCCTGACGCGCCGCCACCGTCGGGGAGATGATGCCGGGGCGCAGCGCGACAAGGAATTTCAGTCGCTGGGTTACCGGGATCAGCGAGGCGGCGACCAGCCACGAGTCTTCACAGGAGCGGCCGGTAGGAATCAGCACCCCGCCGAACCCCAGGCGGTCAGCCGCCTGGGCCACTTGCTGCAGATAACCGTGATCGACGGCGCGGGCGCCTTCGGCGGTGCCAAGGTAATGGCCGTCGCCGTGGGTAGGCAGGAACCAGAAAATATTGAGGCTCATGGAGTTGTCTCCTGAAGAAGTCGGATTACGGCGCTGTGGCGACGGCGGCGGATGGAGTCCAGATCACGTCCTTGATGCTCAAGGGTTTGGGGATCAATTTGAGCTGGTAGAAGGTGTCGGCGATTTTCTGCTGGGCGGCGACCACTTCCGGGGTCAGGAACAGCGCGCCGTAGCCTTGGCGCTTGACCGAGGTCAGGGTGATGTCCGCCGGCAAGCCGAGCAGTGGCGCGACTTGTTCGGTTACTTCCTGAGGGTTGGCCTTGGACCATTCGCCCACTGCGCGCACTTCTTCCACCAGCGCCTTGATCACGTCCGGGTGCTGCGTGGCGTAGGGCTTGGTGGCCAGGTAGAACTGGTGGTTGTCGGCAATGCCGGTGCCGTCACGCAGGGTGCGCGCTTGCAGTTGTTTCTCGGCGGCTGCCTGGTACGGGTCCCAGATCACCCAGGCATCGACGCTGCCACGCTCGAACGCGGCGCGGGCATCGGCGGGTGGCAGGAAGATGGTGTGCACGTCGGTGTATTTGAGGCCGGCATCTTCCAGGGCACGTACCAACAGGTAATGCACGTTGGAGCCTTTGTTGAGCACGATTTTCTTGCCTTTGAGCTCGGCCACCGATTTGATCGTCGAATCCTTGGGCACCAGGATCGCTTCACTGGTCGGCGCGGGTGGCTCATAGGCGACGTAGAGCAAATCTGCACCCGCCGCCTGGGCGAACACGGGCGGCGTTTCGCCGGTGACACCAAAGTCGATCGCACCGACGTTCAGGCCTTCGAGCAACTGCGGGCCACCGGGGAATTCGGTCCATTGCACTTGCACGCCCTGGGCGGCCAGGCGTTTTTCCAGCGAGCCCTTGGCTTTGAGCAGCACCAGCGTGCCGTACTTCTGATAACCGATCCGCAACGTCTCGGCGGCCTGGGCTTGAACAATGGCGCCGAAGGACACAGCCGCAGCAAACAGTGCGACCAGACCACGACGCAAGATGACAGTGCGCATGGCGCTCTCTCCAAATAATGCGATGAGGGGGTTGGCTGCACCTGCTTGGCCGTTGGCGGCTGAGTAAGGTGAGTACTACAAAATCCGGTACGGCTTAAATGCTCCAGCGAGCACTCAACAAACGTTCATTCAACACATTGGGGTCCAGCGGTTTGGGGCGACGGGCCATGGCGCCATACAGCGTCTCGAGGGCCTCGTGCAGTCGCTGCTCAAGCACCGGCACCAGTTGCGCCTGGGCACTGCCTTCGGCGTAAGCGATCTGGCTGTCTTCGGCAAAGATGCCGTGGAGCAGTTCCTGGGCCTTGAGGGCCGAGAGCACCGGCTTCAAGGCGTAGTCCACCGCCAGCATGTGGGCGATGCTGCCGCCGGTGGCCATTGGCAACACGATCTTGTGGGCCAGGGCGCGCTCGGGCAGCAGGTCGAGTACGGTTTTCAGCGCGCCGGAAAACGAGGCCTTGTACACCGGCGTGGCGATGGCCAGGCCGTCGGCATTGGCGATTTGCTGCAACAGATCGATGACTTTGGGGCTGTCGAAGCGGGCGTGCAGCAAGTCTTCGGCGGGGAAGTCCCGTATCTGATAACTCACCACTTCCACGCCTTTGTCTTGCAGCCACTGACGGGTTTTTTCCAGCAAGACCCCGGAGCGCGAACGCTGGCTGGGGCTGCCTCCAAGTGTTACGACCAGCATGCAGGTATTCCTTGAGCAAGTGTCGGCGGTTCGCTGGGTGGCGATGTCGCCAAGATGGAACAGACCCTATCAGCATATTTATATATCTTTAAATCTTATTTTTTCATTTGTTTATTCTATAAATGCATATGCCGTCGATTAATCTCAAGGCGAAAAAAAAGGCCGTCGAAACGGCCTGAAAACCCCTGCTATGTGAGACTGGAAATACCGACAAATGTGGGAGCGGGCTTGCTCGCGAATGCTGACTTTCAGTTGATGCATCTTTGAATGACACACCGCTTTCGCGAGCAAGCCCGCTCCCACATTTAGTTCTGCGTTAACGGTTAGGCTGCGGGGTTAGCCGCAAGTACGGCTTCACCGCACGGTAGCCCTTCGGAAAGCGCTGCTTGATCTCTTCCTCGTCCTTGAGCGACGGCACAATCACCACTTCATCGCCGTCCTGCCAGTTGGCGGGCGTGGCGACCTTGTGGTTGTCGGTCAGCTGCAACGAGTCGATGACCCGCAGGATTTCGTGGAAGTTACGGCCGGTGCTGGCCGGGTAAGTGATGGTCAGGCGAATCTTCTTGTTCGGGTCGATCACGAACAAGGAACGCACGGTGAGCGTGTCACTGGCATTCGGGTGGATCAGGTCGTAGAGGTCCGACACCTTGCGATCGGCATCGGCCAGGATCGGGAAGTTGACGACGGTGTTCTGGGTTTCGTTGATGTCTTCGATCCACTTGTGGTGCGAGTCCACCGGGTCGACCGACAGGGCAATGGCCTTGACGCCACGCTGCGCGAATTCGTCCTTGAGCTTGGCGGTAAAGCCCAGCTCCGTGGTGCACACCGGAGTGAAGTCCGCGGGATGGGAAAACAACACGCCCCAGCTATCGCCCAGCCATTCGTGGAAACGAATCTTGCCGGCGCTGGAATCCTGTTCAAAGTCGGGGGCGATGTCGCCCAGTCTTAGGCTCATGGTGTGGCTCCTGGTGAGTGCTTATGGAGCCCACTGTGCATGGGTTAGGAATTATTTAAAAAGAATAAATATCGATTTATCTAGACGATAAAGGAATATTAAAAATCTGTTCATTGGACTTGGGAACGGGCGAGGATCAACATCCATCACAAGGTTCGAGAAGGCCTTGAGACGCTGTACAAAGAGGGGTTTCAGGAAGGGCTTGCGGGGGTTGAGCCCGACTTGAAAAGCAAGACACCTTGCCCGGCGTTGCGCCGGGCAAGGTTTACAGTCTTACAACAGCTTCACACTACTAGAACAGTGGCAGCGAGTAGCTGACGATCAGACGGTTTTCGTCCTGGGAACGGGTGTTCGCCAGGTCGGTACGCCACATCGCGTTTTTCCAGGCCACGCCGAGGTTTTTCAGCGGGCCTTCTGGAATCACGTAGGCAACGGTGATGTCGCGTTCCCACTCGGACTGGCCAGTGGTTTCAGTACGTGCGTTAGTGTTCGCGATGGTGTCGATGTTGCTACCTTTGAGGTACACAACGCCAGCCGTCAGGCCAGGTACGCCAACCTTGGCGAAGTCATAAGCGTAACGAGCTTGCCAGGTACGCTCGCCAGCACGGGCGAACTTCTGGATCTGCATGTCGGTAGTGATGTAAGCCGACGAGCCGTCACCTTGGTTCAGCCAAGGGAAGTCGCTGCTGCCATTGCTGACTTGGTAACCGCCACCAAAGGTGTGGCCGGCCACGGAGTACAGGAAAAGTCCGCTGTACAGGTTGTTGTCGACTTTACCCTTACCGGCACGGAAACCGTTGTAGTTACCGCTGGTGTAGTAGGCAGCCGTATTACCGTTCAGGCCGTCGTCAGAACTGTTGAAATAACGCAGGTCAGACTTCAATACGCCCGGGCCGATCGACCAGTTATGGGTCAGACCCAGGAAGTGCTGCTTGTAGAAGTCTTCCAGGTTGCCGTAGTAGTACTGTGCGGTCAGATCTTTGGTGAGCTTGTAGTCACCACCGGCATAGTAGAACTTGTTGACGAACTTGCCTGCGGTGTAGTTCGAGCCACCGTTGGCACCACCCAGCGACAAACCTTCGTTGTTGCTGGAGTTACGGCCTTTGGCATGCTCAATCTGACCGGCAACCAGGGTCAAATCCTTGATGTCGTTGGTAGTGATCTGGCCACCCTGGAAGGTTTGCGGCAGCATACGACCATCGTTGGTCACGATAACTGGCAGCTTAGGCTGCAACGTACCCAGTTTCAGTTCGGTTTGGGAGATCTTCACCTTACCGGTCACACCGAGGCTGGCGAAATCGTTGACCGCGCGATTGCCGTCGCTTGGGAACACAGTACCGCCGGACGAAGTACCGGTGATGTTACCGCTGGTGCCGCGGCCAGAATCGAGGCGCACGCCGTACAGGCCGATTGCGTCAACGCCGAACTGAACCGTGCCTTGGGTATAGCCCGAAATGAACCGCAGATCGAAGCCTTGGCCCCATTCTTCGTTCCTGGACGGGTCCGCAGCACCATCACGGTTATCCGTGTTGATGTAGAAGTTACGCAGGCCCAGTGTGGCCTTACTGTCTTCGATAAAACCGGCAGCGCCTGCTTGCTGAGCGATTGCGCCCAGGGTCACAGCCAACGCCAAGGTGGACTTCTTCATGTACCGCTCCTCTCATTTCTAATTTTTGTATTTCTTTGGTCTCGGGTCTGACGCCCTCGATCCACAGATGCGCGATTAGCGCCAGATAGTGACTACCAAGTCAATCGTAACCTTGTGTGTCTACTACCTTCGTCTAACCGCAGTTGATTTGGTCCCTGCAGGGTAATGAGTTTTTCATACACCCAAAAAGAATTGTTTCATTCTTTTTCATACGATTCAGGAATAAGCCTCAGCAGGCAGTGAGTCGATCAGCATAGATCAACCGCTCCATAAGCTAATTCCTAAAGGGTATTTACCAGCCTTTTTTTAGATCGATTAGTGTGATCGTACTGTTGCATACGTCACCCACGATCAAAAAGGCGACGCCATCATGGCCAAACGCACATCCTCCCGTCAATTTGTTACAGTTTTTGTGTCACTAATACTTTCTTTTGGTGTCAAAGCCGCCGATTTGACCATCGGCTATCAAACCGGCATCGACCCCAGCAAAGTCCCCCAGGCTGACGGCCTCTATGAAAAGGCCATCGGCGAGAACATCGCCTGGCGCCGTTTCAACAGCGGCCCTGAAGTGGTCACCGCTATCGCCTCCGGCGATGTGCAAATCGGCAATCTCGGTTCCAGCCCCCTTGCAGCAGCGGCGTCACGTAATCTACCGATCGTGGCGTTTATCGTATCGGCGCAGATCAACACTTCTGAAGCCCTGGTGGTACGCAACGGTAGTGGCATCGACAAACCCGCAGACCTGGTGGGTAAAACCATCGCCACCCCGTTCGTCTCGACCTCCCATTACAGCCTGCTCGGTGCGCTGAAGCACTGGGGCCTGGACACTCAAAAAGTCAAAGTGGTGAACCTGCAACCGGCAGAAATCGCCGCCGCGTGGAAACGTGGCGATATTGACGGCGCGTTCGTGTGGTCACCGGCGCTGGGGGAGATCCGCAAGACCGGAAAAACCCTGACCGACGCGGCCCAGGTAGGTCAGTGGGGCGCGCCGACGTTCGAAGTGTGGGTGGCGCGCAAGGATTTCGCGCAAAAACATCCTGACGTAGTGGCCAAGTTTGCCAAGGTCACGCTGGATTCGTTTGCTGACTATGCGGCCCATAAAGACCGCTGGACCGTCGATTCCGAACCTGTGCAAAAAATCGCCAAATTGACAGGTGCGAATGCCGCCGATATTCCTGAACTGTTGGCCGGCACCACCTTCCCGGATGCCCAGGCACAGCAGACCGAGGCACTGCTTAAAGGCGGCACCGCGAAGGCGATTGGGGAGACGGCGAAGTTTTTGAAGGAACAGGGGAAGGTCGAAACGGTGCTGCCGGATTACTCGGCCTTTGTGACCGATAAATTCATCAAAGAATAAATGCAGTCCCCTGTGGGAGCTGGCTTGCCTGCGATGGCATCACCTCGGTTTATCTGAAAAACCGAGTCGCCTGCATCGCAGGCAAGCCAGCTCCCACATGAGCCAGCTCTGTATTGGGCCGAAAGAACGGGCTTACAGCGCCTTCTCGAAAATCTTCGAATTACGCTGATAGTTGTACAGCGAGGCCCGTGCCGACGGCAGGCGGTCCACGCTGCTCGGCACAAACCCGCGCTCGCGGAACCAGTGGGCGGTGCGCGTGGTGAGGACAAACAAAGTCTTCAAACCCTGGGCCCGCGCGCGGGTCTCGATGCGCTCCAGCAATACATCACCGCGTGCGCCGTGACGGTACTCCGGGTTCACTGCCAGGCACGCCAGCTCACCGGCATCCGAATCGGCGATCTGATACAACGCCGCACAAGCGATGATCATGCCTTCGCGCTCGACCACGCTGAACTGCTCGATCTCACGCTCCAACACCTCACGCGAACGCCGCACCAGAATGCCCTGCTCTTCCAGCGGGCTGATCAGGTCGAGCAAGCCACCGACGTCTTCAATCGCCGCTTCACGCACCAGTTCGAATTGCTCCTGGGCCACCAACGTGCCGCCACCGTCGCGGGTGAACAGCTCGGTGAGCAACGCGCCGTCTTCGGCATAACTGACGATATGGCTGCGCCCTACTCCGCCACGGCAAGCCTCGGCGGCGGCATCCAGCAACTCAGCCTGATAGTTGTTACCCAGCCGCTGAAGGTGCGCCGGCACTTGTTGCGGGCGCAACTCACGCACCAGGCGACCATGCTCATCGAGCAAACCAAGGTCGGCGCCAAACAGCAGCAGCTTGTCGGCGCCCAGGTCGATGGCGGCGCGGGTGGCGACGTCTTCGCAGGCCAGGTTGAAGATCTCGCCGGTGGGCGAATAACCCAATGGCGACAGCAGCACGATGGACCGCTCGTCCAGCAGGCGATTGATGCCTTTGCGGTCGACCCGACGCACTTCGCCGGTGTGGTGGTAGTCCACGCCTTCGAGTACACCGATCGGGCGTGCTGTTACCAGATTGCCGCTGGCCACGCGCAAGCGCGAGCCCTGCATCGGCGACGAGGCCATGTCCATGGACAGCCGCGCCTCGATAGCAATGCGCAGATGCCCGACCGCGTCGATCACACATTCCAGGGTCGCCGCATCAGTGATGCGCAAACCTTCGTGGTAAGCCGGGGTGAGGCCGCGTGCTTCAAGGCGGGTTTCAATCTGCGGGCGCGAACCGTGCACCAGCACCAGCCGCACACCCAGGCTGTGGAGCAGCACCAGGTCGTGGACGATATTGCCGAAGTTAGGGTGATCCACGCCATCGCCGGGCAGCATGACCACAAAGGTGCAGTCGCGGTGGGCGTTGATGTAAGGCGAAGCGTGACGAAGCCAATTGACGTATTCGGGCATAAAACCTGGGCCTGTAATAAAAAGCAGCCAAAAAAGGATGAATCGTGAAAGCGCACAGCGGGCTGATGGTTATCGTCGGAACAGGCTTGGCGACACGCTCGCTCTCCTTCTATGTACGAATAGGCAGGGGTTAATTTATGCAGGTTTCAGGCAGTAATGCTCGATCAGTTCCCGCAATAGACGCACTGTAGGCGTCAAGCGTGACATTTCGAGGTATTCGCCCGGCTGGTGGGCGCAGGCGATATCGCCGGGGCCAAGCACCAGGGTTTCACAACCAAGGCGCTGAAGATAAGGCGCTTCGGTGCCGAACGCTACTGCTTCGGCACGATGACCGGTCAATCGTTCCGCCACCCTTACCAGCTCGGCGTCTTCGGCCTGCTCGAACGGCGGCACTTCTGGGAACAGCGGTGCGTAGTCAATCTTGACTTTATGGCGCTCGGCCAAGGGTTCGAGCTTCTGGCGGATGGCAGCGCGCAGCACCTGCGGGTCCATGCCTGGCAACGGCCGCAGGTCGAATTCCAGCGAGCATTGGCCGCAGATGCGGTTGGGGTTGTCGCCGCCGTGGATACAACCAAAGTTCATGGTCGGTTGCGGCACGCTGAATTGCGGGTTGCGGTACTCACGCTGCCAGGCCAGGCGCAGGCCGCGCAGTTCGCCGATGGCGTCGTGCATGGCTTCAAGGGCGCTATGGCCAAGGCTTGGGTCCGACGAATGGCCGCTTTGGCCCAGAATGTCGATGCGCTCCATCATCACGCCTTTGTGCAGGCGGATCGGCTTGAGCCCCGTCGGCTCACCAATCACCGCCGCACGGCCCAACGGGCGCCCGGCTTCGGCCAGTGCGCGAGCACCGGACATCGAGCTTTCTTCATCGCAGGTGGCGAGGATCAGCAGCGGTTGTTTAAAAGGTTGGTCCAGCAATGGCAGCACGGCTTCGATGGCCAGGGCAAAAAAGCCCTTCATGTCGCAGCTGCCCAAACCTACCCAGCGGCCGTCGACTTCCGTCAGCTTGAGCGGATCGGTCTTCCACAGCGCGGCGTCATACGGCACGGTATCGCTATGCCCGGCCAGCACCAGCCCGCCGGGGCCACTGCCGAAACTGGCGAGCAGGTTGAACTTGCCGGGGCTGACCTGCTGGATGTCGATGGCAAAACCCAGGTCACCCAGCCAACTGGCGAGCAGGTCGATGACCGGGCGGTTGGTCTGGTCGAGAGACGCTTGGGTGCAACTGACCGACGGCGCGGCAATCAGCGCGGCGAATTGCTCTTTCATGGACGGTAACGGCATGCGCAGCCTCTCAACTTCCCGGATGAGCCTCACTATAGAACCATCTGCACGACACAATAAACCGTTGCGGCACGTTGCCGGGCTCAGTCCTGTACACTGCACGACCTTGGCAGCCACACATTTCCCCGGCTGCGCTCCCGATCCTGGATTTTCCGGCCATGCAGAAAGAAACCGAAATCAAGCTCCGCGTCAGCCGCGAAACCCTCGCCGCGCTACGTGAGCACCCGCTACTGAAAAAACGCAACAAAAGTGGCTGGGAACGCCGTGAGTTGATGAACCAGTACTTCGACACCCCCGAGCGCGACCTGGCCCAGGCCAAAGTCGCCCTGCGCCTGCGCAAGGACGGTGACGACATCATCCAGACCCTCAAGACCCGCGGCCAAAGCGTCGCCGGCTTGTCGGAACGCAATGAATACAACTGGGACCTGCCCAAAGCCAAGCTCGATGTGAAGAAACTCGACGGCGAGTGCTGGCCCGAGCAATTGGCCGAGCTGGACAAAAAGACCCTCAAGCCAATCTTCACCACCGATTTCGTGCGTGAGCGCGCCGAAATCGCCTGGGGCCGTGGCAAGGCCAAGGTGGTGATCGAAGCCGCCCTGGACCTGGGCCATGTGGTGGTCGGCAAGCAGAAAGAAGAAATCTGCGAGCTGGAACTGGAACTGCGCGAAGGCGAACCGGCTGCCCTGCTGGAACTGGCCGCCGAACTGGCCGCGACCCTGGCGCTGATGCCGTGCGATATCAGCAAGGCCGAGCGCGGCTACCGCCTGTACGACGCCAGCAGCTACTCGCTGAGCCTGCCGGCCCCGCAGATCCACGCCGAAATGCCGTTGGACGACGCCTTCGCCGCAATCATGTGGCACCTGTTGGGCAGCAGCCAGCGTCTGGCTGAGCAATACCGTTTCAACGGTCATTGGCGTCTGCTGCAGGACTGGGTCGACAACCTCGGTGAACTGCGCGCCCTGGTCGGCAGCCTCGGCCAGGCCGCGCCGCGTCAATCCACCAGCGAACTGCGCAGTGCACTGGACGCACTGCTGGAAGACTGGCGCCCACTGGTACAGGCTGGCGATGACGATGAAGACATCCGCAAAGCCGCGCCGGAACAGTTCGCCGAAGAACTCGAAGACGTGCGCTGGGGCCTGTTCTCGCTGAACACCTCGCGCTGGCTGCTGGCCCGCGCCTGGACCACCGACCGCAATGTGCGTGGCAACCGCCAGGGCGCCGCGCAAATCACCAACTGGCTGCCACGCCTGCTGGCTGACGACGCCGTCGCCCTGCAACTGCCGCGCTATCAGCAGCAACCGGAAGACCTGGCCGAGCAACTGCCGCGCATCGAGCGCATCCAGGCCTGGCTGCACCACGCACGTAACGTGGTGGACATCCCGGAACTGGACCGTTTGTACGGCGAACTGAACAAGTTGGCGCTGCTGGCCAACCAGCCGATCACCGATGAATCGCTGGATGCGCGCATGCATCAGGCGATTGCGGTGTATCAGAACCGGGCCTGGAAGACCCTGCTGCGCCTGTAAGATCGCTATCGCGGGCAAGCCCGCTCCCACAGGGGAATGCATTCCAATGTGGGAGCCGGGCTTGCCCGCGATGAGCATAGGTATCTACACAACTTCTGAAGGCAGCCGATTTCTCCTGTGGCGAGCAGGCTTGTCCTGCGTTGGGCCGCGAAGCGGCCCCAGTAAAGGCACTGCAATTTTCCTGAAAGAACTCAGTGTCTGGGTTTGGGGCCGCTTCGCGGCCCAACGCAGGACAAGCCTGCTCGCCCCGACAGCCCACTCGGCCCCAACCGGGTTGGTGGCGGGCTCTTTTTCACAT
>NZ_WKDV01000078.1:0-13821 GCF_021605825.1 Pseudomonas sp. PA-6-3C
CTCTCCTGCCGCAAATCCTTCACCGCCTCAAACGTCACCGCCCCACCACTGACAATCGCAATATCCCCGCCACTGTCGAGCTTCGCCGCTTGATACTTCTGGTCCCCGCCGCTCTGCAACGTCAGGTCGCCACCGGTCTTGATCTCACTCCCCACATTCGTCACCTGGGTGACTTCATCGCGCTGGGTTTTCTTGCTCCCCCAACTCCCCTTCTTCTTCATGTCATACAGCGAATAATCACTGTCTTCCGCAGCCAGCAACCCCAGCTTTCCACCCGCAACCAAATACGCTTCATCCCCCGCAGTGACACGACTGGCAATCATCGCCAGATCCTTACCAGCACTCAGCGAAACATCCCCACCCGCACTCAGCGTGGTCGAGACCTGACTCACATGATCTTCCTGCGCCTTAACCTTCTTCAGATTCAACGCCGAATGCTGCTCATCCGCCGCAGAGATCAGGCTCAGATTCTCCGTCGCCGACATCGCCACATCCCGCTTGGCATCAATCCGGCTGGCAATCGCAGTCAAATCCCGGCCCGCAACCGCGCTCAGGTCGCGCCCCGCCGTCACCGAAGAACCGTTCTGCATCACGGAGCTGCTGTTGTTGCGCGCGCTGGTGTTGGCATTGCTGTTCACCTGCTCCACTGACCCAAAACTCAGGTCACGCCCGGCCTGGATCGTGGTGTCGCGTCCGCTTTGCAGCACGCTGCCCTGGTTGGAGAAGTCGCGTCCGGCCCTGATGCTCAGGTCGTTGGCGGCTTCGATACGCGCCGCGCTGTTGAGGAAGTCGCTGTGTTCACTGATCAGGCCGTCGCTGCTGTCGTGGCCGGTGATGGTGCGTTCGTTGATCACGTCGCCATTCACGGCGGTCATGGTCACGTCGCGGCCGGCGATGATGCCGCCCGCCTTGTTGACGATGTTGTTGCCCGCCAGCAGGTCCAGGCGGTCGCCTGCTTCGATCAGGCCGCTGTTGATCAGGTCATTGCCGGCCTTGGCCGACAGGTTGTTGCTGGCGCGCAGGGTGCCGACGTTATTCAGGTCTTGCCCGGCGATCAGGCTGACATCGTTGCCCGCAATAAGCGCGCCGGTGGGTGCCAGGCGGTTGTTGGCGTTGGCCAGGTACAGCACCGGCACCAGCACTTCTTCGCCGTTGACCACGCTCTTTTCCAGCCAGACGATGTCGTGGGTCAGGGCCGCGACTTGTTCGGAAGTCAGGTTTACCCCTACGGAAAGGTTCAGCGTTTGCTTGCTGGCGATGGCGTTGTCCATCAGGTGTTTGAACAGTTTTTCGTCGGTGGTTTGCCCGTCGAGAAAGCGTTGGCCGGTGCGCGCGACCACGGCTTGCTGGATCAGGCGTTGTTCGTAGAAACCGTCGCCCAGGCGCTTGGCGCTCTCGTCCGGGTTGTAGCCCAGGCCGGACAGCAGGTAGTCCGAGCTCATGAATTGCTTCATGTCGGTGAGTGCCGGGTTGGTTTCGATCAAGTATTTATGCGGCTGTGAAACCGCACTCTTGTCTGGCAGGCCCTGCACCCGGTTGACGGTCTGGCTGGCCACCGGGGTCGGTTGTGCTTCGGCGGGCTGGACGACGACCACGGCAGGTCGGCTGCCGGTGCTCGCGGCAGCGGGTTGTTCAACCGGGGTAATGACCGGTTGGGTCTCATGCGGCACCGGCGCTACCGGAACCACCACGGACGGCAGTGGTGTGCCGACGGCAACCTGTGCATCGTGGGCCAGCGGTGTCAGGCCTGGCAGGCTGAGGTCGGGGCGTGAGCTCCCCGGCGCAATGGCCACAACGCGGGTATCGCGATCCACGGTCGACAGGCCCGGTACGTTCAGGTCGGGGCGAGCGCTGCCAGACGGTGCGCCATCGGGTGTGGTCAGCACGATTCGGGCATCGCGCTCGGCGGGTGTCAGGCCAGAAAGGTCGACGTTCGGACGCGACACATCGACCGCTGGCCGGGAGCCGTCAACAGCGTTTTGGGCATCGATGCCGTCGACATGGGTGATCGTGCCGCCGCTGGTGCGGCCAGGTTGCAGCGTTCCCACGTCGGCGCTGCCCACGCCGGCAACGTCAATGGCGCTGGCACTGGCACTGGCATTGATTCCACTGGCCTCGCGGGCCGTGACCGAGACCTGGCGGTTGTTGGCGGCGAGTTGGGTGACCTCCTCCAACTGGATCGTCCGACCTTGGGTTTCGGGAAGGTTTTGCTGGCGTTGCGCCAAACCGACGCTCGCAGCGCCAAGGGTCCAGCTTTGCGGCCCTGCATTGGCTTGAGCGGCCTGCCCGCTGCTGGCGCCCTGCCCGCTCAGTCGGAACAAACCGTTCTGGCCGGTAGGCAGGCTGAAGCCCGGAAGCGCGATGGGGTTGACTTGCTGTTGAGCCAAATCAGGTGGCAACTGCGAGTTGATGGCGATCGCTGTCGAGTAGCCGCTACCCGCGCCTGTGTCAGTCTTGGTGCGGCCCGCCGCTACATAGGCATAGTAAGGACGAACCACACTGTTGTTGATGTTCTGGGCGGCATTAAGCGCAACGTTGCCACCGGCCTGGATGATTGCATCGTAGGACTGGCCATCGCTTTTAAGGGTGGTGATGGTTTGCGAGAGCTTGCCGCCGCCCATGAGGCTCAGGAAATAGCTGAGGTCTGCCTCGACGGTCGCCGATGGCGTGGGGCTATTTTTAGCGTTGAAGTTGGCAGCCGCCGGCAAGGCCTGGAAAATCTGCGAGACAAAGTTCCAGTAGGTGCGGGTGGTCTTGATCGCCTGGGCTTGCACGCCCTGGTTATTGATGGTGGTCGCGTTGGCGGTGAGGTTGCCCGTCGCGGCAATGGTGCTGCTCAGGTTGTTGAGGGTCTGGGCGTTGATCAGCATGTCAGCGCCACTGCTAAGCCCCGAAGCCACGCTGCTGCGGGTAACGTTCAAGCTATCGATTTCATCGATCTGCCACAGGCCGTTTCGACGGCCTTTGCTACGGAAGTCACAACCGGCACCCGGGATCAGGTTGCAATCAAGTTCGGTGATCTTCACCGAGCTTTTTTCATGTGCCGAATACTCCAGCACGTCCCTGACGTTATTGACGGTCATGGCATTGATCGTCAGGTTCTTAGCGCTCTCGATAGTGCCCGAACGGTTATCCAGCAGATCGGCTTTGGTCTGGTTCGGGTCTTTGCCAATCAGTACGTCACCCAGCCCATAGACATCGGCATAGGCGTTGGTGAAGCTATTGGCCAGCAACTGCATGTCGCCGCCGCTGGTGATCAAACCCTTGCTGTTAACCAGGGTGTTGGTGCTGAGGGTCAGGTTGGCACCCGTGGCCAGCGTGCCCGTATTGCTGACCTCTGCGGCTGTGAGGGCCATGGTGTTAGCGGAAGTCAGGCGCCCGGCGTTAGTGAGCTGCCCGCCGACGTTGATCGTACTGTCTTGTCCGCCGGCAACACTCGCCGCCGTACTCAGGTTCACTGAGCCGGCAGTCAGGCCCAGGTTACCCACGCTGCTGTAACGCCCATTGCCGCCATAGCTGCCGGCCAGCGTTAATTGCGCCGTGCCATCGCTGGCGATCAAGCCATCGTTGTTCCAGTTACCGCCACTGCCGACAAGACTGTCAGACGCCAGCAACTGCCCGCTGGCGGTCTGATTCAAGGTATTGACGTTCACCGTCAAACGCCCGGCCTGGATAACACTGCTGTTGGTCCAGTGGTCTGCGGCCAGGGTCAGGCCACCTCGCGTCACCACGTTGCCACCGGCATCGATAAGGTTGGCGGTGGCAATATCAAAGGTCCCGGTGCCGCTGTGCAGCAAACTGCCGCCCTGGTTCTGGAAGCCTGCGGCATTCAGGGTCAGGTCGCTGGTACGGCTCTCGACGCGGCCATTGCGATTGTCGAACAGGCCTGCGATCTGGAAATCGGTCTTGCCGCTGTCGCCCATGGCGCGCAATTGGCCGCCCTGGTTATCGACGCTGTTGGCGCGCACGTTGAGCAAGGTGTCGCTTTCGATAATCCCCGCATGGTTGCTGAGTTGGCCGCTGAGTCCCAGCTCAATTAGGTTCGCCGCCACTTGGCCTGAGCTGTTATCCAGCCCTACCCCACTGACGCGTAGCAGGTCCTTGGCGTACAAGCCGCCATAGGCGTTGGCGAAATAATTGGCGTTGACCACTGCGTAGCCATTTTGCGCTGCGATGCGGCCGTGCTGGTTGTCGACACTGCCGGCCACCAGGTGCAAACGCTGGCCTTGAATCACGCCAGCCTTGTTGCCCAGGCTATAGCCGTTGAGCAGCGTGTCGCCGACGTTGGCATCCAGCAGGCCCTTGAGGCTGGCCAGTGTGCCCGCCTGGTTATTCAGGGTGTTGGCCTTGACGCTCACATCACCGGTCTGCGCCAGCAGCTTGCCGCCTTCGTTATCAAGGTCGCCGCTGACGTCCAGGCTTAAACCGCTCTGCCCCTGCACCACACCCGCACGGTTGCTCAGGCCAACGGCCTTCACCTGCAGGTCGGCACCCTGGCTGTAGATCAAGCCGTCGGCGTCGTTTTGCAGCAGGCCGGTGCTGGTGATTGCCAGGCGGTCCTTGCCGGCGATGGTGCCGCGCTGGCGGTTATCGATACCGCCGGCGAGCAGGGTCAGCAGGCCTTGGCTGGCGATCTGGCCGCCCTGGTTGTTGACCTGAACCGCGCGTTGCAACAGCAATGCGCCAGCGCTGGCCAGCTTGCCGTTGGTGTTGTCGAGGGTGCCCAGCAGGCTCAGGGTCAGGCGGCCATTGCTGGCCAGTGTGCCGCTCTGGTTGTGCAGATCTGTGCCGGTGACGGCCAGCGTTTGCTGTGCATTGACGGTGCCGGCCTGGTTGCCCAAGGTGGCGGCTTGCACGTCAAGGTCGGTGCCGCTGTCGATCAGGCCACCGTTGGCGTTGTTCAGCAAACCGCTGACGACGAGGCTTTGCCCCGCGCCGCTGGAGAGAATACCGCCGCTGTTGTCGAGGCTGGTGGCACTGACGCTCAATGCACCTTGGCTGACCAGTGCACCGGCACCGCCATTGAGCATTTCGCCGGAAAGGCGCACATCCACCGCGCCGTTGCGGCTGGACAAGGTGCCGTTGTTGCGGTTGTCGAGGCTGCCACCGCCGACGTTCAGGCCCTGCCAACCTGAGATCAGGCCGTTCTGGTTGATCAGGTTGGCCGCGTTGACCGTCAGCACCTGGCTGCTGATCAACTTGCCGCCGCTGTTGTCCAGGGTGCCGGTGTTCAGGGCCAGGTCTTGCTGACTGGAAAGCTCGCCGTTCTGGTTGTTGAAGGCGCGCAGACGGTTGAGGGTCAGCGGGCCTTTGGCGAGGATCAGGCCGTTGCGGTTGTCCAGGTCGCTGTTGTTCAGGTACAGGGTCACGCGCTGTTCGCCCACCACGCGGCCGCCGGCCAGCGCCAGTGCGCGGAGGTTCAGGTCCATCGCACCTTTGGCGGACACTTCACCGCCGCTGCCGGTGTCAAGGCTGGCGGCGCTCAGGTTGAGGCTGCCCTGGCTGTTGATCAGGCCGGCAGCGCTGTTGTCCAGGGCCATGGCACTGAGGGTGACGCCCGCTGCACCGAGCAGGCTGCCGTTCTGGTTGTTCAGGTTGGCGCTGTGCAGGGTCAGCATTTGAGTGGCGCTGATCAGGCCTTGGTCCTGGTTGTTGAGCAGGCCGTCGCTGGTCAGTTGCAGGTTGCTGCGACTGGTCAGGGTGCCGCCCCGGTTGTCCACGGAGCCCACGTGTGCGTTGAGGCTGGCGGCGCCGATCAGGCCTTTGACGTTGGCCAGGGCCTGGTTGAGGCGCAGGGTCAGGCCTTGGTTGCTCAGGAGCTTGCCGTTGCTGTTGTCCAGGCTTTGCGCGGCCAGGGTGAAGGCTTGGGCGCTGGAGATTTCACCGTTCTGGTTGCTGACGGTCATGAGGTTATTGAGCAGCAATGGACCGACCGTGTTGATCAGCCCGCCCTGATTGTTCAACTGACCGTTGTTCAGGTCGAGGCTCAGGCTGCTGTTACTGAAGAGCTTGCCGCCCTGCTGGTCAAGGCCGGTAACGCTGGCGGTCAGGGCCTTGGCGCTGCCGATGCTGCCGCCGTTGTTCACTTGGCTGGCCGTCAGGTTCAGGGTGTCGCCGCTGTTGAGGCGCCCGCTCTGGTTATTCAGCACGCCGGTGCTGACCGCCACCGCGCCCTTGCCGCTGATGCTGCCTTGCTGGTTGCCCAAACTGGCGCTGCTCAGTACCAAGGCGCCGTCGGTGACCAGTTCACCGTTCTGGTTGTTCAACTGGCCTGTGATGCCGACGTTCAAACCCAGGGCGCTGGAAAGACTGCCTCGGGTGTTATTAAGGCTGCGTGCCTTGATGTCGAGGGTGCCTTCACTGCTCAGCAGGCCCTGGCTGTTGTCCAGGTCACCGTCCAGCGTCAGCTGCAACGGTTGCTGGCTGAGGATTTTGCCACCGGTGTTGTCCAGGCCGGTGCCCGTCAGCAACAGGCGCTGGCCACTGAGTTTGCCGCCCTGGCGGTTGAGCAGTTGCTCGACCGCCAGGTTCAGGCCGCTGGCCGCGAACACCTGGCCGCTGTCGCTGTTGTCCAGGCGCTGGCCGGTTATGCTGAGGTCCGCGTTGCTGGTCAGTTCGCCGGCGCGGTTATCGAGGGTGCCTACGTCGAGTTTCAGCGCTTTTGTGGCGCCTACCAGACCGCCCCGGTTATCAAGGCTGGCGCCGCTGACGTGCAGGGTCTGGGTGCCGATCAATTGGCCTTTGCGGTTGTCGAGGCGGTTGACGTTGACGGCCAGTTCGGCCTTGCCGGCGATCTCGCCGCCACGGTTGTCCAGGTTCGCGGCGGTCAGCAGCAAGGCGCCGTCGCCAATCAATGTGCCGCGCTGGTTATCGATCAGGTCGCTGGCGCTGATATCCAGGCCGCCACGGCTGCTGAGCAGACCGTCGGTGTTGTCCAGGTTTGCACTGCGGCTGATGAGGCTGGCGCTACTGACAAGGCCTTTGATGTTGGCCAGGGCCTGCTCGACGCGCAGGGTCAGTGCCTGGTTGCTGATCAGTTTGCCGTTGCTGTTGTCGAGGTTGCGGGCGGCCAGGGTGAAGGCGCTCTGGCTGGAGATCTCGCCGTTCTGGTTGTTGAGGTTGCCGAGGTTTTTCAGCACCAGGATCGGCGCGTTGATCAAGCCGGCGTTGTTCACCTCGCCGTGGTTCATGTCCAGGTTCAGTTGCGTGTTGCTGAACAGCTCACCGCCCTGTTGGTTAAGGCCGGTAAAGTTGGCGTTCAGGGTGCCGGCGCTGGCGATGCGGCCACCGTTGCTGAGCTGGGTGGCCGTGAGGTCAAGGCGGTCGGCACTGATCAGGCGGCCGCCCAGCGTGTTGTCGAACAGCCCGGTGTTGAGCGTCGCGGCGCCCTGGCTTTTGAGCAGGCCCTGCTGACTGTTGTCAAGGCGGGTGCTAGTCAGCGTGAGGCCTTGGGCGGTTTCAACGATACCGCCCTGGTTGAGCAAATCACTGGCGCTGGTGATGCCCAGTGTACCGGCGCTGGAAATACTGCCGCCGGTGTTGTCGATACGTTGGCTGCCCAGCGTCAGAGTGCCTTCGCTGCTGAGCTTGCCCTGGGTGTTGTCCAACCCCGCTGCCAACTGAATTGCCAGCGCACGCTGGCCGGCAAAGGTGCCTTGGGCGTTGTCCAGGCGCGTACCAGTAAACCGCGCCTCCTGGGCGAACACTAGCCCCTTGGCCTGGTTGATCACCTGGGCCACGGTCAATTGCAGGGTGGTCCCGGCCAGTAGCTTGCCGCCGCTGTTGTCCAGGGATTGGCCGCTGAGTTCGGCGTCTATCTGGCTGGAGATTTCACCGGCGCGGTTATCCACGCTGTCGACCTTGAGTTTCAGCGCTTTTGTGGCCCCTACCAAACCGCCGTCGCGGTTATCGAGGGTGGTGCCGCGAAGGGTCAGATTGCCTTGGGCAACCAGCTCGCCACCTTGCTGGTTCAACACGCCGAGGGTGGCGTCCAGGTCGCTCTGGCTGGCGATACGGCCTTTGCTGTTATTGACGTTATCCAGGCTCAAATGCACCGGCCCCACGGCGCTGATCAAGCCGCCCTGGTTGCTCAGCGACTGGCCGGTAACGCCCAGGGCCTGCTTGCTGTTGAGCACGCCCTCACGGTTGTCCAACTGGCCGAGGTGCAGGTTCAAGTCCTGATTGGCGCGGATCACGCCAGTGCGGTTATCCAGGCTGTTGCCGCGCACGGTCAGCAGGTTTTGCCCGGAAACACGCCCGCCACGGTTATCCAGGCTTGCCGCCTGAATATCCACGAGCCCTTTGGCCAACACACTGCCTTTGGCCTGGTTGTCCAGCAAGCCGGCGACGTTCACCGCCAGGCTGCCGTCGCTGACCAGGCTACCGGCCTGGCTGTTGTCCAGGCTCGCCGAAACGACCTGCAAGCGCTGGCCCGCGCCCACGGTGCCGCCCTGGTTGGTCAACGCGCCCAGGGTCGTGAGGTCGAGGCTCACATCGCCCATGACCTGACCATTGCGGTTGTTTAAGGTGATGGCGTTGACCACGCTGGCGCCAGCGCTGGAAACTTCGCCGTCGACGTTCAGCAAGGCACCGGCCAACGTCAGGGTCAGGTCCCTGGTACTGCTGAACTCCCCTTCGCTGTTGTCCAGGCTCGCCGCTTGCGCCGTGAGCCCGGCCGCTGAAACCTGGCCTTTGAGGTTGATCAGCGCCTGCTCGATCTTGAGGGTCAGGGCCTGGTCACTCAGCAGTTTGCCCCCGGTGTTATCCAGGCTTTGTGCCGCCAGGCTGAAGGCTTGTTTGCTGGAGATCTCGCCGCCCTGGTTGGCGACACTCGACAGGTTCTTGAGTACCAGCGGGCCAGGCGCATTGATCAAGCCACCGGCGTTGTTCAGATGCCCCTTGTTCATGTCCAGGGTCAGGGCGCTGAGGCTGTAAAGCTCGCCGCCGTCCCGTTGGTCGAGGCCGGTGAGGCTGGCGGTGAGGGCCTTGGCGCTGGCGATGCGGCCCTCTCCGCGGTTGTCCACCTGCCCGGCTGCCAGGTCGAGGCGGTCGGCGCTGGTGAGGCGTCCGCCTTGCTGGTTGTTGAAGGCGCCGGTGATGACCTGCACGGCACCGTCACCGATGATCTTGCCACCCTGGTTGTCGAGGCTGGCACTGGTCAAGGTCAAGGCGACAGCACTGAGCAACTCGCCCTTTTGGTTGCTGATTGCATCTGTGGTTGCCAGTACCAATGGCGCGGCACTGCTGATGCGCCCGCGGTCATTGTTGAGGCTGGCCGCGTGCACGCTCAAGCCGCCGTCGCTGCGCAGAGCGCCTTGCTGGTTGTTCAAGTCACCGCTCAATGCCATGGACAGGTTGCGCTTGGCGTACAGGCTGCCCTCGCCGCTGTTATCCAGTTGCGCGGCGTTCAGGCTGATCGATCGCTGCCCGGAAATGATGCCCTTGAGTTGGTTGTCCAGCCGCTGCAAGGTCAGTTGCATCTCGCCGTTGGCCAGCAGGCGTCCACCTATGCTGTTGTCGAGCCGGCTGCCGGTGAGTGTCAGGTCGGTGACGCTGGAGACTTCCCCGGCGCGGTTGTCCAGGGTGTCTATCACCAGGGTCATGGCCTTGCCCGAGTTGACCAGGCCGCCGTCGCGGTTATCCAACGCCGTGCCGTTAAGCTGCAACTGCTGCGTCGCCACAACGCTGCCGCCGCGGTTGTCGAATTGGCCGACAGCCAGGCTCAGGTCGCTCTTGCCGGTGAGACGGCCTTTGGCCTGGTTATCCAGGCTGGCGGCGGTCAGTTGCAATTGGCTGCTGGCGGCAAATAACCCGGCCTGGTTGAGCAACTGCCCGCTGATCAAGGCGTTCAGGGTGCCGTCGCTGGTGAGTGTGCCCTGGGTGTTGTCCAGGCTCGCAGCCGTCAAGTTCAACGCGTGGCCCGTGACAAGGCGGCCATTGCGGTTAGATACAGCGCCCGAGTGATCAAGGGTGAGCAGCTTGTCACCCTGGATCAGGCCATGGCTGTTATCCAGTGACGCGCCAGCCAGGGTGGTGGTGGCGCCGAGGATTTCGCCTTGCTGGTTGTCCAGTGCCGATTCGACGTACGCGGCCAGGCCGTCGCGAACCTTGAGGGCGCCTTCGGCATTCACCAGGCTGTTCGCCCGCAGATCCAGCCCGGTGGCGGAAACCAGGCCCTTGGTATTGTCCAGGGCCTTGCTGATACGCACCACCAGCCCTTGTTCACTGAGCAACTTGCCGCGACGGTTATCCAGGTTATCGGCGGTGAACGTCAGCGCCTGGGTGCTGGATATTTCCCCACCCTGGTTATCCACGCTGGCAAGGTTACTCAGCAGTAACGCGCCCGGAGCATGGATCAAGCCGCCTTGGTTGTTCAGGTAGCCGTGGTTCAGGTCCAGGCTTACGCCCGCCTGGCTGTAAAGGCGTCCGTCGCCGTGTTGGTCAAGGCCGGTAACGGATGCGGTGAGTTGCTGCTGGCTGGTGATGCGCCCGCCGGCGCTGTTGTCTACCTGCCCTGCGGTGAGAGCGAGCGTGCCGTCGCTGTTGAGCGTGCCTTGGGCATTGTTCAACCCGCCGCTGACCGAGAGCTGCAAATGGTCCTTGGCGTAGAGGCTGCCCTTGGCGCTGTTGTCGAGGCTGGCGGCAGCCAGTTGCAGGTTGGCACCCGCTGTTAACTGACCGGTCAGGTTGAGCAACTGCCCGACAATGCGCGCCGTCAACCGAGCATCACTGGTCAACTTGCCGCCGCTGTTATCCAGGCTCGCGGCGGCGATATCGAACGCTTGCGCACCAAACAGCGTGCCCTGACGGTTATCCACGGCGCCCTGGCTGTTGAGGTTCAGCGTGGCATCGCCCTGGAGCAAGCCTTGGCGATTGTCCAGGGAGCCTGCATTGACCGAGGCCGTGCGCGCGAGCAGCTTGCCGTTGCGGTTATCCAGCGCACCGTCGACCTGCAACGCTGCGCCTTCGGTGGCACTGACCGTGCCACCCAGGTTACTCAGGCTGCCGGCATGCAATTCCAGCGTCTTGGCCGACACCAGGCCCTTGGTGTTGTCCAGCGCGCGGGCGATGCGCAGGGTCAGCGCCTGTTCACTGAGGACCTTGGCGTTGCTGTTGTCCAGTGTCTCGGCAACCAGGGTAAACGCACGACTGCTGGAGATTTCACCCCCTTGGTTGGCGACGCTGTTGAGGTTGCTCAGCAGCAACTGACCCGGTGCGGTGATGGCACCGCCCTGATTGTTCAGGTGGCCGCGATTGAGGTCCAGGCTCACATCGCCCTGGCCGAACAGCCGGCCGTCATTGTGCTGATCCAGCCCGGTCACGCTGGCGTTCAGCGACTGGCCACTGCTGATGCGCCCGCCATCGCTGTTGTCCACCTGGCCGGCTTTCAGGTCCAGCTTGGCGTCACCGCGCAAGGTCCCTTGCTGGTTGTTCAGGGCATCGCCCAGCAACAGATGGAGCTGATTGTTCGCGTACACGCTGCCCTGGCGGTTATCCAGGGTGGTTGCGTTGAGTTTCAACACACCGACCGCCCCGAGGTTGCCGGCGCGGTTATCGAGGGTGTTGCCGGCCAGGGTCAGGTCGGCTTTGCTGCTGATGCGTCCCTGGCGTTGGTTATCGAGGCTGCCCAGGTTCAGGCTGAGGTTGCCAGTGGCCGCCAACAGGCCGACCTGGTTAAGCAAGTGCCCGGAAATGGCGGCGGCCAAGGCGCCGTCGCTGGTGAGCTTACCGTCGGTGTTGTCCAGGCTCGCTGCAGTGAGCGTGAAGTGGCTGCCCGCGGCCAGGGTGCCGTGCTGATTGGTCAGTGCCCCGCTGTTGATCGCCAGGGTGTGGTCGCCTTGAGCCTGACCGTTGCTGTTGTCCAGACCGCCTGCCGCCAACGCAAGATCACTGGCCAGCAACTTGCCGCTGCGGTTGTCCAGCAGGCCGTCGACGCTCAGGTTAAAGCCATCACGGGCACGCAGTGTGCCGTCCTGGTTGCCCAGGCTTGCGGTGCGGGCGTCCAGGCTTGCGGCTGAGACCAGGCCTTTGGCGTTCTCCAGTACACGGGCGATACGCAGGGTCAGCGCCTGCTCGCTCAAGACCTTGCCGCGGGTGTTATCCAGGCTGTCCGCTTGCAGGCTGAAACCTGTGGCGCTGGAGATTTCCCCAGCTTGGTTGTCGACGCTGCTGAGGTTGCTCAACAGCAGTGAGCCCGGCGCGTTGATCACGCCACCCTGGTTATTCAAATGGCCACGGTTAAGGTCCAGGCTCACATCGCTCTGGCTGTAGAGACGGCCATCGTTGTGCTGGTCCAGGCCGGTCACGCTGGCGCTGAGGGCCTTGCCATTGATGCGCCCGCCCGCGCTATTGTCCACCCGCCCGGCACGCAGTTGCAGGGTGCCGCCGGCGCTTAGCTGGCCGCCCTGATTATTGAGGTCGGCGCTGCTCAGTTGCAGGGCCTGGCCGCTGGCAAGCGTGCCATTGCGATTGCCCAGTGCGCCGCTGTCGATCTTCAGCAGATTGTCGCCCTGCACCCGACCTTGGGCGTTATCCAGCGTACCTGCCGTGAGCCGTACGTCCTGGCTCAGGATCTCCCCGCTGTGGTTGAGCAGTGCGGCACCAACGCCCATATTCAAGCTGTCGCGTGCCACTAAGTGGCCGCTGCTGTTGTCGAGACTGCCAGCCTGTACCTGCAACGATGCCGCACTCACCCGGCCGGCCGCATTGTTCAAGGCCTGGGCGATGGCCAGGGTCAGCGACTGCTCGCTCAACACCTTGCCACTGCGGTTATCCAGAGTGTCAGCTTGCAGCGTGAAGCCGGTGGTGCTGGAAATTTCCCCGTTGCGGTTGTCGACACTGTTGAAGTGATTCAGCAGCAACTGGCCGGGCGCGCTGATCACGCCGCCCTGGTTGTCCAGATGACCGCGATTGAGGTCCAGGGTCAAACTGGCCTGGCTGGACAGACGCCCACTGCCGTTGTTGAGGCTGCCCACACTGAGCTGGCTTGCACCGGCGCCGCTGAGGCTACCGCCACGGTTATCCAGCATGCCCGCCACACGGGCGTTCAGCGTACCGCGACTGCTCACGCTGCCGTTCTGGTCATTGACCAGGCTGGCGACATCGATCTGCAAGCCGGTGGCTGCAATCAATCCCGCACTGTTATTCAAGGTCTGCGCAATCTGCAGGGTCAGCCCCTGGTCGCTGAGCAACTTGCCGGCAGCGTTATCGACGGTACGTGCCGCAACGGTAAAGGCCCGCGCGCTGGAGATTTCGCCCTGGCGGTTGTCCACGCTGTTGAGGTTGTCGAGGGTCAATTGCCCGGTGGCATTGATCAGCCCGCTGCGGTTATCCAGATGGCCCTGGTTGAGGTTGAGGTTCAGGTCGGTGTTGCTGTAAAAGCGGCCGCCGTCCTGTTGATTGAGGCTGCCGAGATTCGCGTTCAGGCCCTGGGCACTGGCGATCTGGCCTGCGCCACTGTTATTCACCGCACCCGCCGTCAGGTTCAGGGTCTGGCTGCTGTTGAGCACACCGCCCTGCTGGTTATCCAACGCACCGACCTTGACCTGCGCACCACCGGTGGACTCGATCCGTCCCTGCTGCTGGTTGGCCAGGGTGCCACTCAGTTCAATACCCAGCGTGCCTTGGCTGGTGAGCACGCCCTTTTGGCTGTTGTCCAGTGAAGCGGCCCGCAATTGCGCGGCTTGGCGTGCAGTAATTCGCCCGCCCTGGTTATTGATCAGCCCCGTCGCATTCAGGCTCAGCGATTGGCCGGCCGAGACCAGGCCGGCGACGTTATCCAGTTCATTCAGTTGCAGCGTGACCTGCGCCTGGCTCGACAGC
>NZ_WKDV01000079.1:0-13230 GCF_021605825.1 Pseudomonas sp. PA-6-3C
GCCTGACCCACCGCTTTCGCAGCCTCGCTAAAGCTCGACAGCTCCCACAGGGGATTGGCTGTGTTGGTTAGATCTCAGTTCGCAGGGCCATCGCGCCATACACAACCCCCCCAGCAACAAAGATCCAATGTGGGAGCTGTCGAGCCCCGGCGAGGCTGCGAAGGCGGCGGCAATGGCGAAATATTAGCTGCCTGACCCACCGCTTTCTCAGCCTCGCTAAAGCTCGACAGCTCCCACAGGGGATCGGCTGTGTTGGTTAGATCTCAGTTCGCAGGGCCATCGCGCCATACACCCCCCCAGCAACAAAGATCCAATGTGGGAGCTGTCGAGCCCCGGCGAGGCTGCGAAGGCGGCGGCACTGGCGATACATAAGTAGCCTGACCCACCGCTTTCGCAGCCTCGCTAAAGCTCGACAGCTCCCACAGGGGATCAGCTGTGTTGGTTAGATCTCAGTTCGCAGGGCCATCGCGACATACACAAATCCCCCAGCGACAAGCTCAACTGTGGCAAGAGTCAAAGCCGTTTTACCATTGGGATACACGCCAACGCCAACCCCGAAGGCGAGTGATACACCGCCTGCTCCTCACCCACATACCCGCAGGCCCGGTAGAAACTCGCCGCATTCAACGTCGCGTCCAGCACGACCTCTTCAATCGCCAGTTCCCACGCGAGCTTTTCCAGGTGATCCAGCATGGTCTTGCCGTAACCTCGGCCAGTAAACGCCGGCAGCACAAACAGGGCGCCCACTTCGTTGTTGTCCAGATCGAGCATGCCGGTGGCGACCGGTACGTCATTGACCCAGCCCAGGTAAAACGGCTTGTCCATCAGTGTGTCGTAACCGTCTTCGGCGCTGCCGCGTGTCCACAGCGCCATTTGCTCAGCGGTGTAGGCGCCGATGCATTGGCTGCGGATGGCCAACAGACGAATGTCGAACGCCGCCTGGGCGTCCGCTTGGGTGGCGCGTTTGATCGCTAGCATTGCTCTCTCCATCCATGACCTCACCGTGCCATTAGCACACTTGTGCTAATCGACCCCTTTACCCGGCGGCGCTATATTCCTCGGCACTTCCAACGCTCCCCCCGGCACCGCACACCTGTTGCGCGAGGGTGCATTGCGCGTTGGAAAAACCAAAACAATCCCAAGGAAGAAGCATCATGAACCTGCACGCTCCCGTTACCCGTCTCACCCTGCTCGGCGCCCTGATCATCGGTGTCGCCGGTTGCAGCAACGTCAAGCCCAGCGAAGACCATCTCAAGACGCTGTCGGAAACCAACCTCGGTGAACCGGTCAAGCGTATCTCCAATGTACGCAGCGACTCCATGACCACCTACTACATCGCCAGCGCCGCCTCCGGCGATTACAACTGCTCAGTGCCCAGCGGTGCCAGCGGTGGCATGTTTGCCGTGGCCAGCTTTGGCCTGATGAAGCCTGCCGCCTACTGCCAGCCCAAGGGCGCTCGGGGCAATGGCCTGACGCCGTTTAACCAGTAACGCCCGATTGGCTGAGGTCACGCAGCGTGCCGCGCAGTTCTGCAGGCCGCACCGGTTTGGACAGAATCGCGATCTGGCGGTCGTGCAAGGCCGCCTGGATTTTCTCCACGTCGTGGCCGGTGAGGATCAGCGCCGGCACCGCCCAGCCGCGTTGCTCGCGCAGGGCGTCGATGCACTCGATGCCGGTGGCGTGGTTGCCCAGGTCGTAGTCGGCGACGATGATGTCGCAGTCGCTGGCCAGGCCTTGCCCGCTGGATTCGGCCTGCACCTCGCAACCCCAGCGCTCCAGCAAGGCCTGGGTGGCCAGCAGCACGTTGTGGTCATCTTCCACCAGGCAGACTTTCAAACCCGTCAGCAGGCCGGCCTGGCGCGCGTCGTCGCGCGCAGCCGGTTGGCGTGGCGCCGTCGCCAATGCCAGGCCATGCAGGCTCACAGAGGTGCCATGGCCCACCCGTGATCGCAGGCTCACCTGCACCCCCATCAATTGCCCCAGGCGCTTGACGATGGACAGCCCCAGGCCCACGCCTTCGACGTCCTTGTCGCGCAGTTGGCGGACCCGATAAAACTCTTCGAAGACCTTCACCTGATGCTCCTCGGCAATACCGCGCCCCTGGTCATGCACCTCCACCGACAAGCCGCCGTCGCGCACGCGCACGCCGATCAGCACGGGCCGTTGTGCGCCGTATTTAAAGCAATTGGAGAGCAGGTTCTGCACCATCGTCGCCAACATCGCGGGGTCGACCTGTACCCAATGCGCACACGGTCGCAGGCGCAGTTGCACCCCGGCCCAATGCGCCGCTTCGGCGTGTTGGCGCACCAGGTCGGCGAGGAATTCGCCCAAGTGAATCACCTGGTACTTGGGCAACAGCCTGCCGTTGTCGAGGGTGTAAAGGTCGAGAATCGAACGGAACAGCTGCGACACGTTGAGCAGCGAGCGGTCGATATTGTCCACCAAGCGCTGCTCAGCCTCGCCCAACTGCGCTTCACGCAAACAGGCGGTGAACAGGCCGATGGAGTGAATAGGCTGGCGCAGATCGTGGCTGGCCTGAGCCAGGAAACGCGATTTTTCCAGGTTGGCGGCGATGGCTTCTTCGGAAGCCTTGCGCGTGCGCTCAAGCAAAATATGCGCGTACACCGGGATCACTGTGCTGGTGATCATCAGCATCAGCACCATGAACGGCTGCGCCTGCCACAGTGGCGTCAGCCGGTACACGATCAGCAGCGCGAGCAAGGCCAGGCCGGTGGCAATCGCCAGGTAGCGCGAGCCGTAGCGCATGCCGTTGCCCAGGTTGACCCACACCATCACCGCATACAGTGGCAATGCCGGTTCGCCGCCCACCACCAGCCCGAACGAGGTGCCGGTGTAGTCATGGATCATGCCGAATATCCGCCGCGCCGGGTAATGCCCTGGCCAGCGCGCAATCACCTGGCGCAACGCGATGGAGACCAGCAGGAACGCGACGATATACAGGATCACCGGCAAGTAGGTGTCAACCGACTGGCCCGGCAAAAAGCCCAGCGCGCCGATGTAGACAATGGCGATGGCGGCCACCACGATGCGCAGGTTGGCCTGGTCGAGTTCGGAATTGGTCTCATGACTCATGGGGGACGTCCTTGTGCGGCATTCGGTCTATCCTTTGCGCGCCAGAGGCGTCCCTGTGGCGCGGTGCTAAAGTAGCATGCCAATGCACACCCATGCCCCAGGAAGGAGCACGCCATGACCGGCCGAATCATCATAGCCGACGACCACCCAATGTTTCGCGAAGGCATGTTGCGCACCGTGCAGCGCCTGTTGCCCGAGGCCGTGGTGCAAGAGGCCGGCGACCTCGATGCGGTGCAGGCGCTGATCCACGAGGGTGGCGACATCGACACGCTGATCCTCGACCTGCGCTTCCCGGGCCTTACCTGCATGAGCCAACTGGCCGACCTGCGCCAGCAACTGCGGCGCACCACCTTGATCGTGGTGTCGATGGTCGATGACCCGGCGCTGATCGACCAGGTCATGGCCCTGGGCGCCGATGGCTTTATCGGCAAGAACATCAGCCCCGATGAAATCGGCCAGGCCCTGTTGGCGATCCGCGAAGGCGAAGTGCTGGTCAAGTTTTCTCCCTCCGGCCTGCTGCCGCTGGGCACCCACAGCCTCACCGCGCGCCAGCAGGAAGTGCTGCGCCTGATCGCCCAAGGCAAGACCAACAAGGAAATCGCCAAGGCCCTGGCGATCTCGCCGTTCACCGTGCGCATCCATGTGTCGTCGCTGCTGCGCAGTTTGAAAGTGCCCTCGCGCGCCGCGGCGGCGGTCAAGTATTCCGGGGAGTTCTAGGCGTTTTCATGGCCTGGGCGATGCCCTGGCGGCGGTAGTCCGGCATTACCAGCAGATGGTGCAGGTAACCGTGCCGGCCATGCACCCATGAATACACGACCGGCTGACCGCTTCGGCTATCGCAGCGCAAACCAGGTGGTTTTCAGCTGCGTGTACTTGTCGAATGAGTGCAGCGACAGGTCACGCCCGAACCCGGACTGCTTGCCACCCCCGAACGGCACCGCGACATCCAGGGCGTCGACGGTGTTGACCGACACCGTGCCGACATTCAACGCTCGCGCCACCCGATGCGCGCGATTGAGGCCATCACTCCAGACCGAGGCCGCCAGCCCGTAGACGCTGTCATTGGCTTGCTGTATCGCTTGCTCCTCAGTGTCAAAGGCGCTGATCGCCAACACCGGGCCAAACACTTCATCGCACGAGAGCCGCATGTCGCCGGTCACCTCAGCAAAAATCGTCGGCTGGATGAAGTTGGAGGAGCCATTAATGCTCACTTGCTCGCCACCCGCCAGCAGCTTGGCGCCCTCGCCCTGGGCCTGATTGATCGCCCTCATGATGCGGGCGGTTTGCTCACTGTCGACAATGGCACCGGCAGCGCTGCCAGGGTCCAGCGGATCACCCGGCATCCAGGCACGCGCCTTGGCAATCACACGCTCGACAAATTCATCATGGATGGAGCGTTGCACATACAGCCGCGAGTTGGCCGAGCACACTTCGCCCTGGTTGAAAAAAATCCCGAAGGCCGCTTTCTCGGCCGCCAGGTCCAGGTCCTGGCAGTCGTCAAACACCAGGTTCGCGCTCTTGCCGCCACACTCCAGCCACACCTGCTTCAAGTTGGACTGCGCCGAGTACTGCATAAAATACTTGCCGACCTGAGTAGAGCCGGTGAACACCAGGCAATCCACGTCAGGGTGCAGCCCCAGCGCCTTGCCGGCACTTTCGCCGAGGCCCGGCACCACATTCAAAACCCCTTCCGGGATACCCGCTTCCAGGGCCAGTTGGGCCAGGCGCAGGGCCGAAAAGGGTGACTGCTCGGCGGGTTTGAGCACCACGCTGTTACCCGCCGCCAACGCCGGTGCGAGCTTCCAGGCCGCCATGTCGAGTGGGAAATTCCACGGCACCACCGCCGCAACGACGCCCAATGCTTCACGGGTGATGGTCGCCAGTGCGTTGTGCGCGGTGGGCGCGACTTGATCGTAAAGCTTGTCCAGCGCCTCGCCGTACCAGGCAAATACATTCGCGGCGCCGGGCACATCAATGTTGTAGGCGTCCATCACCGGCTTGCCCATGTTCAGCGAATCCAGGAGGGCCAGCTCTTCGCGATGGGTCATCAGCAACTCGGAGAGCCTGATCAGGATTTTCTTGCGCTCAACCGGCGGCATACGCCGCCAAGGGCCGCTTTCGAAAGCCTGGCGGGCGCTGCGCACGGCCAGGTCTACTTCTGCGTCACCACAGGCGGCCACACGCGCCAGCAACTGGTGGGTGGCGGGGTTGATTGCATCAAAAGTCGCCCCGCTGGCTGCGCTCACGGGCCGACCACCGATCAAGGCGGTGTCGATGAAGGTCTGGCGGGCAACGCGTTGTTGCCAGTAATGAAGGTCGAACACGGTGTACTCCCAATGAAGGTCGATGGACAGGCGAAGGTTTTATTCCGCGATCTGCAGTTCAGGCATCTTCACGCGCAAGCCGCGCGTGATCCCCAGCAAACAAATAAGGCCAACCCCCATCCAGCACAGGCCGATGGTGAAGGACAGGCTCGACAGGCTGGTCCACAGCCAGACCGTGCTGAGGAACCCCAGCGCCGGCAGCGCGGCGTACAGCAGGTAATTACGGGTGCCGCGTAACTGCTGGTCGACCACGTAATGCTTGATCACCGCCAGGTTCACCGCCGAGAACGCGAACAGCGCGCCGAAGCTGATCATGTTGGCCACTGTGTCCAGGGTGATAAACAGCGCAATCAACGAGAACAGACTGACCAGCACAATCGCGGTGGCCGGCACGCGTTTTGTCGTCACCAGCTTGCCGAGCACGCGAGGCAGCGCGCCGTCGCGGCCCATGGCAAACAACACCCGCGACACACTGGCCTGGGAGACCATCGCCGAGGCGAAACAGCCGGCCACATAAGTGGCGGTAAACGCCGTCACCAGCACCTCGCCACCGACCCGGCGCATTACATCCACCGAGGCCGAATCCGGGTCGGCGAAGGTGTTCCATTCCGGGAAGACCATTTGCGCGAAATACGACACCAGCAAAAACAGCAAGCCACCAAACAGCGACACCACCATGATCGCCAGTGGAATGGTGCGACGCGGGTTGGGGGTTTCCTCGGCCATGGTCGACACCGCATCGAAGCCCAGGAACGACAAGCACAGCACCGCCGCACCGGCCATGATCAAGGGTGCGCTGAAGCCTTCATGATGGAATGGCGCCAGCAGCGATACGGGCGCCGGCTGACCGCTGAGGTTGTGCACCGACAGCGCCACGAACACCACAATGAACACCAACTGGGCCACGATCAGGATCCAGTTGACCCGCGTGATGGACTCGATACCGACCAGGTTCAGCGTGGTTACCAGCGCAATCGAGCCGAGCACCCACACAAATGTCGGCACCGCCGGGAAGTACTCGGACATGTAGATGCCGATCAACAAATAACTGAGCAGCGGCAAAAAGATGTAGTCGAGCAGCAAGGTCCAGCCGGCGATAAAACCGAAATACGCACCAAACGCCTTGCGTGTATAGGAATAGACCGAGCCGGAAAACGGATGCGCCTGGACCATGCGACCATAGCTGTAGGCGGTCAGTAGCATGGCCGCCAAAGTCAGCATATAGGCGGTCGGCAAGTGCCCCTTGGTCATCTGCGTGACCAGCCCGTAGGTGGTAAAGACCGCCAGCGGCACCATGTAGGCCAGGCCGAACAGCACCAGCCCGACCAGCCCCAGCGGCTGGCGAAAGCGCCGCGTAGAGGCGGCTTTGGTTGAGGTGTGATGGGAGGGAGTTTCGGCCACGCTTGTTATTGTATTCATGGGTGACTCCTGGAAAGAGGGATGCGGGCCATCGCGGCAGTCGATAACCTCGCTGCCGTTCAAGCCGTGTCTGATGGAGATTGCCCGCCACCCGCACCTGGGGGTGGGGGGCAGGTCACTTCAGAGTTTTCCCGCGATCCGTGCGGTGCGGTCTACCGCAATCCGGGTCTTGTCGACCAGCTCATCCAGCTCTGCGCGCGTGGCCACCAGGGCCGGCGCCATGATCATGCGGCCCAGGGTCGAGCGGATGATCACGCCCTCTTCAAAGCCAAAGGTGCGGCACTGCCAGGCCAGGTCGTTTTCGTTGGCAAAGCGTTTGCGCGTGGCCTTGTCTTCGACGAACTGCAACGCCCCGAGCAGGCCTGTGCCCTGGATCTCGCCGATCATTGGGTGGTTGCCGAACACGTCGTGCAGCAGTTGCTGCAAGTACGGCCCGGTGTCGTCTTTCACCTGACGCACGATGCCTTCATCGCGCAGCGCCTTGAGGTTGGCCAACGCCACCGCCGCCGCCACCGGGTGGCCGGAATAGGTCAGCCCGTGGGCGAACACACCGCCCTGCTCCACCAGCGCCTCGGCGATGCGTTTGCTCAGCACCAGGCCGCCCATCGGCAGGTAGCCCGAGGTCAGGCCCTTGGCGATCGACAAGGTGTCGGGTTCGAAGCCGAAGTGCTGATGGGCGAACCATTCGCCGGTACGACCAAACCCACCAATCACCTCATCGGCGCACAGCAGCACATCGTATTGGCGGCAAATGCGCTGGATTTCAGGCCAGTAGCTTTCTGGTGGGAAGATCATGCCGCCCGCACCCTGGAACGGCTCGGCGATAAAACCGGCAACATTTTCGGCGCCCAATTCCAGAATCTTTTCTTCCAATTGCAGCGCGCAACGACGGCCAAACTCGGCCGGTGTCAGCTCGCCGCCATGGGCAAACCAATACGGCTCGTCGATGTGCGCGACGTCGGGAATCATGCCGCCCATGTCGTGCATGAACTTCATCCCGCCCAGCGCCGAGGCCGCGAGCGTTGAGCCGTGATAGCCGTTCCAGCGGCCGATCATGATTTTCTTCTGCGGTTGCCCGACCACTTGCCAGTAACGGCGCACGGTACGGATCAACACCTCATTGGCCTCGGAGCCGGAGTTGGTGTAGATCACATGGCTGTAGTGCCCCGGCAACAGGCTGAAGAGCAGCTCCGACAGCTCGATCACCGCCGGGTGGGTGGTGTGAAAGAACATGTTGTAGTACGCCAGCTGGTCCATCTGCGCGGCGGCGGCGGCAGTCAGGTCGCGGCGGCCATAACCGAGCTGGGTACACCACAGGCCGGACATGCCGTCCAGGTAACGCTTGCCTTCGCTGTCCCACAGGTACAAGCCCTCGCCGCGCACCATCACACGCGGGCCTTCGGCGTTCAGCGCCTTCTGGTCGACAAACCCATGGATATGGTGGGCCGCATCAGACTGCTGGTAATCCTCGGTGCGACGGTTGATTTGGGCGGGTAGGTTCATGGTTTCTCTCTCTTATTGGTCGTGACGCAAGGGCTGGCAAGCCACTCAGCGGTGCTTGCTCATGTAACTTTCAAGCGGGTCTTTGCTCAGCACGCCCTGGGCTTCGGCGAGCGAGTCGATAAACAAGGCAAACAGTTCCGACTGCGCGCCGATATCGAGCTTGGTGTAGATGTGTTTGCGATGGGACTTGATGGTGTCTTCCGCCACCTCAAGGCGCTCGGCCAGCGAGCGGGTGGAGTGCCCACGCAAAATGAGTTGGGCAATGCGGCATTCACGCTCGGTCAGGATCGACGAGCCGAAGTTGTTCAATGCCGCGTGAATACGTTGCTCCAGCAGGTTTTCGAAGCGTGCGCCGTGGGCATCCAGGCCGACAAAATGTTTGCCCAGCACGGCCAGTACCCAAGGGGTTATGCGCTTGAATTGCGCGATGGTGGCGGCGTCGAGCTTTTGCGTAAACGCCAGGGACACCGCCAGGCTGGAGCCTTTGCTCGACTGCAGGATGTAATTGAGCTCGTCTTCGAGCTGAGAGTGGCGGTAGAACGACTGGAAGTATTCGCTCAATTCGAAGTGGTCAGGCGCAACGTCGGCCAAGGCATAGCAGCCTGAACTGACGCCTTCCACACAGGCGTCGTAAAACGGGTCGAGCAAGTAAAAGCCCGACAGGTACTGGCGCACATTGCCTTGCGGCAACCACGGCCCATCCAGCTCGAACAGTGCACTGGGCATGCCGCCACGCGGGTAAAAATACAGCGTCGTGGCCTGTATCGGCTGCACACACCCGAGCGCATCGAACAAGGCGGCAGCGAACCCCGATTGCCCGATGTTATCGGTCACCAGGGCCATCTGTTCGAACCATTGCGCAGAAGAAAGCCGGTCGTTTTCCACGTCGAAGCCTCGCTCAAAGAACTGCAAGGATGGTCACACACCCGCTCAGTCCTCGAAATCACCCGATAGGGTGAGCTTGCATCCGATATTTATGCTCACTCCAAAGCTTAATAATATTTTATTAAAAAACGCCCTCCCCCTAGCCTTGAAGCCATGCCCAAGCTGAATCCAACTGCATTACGCAAGGACAGACACATGACTCAAGCCATAACAAAAACAGACACATTGGTAGTGGGAGCCGGCCAGGCCGGTGTGGCCATGAGCGAGCACCTGAGCAAGCAAGGCGTGCCGCACCTGGTGCTGGAGCGCAGCCGTATCGCCGAGCGCTGGCGCACCGGGCGCTGGGATTCGCTGGTCGCCAACGGCCCGGCCTGGCATGACCGCTTCCCCGGCCTGGAATTTGATGACGTCGCCGCCGATGGTTTTGCGCCAAAAGAGCGCGTGGCCGATTACTTCGAAGCCTATGCCCGCAAGTTCAATGCACCGATCCGCACCGGCGTGGACGTGACCTCTGTGGTGCGTAACGTCGGCCGCCCAGGCTTTACCGTGCACACCAGCGAAGGCGTGATCGAAGCCAACCGTGTAGTCGCCGCCACCGGGCCGTTCCAGAAGCCGGTGATCCCGGCCATCGCGCCTGAAGACAGCGCGCTGCACCAGATCCACTCCGCCGACTACCGCAACCCCGCACAACTGCCCGCCGGCGCCGTGCTGGTGGTGGGCGCCGGTTCATCCGGCGTGCAAATTGCCGATGAGCTGCAGCGTTCCGGGCGCCAGGTGTACCTGTCGGTCGGTGCCCACGACCGCCCGCCGCGTGCCTATCGCAACCGAGACTTCTGCTGGTGGCTGGGCGTGTTGGGTGAGTGGGACCAGGCCGCGATGAAACCCGGTCGCGAGCACGTGACCATTGCCGTGAGCGGCGCCCACGGCGGCAAGACCATCGATTTTCGTGAGCTCGCCCAGCAAGGCATGACCCTGGTCGGCCTCACCCAAGCCTTCGACGGCAACGTCGCGCGCTTCCAAGCCAACCTGGTTGAAAACCTGGCCCGTGGCGACGAAAACTACCTGGCTTTGCTGGATGCGGCGGACGCCTACATCGAGCGCAACGGCCTCGACCTGCCCGTGGAGCCCCAAGCGCGCCGCGTATTCCCGGATGCCGAGTGCATCAAAAACCCGATCCTGGAACTGGACCTGGCCAAGGCCGGTATCACCTCGATCATCTGGGCCACCGGGTTTGCCGTGGATTACAGCTGGCTGAAAGTCGATGCGTTTGACGCCGCCGGCAAGCCGCAGCACCAGCGCGGTGTGGCCAGTGAGTCGGGCATCTACTTCCTGGGCTTGCCATGGCAGTCGCGCCGGGGTTCGTCGTTTATCTGGGGCGTGTGGCATGACGCTAAATACGTGGCCGACCACATCGCCATCCAGCGCCAATACCTTGAATACCGCGAAACCGCACCGGTTGCTCACCCGTCGCCGGTCCTTGCCTGATCACTTTTTTCGGAGTTTTTTTGATGCCTACTCACACTCGCATCCGCATGTTCAACACCAAGGAAACCTACCCTAACCAGAGCCTCGACAACGACCTGTGCCAGGCCGTGCGTGCCGGCAACACCGTGTATGTGCGCGGCCAGGTCGGCACCGATTTTGATGGCAACCTGATTGGCCTGGGCGACCCGCGCGCCCAGGCCGAGCAAGCGATGAAAAACGTCAAGCAACTGCTCGAAGAGGCCGGCTCCGACCTGAGCCATATCGTCAAGACCACCACCTACCTGATCGACCCGCGCTACCGTGAGCCGGTGTACCAGGAAGTCGGCAAGTGGCTCAAGGGCGTGTTCCCGATCTCCACCGGGCTGGTGGTGTCGGCCCTGGGCCAGCCACAGTGGCTGATGGAAATTGACGTGATCGCCGTGATCCCCGAATAAGGAGCTGCCCATGACCTTTTCAATCGTCGCCCGTTGTGCGGACACCGGCCAACTGGGCATCGCGATCAGCTCCTCGAGCATCGCCGTGGGCGCCCGCTGCCCATGGCTGCGGCCCGGCGTGGGCGCAGTGTCGACCCAGAACATCACGTTACCGGCCCTCGGCCCCGACGTGCTCGACCTGCTGGAACAAGGCCTCGATCCTGCGGCCGCCGTCGACAAAGCCCTGACGAGCAACGGCTACAGCCAATACCGACAACTGACGGCGATTGATCACCTGGGCCGCAGTGTGCATTTCAGTGGCAGCGAAACCCTCGGCACCCACCATGCCGTGTCGGGCGAACAGTGTGTGGCGGCGGGCAATATGCTCGCCGACCGCGCAGTAATCGAAGCGATGGTGCATGCCTTCGAACACGGCGAAGGCCAGCTCGCCGATCGACTGCTGGCGGCGATGCACGCCGCCATCAACGCCGGTGGCGAAGCCGGGCCGGTGCATTCCGCCGCGCTGGTGGTGGTGGGCGAACTGACCTGGCCGATCATCAACCTGCGCGTGGACTGGGCCGATGAACAGCCCATCGCCGAACTGCAAAAGCTCTGGGATGCCTACCGCCCGCAAGTGCAGGACTACATCGACCGCGCCCTCGCCCCCGACCGCTCGCCGGGCTACGGCGTGGCCGGAGACGAGCGATGAGCCGCAGCCGCGAACTGCTGCAGACGCTGGTGGGCTTTGATACCACCAGCCGCGAGTCCAACCTGCTGCTGATCGAATTTGTGCGCGATTACCTCGCAGGCTTCGGCGTGGCTTGCGAACTGGTCTACAACGAGGAACGCAGCAAGGCCAACCTGTTCGCCAGCATTGGCCCGGTGCAATTGCCGGGCATTGTGCTGTCGGGGCATACCGATGTGGTGCCGGTGGACGGCCAACCGTGGACTGTGCCGCCGTTTGCGCTGACCGGGCGCGACGGCAAGCTGTTTGGCCGCGGCACGGCGGATATGAAGGGTTATATCGCCTGTGTGCTGGCGTTGGTGCCAGCGTTGGTGAAAGCCAACTTGCGCATCCCGGTGCATATCGCCCTGTCTTACGACGAAGAAGTCGGCTGCCTCGGTGTACGCTCGCTGCTCGCGGTGCTGGAGCAACGGCCGGTGAAACCGATGCTGTGCATTATCGGTGAGCCGACCGAGCTGAAACCGGTGCTCGGCCACAAGGGCAAACTGGCGATGCGTTGTGATGTGCATGGCGAGGCGTGCCATTCGGCGTATGCGCCGTATGGGGTGAATGCGATTGAGCATGCCGCCGAGTTGATTGGCGAACTGGGGCGCATTGGCCTGCGGCTGCGCGAGCAGCAGGACCCGCGGTTTGACCCGCCGTTCAGCACGGTGCAGACCGGCGTGATTACGGGCGGCAAGGCCTTGAATATCGTGCCTGCCGACTGCCGCTTTGATTTTGAAGTGCGCGCATTGCCGTCGATGGACCCGGGTGAAGTGGCTGAGGAGCTGCAAGCCTATGCCATGCAGCAGGTGTTGCCGCGTATGCAGGCCGTGAGTAAACAGAGCGCGATTCGGTTTACTGAGCTTTCGGCATATCCGGGATTAGTCACCGACGAGCGCAGCCAGGCAGCGGAGTTGATCGCAGCGTTCAGTGGCTCGCGGGACTTCGGCACCGTGGCGTTTGGCACCGAAGGTGGGTTGTTTGATGCGGTGGGCATACCCACGGTGGTGTGCGGGCCGGGGAGCATGGACCAGGGGCATAAGCCGGATGAGTTTGTGAGCCTCGAACAGTTGGCTGGGTGTGATGCCATGCTGGCGCGCATGCTCGACTCAATCCGCGCCTAAGCCACCTCCCTACCAAACACCACAGTTCAACTGTGGGAGCCGGGCTTGCCCGCGATGGCGGTGTATCAGATGGCACATTTGCAGCTGGCCCACCGCTATCGCAGGCAAGCCAGCTCCCACATTTTTTGCCCTGTGTTCCAGTCCAGGCACCGCACAACCTGTGGGAGCCGGGCTTGCCCGCGATGGCGGTGTATCAGATGGCCCATTCTCAGCTGGCCCACCGCTATCGCAGGCAAGCCAGCTCCCACATTTTTTGC
>NZ_WKDV01000008.1:0-165773 GCF_021605825.1 Pseudomonas sp. PA-6-3C
AAGACAGCCGAGAGATGCGGGGACGGGGAGGGCTGCGGCCCGGGAGAGCCGCCAACGCACGAAATATAGAACCGGCGGCTACGCCGTCGGGCGGGAGCAAGCTCCCTCGCCACAACAACAACAACAACAACAACAACAACAACAACAACAACAACAACAACAACAATCAGTTTCAGCCCTTGGCCCCACGCTCAATCGCAAACCCAGCCCAGGTCTGGCTCACCGGCATCAGCTCCAACCGGTTGATGTTCACGTGCGCCGGGGTATTCATCACCCAGAAGATCGTGTCGGCAATGTCCTGCGGCTGGATCGGCTCGGCACCGGCATAGGTCGCGTCATAACGCGCCTGGTCACCGCCAAAGCGCACCAGCGAGAACTCGCTCTCACACAGGCCTGGCTCGATGTTGGTCACGCGCACGCCAGTGCCTTGCAGGTCGCAACGCAGGTTCAGCGAGAACTGCTTCACGAACGCCTTGGAACCGCCATACACGTGGCTGCCCGGGTACGGGTAGTTACCGGCGATGGACCCCAGGTTGATGATGCCGGCGCCACGGCCGTGGGCGATCAGGCGCGGCAACAGCAGGTTGGTGGTGGTCAGCAGGCCTTTGATGTTGGTGTCGACCATGGTTTCCCAATCGTCGAGGCTGCACTTGGGCGCAGGGTCGGTGCCCACGGCCAGGCCGGCGTTGTTGATCAGCCCGCGCAACTTGGCGAACGACGGCGGCAGGTTGGCGATGGCCTCCTCCATACCCTTGCGGTCACGCACGTCCACCACCAGGCCATGCACTTCGGTCTGCTTGGAAAGCTCTTCGACCAAGGCATTCAAACGGTCAGCACGACGGCCGGTAAGCACCAGTTTCCAGCCAGCGTCGGCAAAACGACGGGCGCAAGCTTCGCCAAAACCAGAGGTGGCGCCAGTAATAAACAGCGTGTCGGACATGGTGTTCTCCTTGCGGGCATCGGAAAAAAACAGCCAGCAGAATGCCCTTACGCCGCGATTGCAGCAACCGCTAAGCGCATAACTTCATACACGACTGGTTGTTTTTTGATCACTTCAGGCAAAGCCTTATAGAACGTGGCGTGCAGCCATATGCACGCAGGTTATCCACAACTGCGCCCACAGTCTTTGGGGGCAAGTGTAAAAAGCGCCAAGCCGCTCTATACAAGGCTTGCAGGCGATTTCAGAAAGTTTTTTGCTTGACCTTGGCCAAGGCGTATGTAGCCCAATGGCAAGAGGGAAAATCCGAACGATGGCTCCAGGCCAGTCATTCCGGCCTCTGCGGCCGTCTTTCCAGAGTTTAGTCACAGACTTATCCACAGGCTGTTCCGACATAAATCAGTCATATACCTGTGTCTTTAAACAGGTTGACAAAGCCCTCGGCAGGCCAGCAAAAACCGGCTGATCAATAAACAACCACCACGCTGCAAGCCACGGTTTTAAAGGCTTGCAGCCAGCTACTCCCACGTTACCCACAGCCGGTTCCACAGCGGATGGGGACAAGTCAAAACTGTGACAAAACAGGGATTTGCGGCGGCTATATGTCGCGCTTTGGAGGTGGGCTGGATTTGTTTTCCACAATTTGGCGGGAGCACTGAAAACACCCCAAAAACACCTGTGGGAACCGTTTCATGTGGGAGCTGGCTTGCCTGCGATGGCATCTCCTCGGTCTACCTGAAAGACCGAGGTGCTTGCATCGCAGGCAAGCCAGCTCCCACAGAGAGCCGGTTCCCACATGGGGTTATTGCGTCAGGCCTTTAGATCAATGCCCGCCGAGGTAGGCGTTGCGCACTTCCTCATTCACCAGCAATTCCTTGCCGGTGCCCGTCAGGCGAATCTCGCCGTTGACCATCACATAGGCCCGGTCCGACAGGCGCAGCGCGTGGTTGGCGTTCTGTTCCACCAGGAAGATAGTCATCCCGGTGGCGGCCAGCTCGCGCAGTGTGGAAAAGATCTGCTTCACCACAATGGGCGCCAGGCCCAGGCTCGGTTCGTCCAGCAACAGCAGTTTGGGCCGGCTCATCAGCGCGCGGGCGATGGCGAGCATTTGCTGCTCACCACCGGACATGGTCATTGCGCGCTGGGTGCGCCGCTCCTTGAGCCGAGGGAACAGCTCGAACATGCGCTGCATGTCTTCCTGCGCATACTTGTCACCAATCGGGATGGTGCCCATCAGCAGGTTTTCCTCGACGGTCATGTCGGGGAACACCCGCCGCCCTTCCGGCGACTGCGCAATGCCGTTGGAGGCGATGTAGTGGGACGACTTGTGGGTAATGTCGACGCCGTTGTACAGAATTTGCCCGGACTCGGCGCGCGGCTGGCCGAAAATCGACATCAGCAGCGTGGATTTACCCGCGCCGTTGGAGCCGATCAGGCTCACGGTTTCGCCTTCGTTAATGTGCAGCGAGACTTTTTTCAGGGCCTGGATCGGGCCGTAAAACACGTCCAGGTCCTTCATTTCGAGGATAGGTGCACTCATACCAGCTCCTCTTCGTCTGCGCCCAGGTAGGCGGCAATCACTTTCGGGTCGTTGCGGATCGCGTCCGGGCCGCCTTCGGCGATCACGTTGCCGTGGTCGAGCACCACGATGTGGTCGGAAATACTCATCACCATGCCCATGTCGTGTTCGATCAGCACCACTGTCAGGTCGTGTTCGTCGCGCAGCAGGCGAATCATCGCGCTGAGGGCTTCGGTTTCCTGCGGGTTGAGGCCGGCTGCCGGCTCGTCCAGGCAGATGATCTGCGGCCGGGTGCACATGGCGCGGGCGATTTCCAGGCGGCGTTGCTGGCCGTAGGAAAGCTCACCGGCCAGGCGGTTGGCGCAGTCCACCAGATCCACCACTTCCAGCCAATAGAAGGCGTGGTCGAGAGCATCGCTTTCGGCCTTGCGGTAGCCCTTGGTGTTGAGGATGCCCGCCAGCATGTTGCGGTTGACCCACATGTGCTGGGCCACCAGCAGGTTTTCCAGCACCGACATTTCCTTGAACAGGCGAATGTTCTGGAAGGTCCGCGCCAACCCTGCGCGGTTGACCAGGTGGGTGCCGCCGAACATCTTGTAGTACACGCGGCTGAAGAAGCTTTTTGGCGACACAAAGTCGACGGCCTTGAAGCGCTCGCCGAGCAACTGGATCACGTTGGTCTGCTTGCCACGAATGTTCAGTTCGATCTTGCCGCCGCTGGCTTTGTAGAAGCCGGTGAGGCAGTTGAACACCGTGGTCTTGCCCGCGCCGTTGGGGCCGATCAGGGCGAAGATCGAGTTGCGTTTGACCTTGAGGCTCACATCGCTCAAGGCCTTGATGCCACCGAAGTGCATCATCAGGTGTTCCACGGAGAGGACGACTTCTTTGCTCATGGCGCCACTCCTTTACGTGGGGTCACACCGGTTCGGCTGATGCGGATCAGCCCGCGTGGCCGCCAAATCATCATCACCACCATCAACACGCCAAACAGCAGCACACGGTACTCGGAGAAGCTGCGCAGCAACTCCGGCGCGACGGTCAAGACGAACGCCGCAATCACCACACCGACTGTCGAGCCCATGCCGCCCAACACCACGATGGCCAGGATCAGCGCAGACTCGAAGAAGGTAAACGACGACGGGTTGACGAAGCCCTGATAGCTGGCAAAGAACACCCCGGCCAGCCCCGCAGTCGAGGCCCCGATGGTGAACGCCGAAAGCTTGACCAGTACATGGTTCAGGCCCATGGAACGGCAGGCGATTTCATCTTCGCGCAAGGCTTCCCAGGCGCGGCCCACTGGCATGCGGGTCAGGCGGTGCTTGATGTACAGCACGGCCAGCACCACCAGGAACAGCACGATGTAGATGAACATGAACTTGATGTTGGGGTTGTAATCGATGCCGAAGAACTCGTGGAACGGAATCCCGCCATCCTTGGCCTTGCGCCCGAACTCCAGGCCGAGAAAGGTCGGCGAAGGCACCGGCATACCGTTGGGGCCACCGGTGAACGACAGCCAGTTGTTGAGCACCAGGCGGATGATCTCACCAAAGCCCAGGGTCACGATCGCGAGGTAGTCACCGTGCATTCGCAACACCGGGAACCCGAGTATGCAGCCCGCCAGCGCGGCAGCGATGGCCGCCAGGGGCAACACACTCCAGAAGCCCAGGCCCAGGTATTGATAACCGAGCGCCAGGCCGTAGGCGCCGATGGCGTAGAACGCCACGTAACCCAGGTCGAGCAAACCGGCCAGGCCCACCACGATGTTCAGGCCAAGGCCGAGCAACACGTAGATCAGCCCGAGAATCACCACGGTCAGCAGGTACTTGTTGGCGAAGATCGGGAACACGATCGCGATCACGATCAGTGCCGGGATGATCCAGCGCAGCCGCGATTTGTAGTCCGGCGGCAACACGTGCACGCCGGAGCCACTGCTCTCGAAACCCTGCAGGATCTTCACGCCCTTGGGGGTTTGCAGGAACAGGCTCAAGGCAAAGCGCCCGGCCATCACGATGGCGACCAACGTGGCCACCCGCGCAGGCTCGAGGTTAAAGCTATACCCGTCGAGGACCACGCCGACAATCGGACCGAACACGATCAACGAAATCAGCCCGGCAAGGACCGTATCGACCACACTTTTCTTGATATCGATAGATTTGGCAGCAGACATGTTTACACCTTAGCCACGAGTGGGCGACCAAGCAGGCCCTGAGGACGGAAGATCAGAATCACCACCAGCAGGGAGAAGCTGAACACGTCTTTGTAGTCAGAGTTGATCAACCCCGAAAACAACGACTCGGAGATACCCAGGATGATCCCGCCCAACATCGCCCCAGGCAGGGAGCCGATGCCGCCGAGTACCGCTGCGGTAAATGCCTTGATGCCGATGATGAAGCCGGCATAGAAGTCGAAGGTGCCGTAGTTGAGGGTGATCAGCACGCCGGCCAGGGCGGCCATGGCGGCACCGATGACGAACACGTAGGAGATCACGCGGTCGGTGTTGATGCCCAGGATCGAGGCCATCTTGCGGTCTTGCTGGGTGGCGCGGCACATGCGGCCGAGCTTGGTGTATTTGATGATGTAGGTCAGCAGGCCCATGCCGAGAAACGCGGCCACCAGGATAAACACCTTGGTGTAGGTCAACTGCACGAAGCCCGTGCCGATATCGACGCGCCAGGCGCCGGCCAGCAGGGTTGGAATGCCTTGTTGTTTCGCGCCCTGAGCGATCTGCGCATAGTTTTGCAGGATCAGGGAGATACCGATGGCGCTGATTAACGGTGCCAGCCGGGTGGAGTTACGCAGCGGTTTGTAGGCGACACGCTCGATGACCCAACCGTACACGCCGGTGACGACCACGGTGAAGATCAGAGTGCCGAGAATGAGCAGCGGGAAGGATTCGATGCCGAAGTAAGCCAGCAGTGCCAGACTGATCGCCGCGAGGTAAGCGGAAATCATATAAACCTCGCCGTGGGCGAAGTTGATCATGCCAATGATGCCATAGACCATTGTGTAGCCGATGGCGATCAGGCCGTAGACCGACCCGAGGGTCAGGCCGTTGACCAGTTGCTGCAGGAAAATACCATCCATAACGCAATCTCACGCGGTGAGCACCTGCACACGGTTGAGTGCGCGGCGCTTCTGGAGGAAAAGACAGATATCGATATCAACACCACTCCCTGTGGGAGCGGGGCCCTGTGTGGGAGCTGGCTTGTGTGGGAGCTGGCTTGCCTGCGATTGCATCACCTGGGTATTACTGAAGTACCGAGGTGCCTGTATCGCAGGCAAGCCAGCTCCCACAACAAGCCCGCTCCTACATGGGTTCCGTGGTGCTTGTTCTTACTTCTGCTTTTCCAACTGGTGGTATTTGCCGTCTTTATCCCACTGGTAAACCACGTAGTCGGAGATTTTCAGGTCGCCCTTGGTATCCCAGGCTTTTTCGCCCATCACGGTTTTCACCGGGTGAGCCTTGAGCCACTTGGCGGCGTCTTCGCCCTTGTTGGATTTGGCGCCGTTGAAGCCAGCCGCCAGGGCCTGGATCGAGGCGTAGGCGTACAGGGTGTAGCCTTCTGGCTCAGTGCCGTTTTTACGGAACTCTTCCACCACGGTTTTGCTGTCTGGCAGCAGGCGCGGGTCGGCGCCGAAAGTCATGTACACACCATCCACGTATTGCTTGCCGCCAGCGGTGGCCACCAGTTCGTCGGTCACGACACCATCATCGGACATGAACTTGACGTCCTTGAGGCCGGCTTCACGAATCTGGCGAACCAGCGGACCGGCTTCCGGGTGCAGGCCGCCGAAGTACACGACGTCCGCACCAGTGGAGCGGATTTTGGTGACCAGCGCGCTGAAGTCTTTCTCGCCACGGGTCAGGCCTTCTTCCAGCACCGGCTTGACGCCGCGCTTGGTCAACTGGGCAGCAGTAGCGTCGGCCAGGCCTTTGCCGTAGGTGTCCTTGTCGTTGATGACCGCTACTTTTTTGCCTTTGAGCACGTCGACGATGTAGTCGCCGGCCACGATGCCTTGCTGGTCGTCACGCCCGCACATGCGGAACACGGCGCTCAGACCACGCTCGGTTACCTGTGGGTTGGTGGAGCCCGGGGTAATCATGATGATGCCCGCATCGGCATACACTTCAGACGCCGGGATGGTGTTGGACGAGCAGAAGTGCCCGACCACGCCGATCACTTTGTCCTGGTCGGCCAAGCGGTTGGCCACGGCCACGGCTTGCTTGGGCTCACAGGCGTCGTCACCTGCCACCAGTTTGATCTGCTCGCCGTTGATGCCACCGGCCTTGTTGATAACATCGGCTGCCGCCTGGGCACCCTTCATGTACTGCTCACCGAAAGCTGCGTTGGCGCCCGTCATCGGGCCTGCCACGCCAATCTTCACATCAGCTTGAACAAACGCAGAAACACCCAACGCCGCTGCAACGGCGAGGGCCAGAAAACCTTTCTTGTAAAACGTCTGGGACATGAGTGGTGCTCCGAGGTTTTTGTTTATTGGCACTACGAATTCGCGTCAAACTTTCACAGGAAAGCCCAGAGCAAGGCGCGTGCCATTACTTTTTTATTCTTCAAAAAGACACGGTGTCATTGTTATTACAGGCGTTTCGACTCCCTTTGCCAGTACGTGCAACCGTCTAGCATCGAAAGGTGCAACCAATGAATCCAAAAAGTACAACCCTGGCAGGTCGCACCTGCAACCGGATGCCTAAACGACAGTTCCTACAGCTGTAACAATGTGCGTAACGGAACTGCACATTTACAGTGCGTGATTGCTACGACTTGCACCAATACAGATTAGTAGCCTGCTAAGAAGATGCAGGCTTTTGACAGGTATTTCGCTGATCAGACCACGATCCGCAGGCATTGCCCGGCGTGATACAGCGAGAACCCCGCTTCATACAGGCAACTGCGCAGGCCCACTCCGGCGAGCGGTTGCATCGGCGCAAACGGGATCGGCAACGCCTGGGGATCCTGGTGACATAAGTAGTCGGCAAAGGCCTTGCCCACCACACTGCCCGTGGTCACGCCGCGGCCGTTATAACCGGTGACGGCGACCAGACCGGGGGCCGGCTCGAACAGGCGCATCAGGTGGTCCGGGGTGAAGGCGATGCAGCCGGTCCAAGTGCATTCCCACTGCACCGATTTGAGGTACGGGAAGTAATGCTGCTGCACCCGATCGGCCCACGCCTTGAGGAACCACGTCGGTTTCTGGTTGCCATTGCCCAGGCTGCCGAGCAACAAGCGGCCATCCGCGTCGCGGCGGATGCTGCTTAACACCTGGCGTGTGTCCCACGAGCCCTGCCCGCCGGGGAGGATATGTTGCGCGGCTTCGTCCGTCAGCGGGGCCGAGGCGACCTGGTAGTAGTAACCGGGAAAGAAGTTGCGCCGCAGCTCGGTCCATTCGCCTTCGGTATAGGCGTTGGAGGCGATCACCACTTGCGCCGCCTGCACTGAACCCTGGGCGGTCTGCACCGACCAGAGTGCACCTTGGCGTTCAAGTTGCGTGACCGGCGAATGATCGAACAGTTGCCCGCCAAGTCCCACAGCCGCATTCGCCAGGCCAGTGGTGTAGGCCATTGGGTTCAAGGTGCCAGCGCGCCGGTCCAGCAGGGCGGCGGCGATCTTTTTGGTGCCGGTGGCCTGTTCGCACGCCTGGCCCGTCAGCAGCTCGACGGGGGCGCCACGGCGCTTCCACTGTTCTTCGCGACTGCGCAAATCCGCCTCGCCACGGGCGTTATGCGCCATGTGCAAGGTGCCCTCACGGCGCAGTTGGCAATCAATCTTGTATTTGTCGATCAGGCTGAACACCAGCGACGGCGCCGCGCCCAGCATGCGGTTGAGCTGGCTGCCCACCGCTTCGCCGAAACCCGCTTCGATCTCGTCCGGCGGGATCCACATACCGGCGTTGACCAGCCCGACGTTACGCCCCGAACCGCCATGGCCGGTGCGATGAGCCTCCAGCACGGCGACGCTTTTGCCTTGCTCCAGCAGGTGAATGGCGGCCGACAAGCCGGTGATACCGGCACCGATCACGCACACATCAACCTTGACCTCGCCCTTGAGCGCGGCGCGATCGGGCCGGCCTGGGGTGAGTTGTTCCCATAAACATGTTTCGCGTAGTGCCATTGCCAGACTCCGATGAGACCCAACAAACAACTATTGTTCTGAATTGCAAATGAGACCAAATGTGGGAGCTGGCTTGCCTGCGATAGCGGTGTATCAGCCACCACCGCTATCGCAGGCAAGCCAGCTCCCACATTGATCCCACTTCGACTTGGGGGATCAGTCGAAGGTGATGCCTTGGGCCAAGGGCAGCTCCAACGAGTAGTTCACGGTATTGGTCTGGCGACGCATATACCCGCGCCATGCATCCGAACCCGACTCACGCCCACCACCGGTCTCTTTCTCACCACCAAACGCGCCACCAATCTCCGCGCCGCTCGGGCCGATGTTGACGTTGGCGATGCCGCAGTCACTGCCCACCGCCGACATGAACTGCTCGGCTTCACGCACGTCGGTGGTGAAGATGCACGAGGACAGGCCTTGCGGCACGGCGTTATTCAGGCGCAAGGCTTCGGTGAAGTCGCTGTAGCCAACCACATACAGAATCGGCGCGAAGGTTTCGGTACACACCACGTCACTTTGCTCGGGCATCTCCACAATGGCCGGCGACACGTAGTAGGCATTCGGGAACTTGTCTTCCAGCTGGCGCTTGCCGCCGAACACCTTGCCGCCTTCGCTCAAGGCTTGCTCCAGGGCGTCCTGCATGTTCTCGAAGCCGTGCTTGTCGATCAGCGGGCCGATCAGGTTGCCTTCCAGCGGGTGGCCGATGCGCACTTTGGAATAGGCGGCTTTGAGACGGGTAACGATTTCTTCCTTGACCGACTCATGGGCGATTAAACGGCGCAAGGTGGTGCAACGCTGGCCGGCAGTGCCGACGGCGCTGAACAGAATGGCGCGCACGGCCATGTCGAGGTCGGCGCTTGGGCCGAGGATCATCGCGTTGTTGCCGCCCAGCTCAAGGATGCTGCGGGCGAAACGTGCGGCGACTTTCGGCGCCACTTCGCGGCCCATGCGCGTGCTGCCGGTGGCGCTGATCAGCGCAACGCGCGGGTCATCCACCAGCGCCGCACCGGCGTCACGGCCGCCAATGATCACTTGGCTGAGGTAGTCGGGGGCGCCGTCGAACTTCTTCAGTACGCGCTCGAACAATGCCTGGCAGGCCAAGGCGGTCAGCGGGGTCTTTTCCGAGGGTTTCCAGATCACCGCGTTGCCGCACACCAGCGCCAGCGTGGTGTTCCACGCCCACACGGCGACCGGGAAGTTGAAGGCGCTGATCACGCCGACCACACCCAGCGGGTGCCAGGTTTCACGCATGTGGTGGCCTGGGCGCTCGGAGGCGATGGTCAAGCCGTACAACTGGCGGGACAGGCCCACGGCGAAGTCGCAGATGTCGATCATCTCCTGCACTTCACCCAAACCTTCCTGGGTGATCTTGCCGGCCTCCCACGACACCAACTCGCCCAGGTCGGCTTTATATTCGCGCAATACATCGCCGAACTGGCGCACCAGCTCGCCGCGACGCGGTGCCGGCACCTTGCGCCAGGCCTCGAATGCATGCTCGGCGCGACTGACCTGCTGCTCCACTTCAGCGGCACCTTCCCAGTGCACACTGCCGATACGGCTGCCATCAATCGGCGAATGCACGGGCTGTTTACCCGACTGGTACAGCGCCGGGTTTACCCCGAGACGGTCAAGCAATGCGGCAACCATGGGTCACTCCTTCAAACTCAAACAGAAAATTCGCGCCGCCACAGACACGGCGATCCAGACCTTATTTGTAGCTGGCCCAAGACTTGCCAACAAACGACGATTAGGCGAGATATCATTCCGTTTACTCATGCAAAGAATAAAAAGAGGCGTGCCGTGCTGAATAAAAGACATTTGCCCTCGATCACCGCCCTGCAGTGTTTCGAAGCCGCCACCCGCCACCTGAGCTTCACCCGCGCTGCCGAGGAACTGAACCTCACGCAAAGCGCGGTGAGCAAGCAGGTCGCGCAGCTGGAAGAATTGCTCCAACACCTATTGTTTCGCCGGGTGCGCCGCCGCTTGCAGATGACCCCGGCAGGGGATTTGTACCTGGTGGAAGTGCGCAAAATCCTCACGCAAGTGGAGATGTCCACCCACTACCTGCGCTCCTACGGCGGCGAGACCGAAGTGCTGCGCGTGTCCACGCCCTACACGTTCGGCGCGCGCTGGCTGGTGCCGCGCCTCAAGGGCTGGCGTTTGCGTCACCCGCAGATCCACCTGGACCTGTGCAACGAGCAGGAGCCGGACGAACTGTTGCAAGGCAAGGCCGACATGGCTTTCTACTTCGGCCAGCGTTCACGGCCGGGCACCGAGAGCCTGAAACTGTTCAGCGAAGAGTTGGTGCCGGTGTGTGCGCCAGAGAGCTTGCCTGCGCAGCCATTCACCGACCCCACGCAACTGAGCAACCTGGTGCTGCTGCAAAACGCCTCGCGACCGCAAGGCTGGCATGACTGGTTCGCCAGCCAGGGCTACCAGACCGAGCACAGCTACCACGGGCCGCGTTTTGATACCTTTTATATGTGCATTCGGGCGGCGCAGGTCGGCTGTGGCGTGGCCTTGTTGCCGCGCTTTCTGGTGGAGGAAGAGCTGGCCGAGGGCAAGCTGGTGATTCCCTGGCAGCATGCGATGCCCAGCCAGGATGCGTATTACCTGGCGTATCCCGAGCATTCGGCGGAGGTGCCCAAGGTGCGTGAGTTTGTGAAGTGGATGATGGAGCAGGTTTAGCTCTTTTTGGGCTGCACCACCGCTATCGCAGGCAAGCCAGCTCCCACCTTTGGAATGCATTTCAAGTGTGGGAGCTGGCTTGCCTGCGATGAGGCCAGTGGCCGCACTGAAAAAATCACTGGCAAAACCCTACAGGTCTATGCGCCACTAGCACCCTTCCTTAATTGTGCGTAAAGGCCGGCGCCCATCGCCGACCCGTCTGGAGATTCCCGTTATGAGCGAGAGTGTGTTTGCCGATCGCATCGTGCAGAACTTGCTCGACACCGACTTCTACAAGTTGACCATGATGCAGGCGGTGCTGCACAACTACCCGAACGTGGAAGTTGAATGGGAGTTTCGTTGCCGCAACAGTGAAGACCTGCGCCCGTACCTGGCGGAAATCCGCTACCAGATCGAACGCCTCGCCGAGTTGAGCCTGAGCCCCGACCAGTTGGGCTTCCTGGAACGCATCAGCTTTATGAAGCCGGACTTCCTGCGCTTTCTGGGGCTGTTTCGCTTCAACCTGCGCTATGTGCAAACCGGCATCGAGAACGGCGAGCTGTTTATCCGCCTGCGTGGGCCGTGGCTGCATGTGATCCTGTTTGAAGTGCCGATGCTGGCCATCGTCAGCGAAGTGCGTAACCGCTACCGCTACCAGACCGTCATCCTCGAACAGGCCCGCGAACAGCTGTACCGCAAATTCGACTGGCTGTCCGCCAATGCCAGCAGCGAAGAGCTCTCGGAGCTGCAAGTGGCCGACTTCGGCACCCGCCGGCGCTTCTCGTACCGCGTGCAGGAAGAAGTGGTCAGCGTGCTCAAGCACGACTTCCCCGGGCGTTTTGTCGGCACCAGCAACGTGCACCTGGCCCGCGAGTTCGACATGAAACCGCTGGGCACCATGGCCCACGAATGGATCATGGCCCACCAACAACTCGGCCCGCGCCTGATCGACAGCCAGATCGCCGCCCTCGATTGCTGGGTACGCGAATACCGTGGCCTGCTCGGCATCGCGCTGACCGACTGCATCACCACCGACGCGTTCCTGGGCGATTTCGACCTGTACTTCGCCAAGCTCTTCGACGGCCTGCGCCACGACTCCGGTGACCCGATTCAATGGGCCGAAAAAGCCATCGCCCACTACCACAAGCTCGGTATCGAGCCGATGAGCAAGACCCTGGTGTTCTCCGACAGCCTGACGCTGCCCAAGGCCCTGGAGATTTTCCGCGCATTGCGCGGTCGCATTAATGTCAGCTTCGGTATCGGCACCAACCTGACCTGTGACATTCCGGGTGTTGAACCGATGAGCATCGTGCTTAAAATGACCGCCTGCAATGGCCAGCCCGTCGCGAAAATTTCCGATGAGGCGGGCAAGACCCACTGCACCGATCCGAATTTTGTCGCCTATTTGCGTCACGTTTTTAAAGTACCTGCCCTTTCCAGCAAGGAGTGAATCATGCAAGCCGTACAGCGTGAGATTGCGCAGCAGCTCAAGGTCCAAGCACCGTTCAACGACCAGGCCGCCCTTGAGGCCGAAGTGGCGCGCCGCGTAGGGTTTATCCAAGGCTGCCTGCGCAATTCCGGGCTCAAGAGCTTGGTGCTGGGCATCAGCGGCGGTGTCGACTCGCTGACCGCCGGCCTGCTTGCCCAGCGTGCAATGAAAGAACTGCGCGCCAGCACAGGTGATGAAGCCTACCGTTTTATCGCGGTGCGCCTGCCCTACGAAACCCAGTTCGACGAACACGACGCCCAGGCGTCGGTGGACTTTATCGACCCGGACGAACGCCACACCGTGAACATCGGCCCGGCGGTTAAATCCCTGGCCAATGAAGTGGCGGCGTTTGAAGGCAAGGCGGCGGTGTCGCGTGATTTCGTGCTGGGCAACACCAAGGCGCGCATGCGCATGGTGGCGCAGTACACCATCGCTGGCGCGGCCGGTGGTTTGGTGATCGGCACTGACCATGCGGCGGAAGCGGTGATGGGTTTCTTCACCAAGTTCGGTGACGGTGCCTGCGACCTGGCGCCGCTGAGCGGATTGGTGAAGAACCAGGTGCGTGCGATTGCGCGGCACTTTGGCGCGCCGGAGTCGCTGGTCGAGAAGATCCCGACTGCCGACCTTGAAGACCTGTCGCCGGGCAAACCGGACGAAGCCTCACACGGCGTGACCTACGCCGAGATCGATGCGTTCCTGCACGGCGAGCCGGTGCGTGAGGAAGCGTTCAAGATTATCTGCGACACGTATCGCAAGACTGAGCACAAGCGCGTCATGCCCTTCGCGCCGTGAGGTAGACCGCAATCGCAGCGGTGCGACGATTCGACAAGCCAGCTCCCACACTTGACCGAGTTCCAACAGGGGAACGCGGTCAAATGTGGGAGCTGGCTTGCCTGCGATGAACGATAACGCGGTGTTACTTGACTACCACAGTGCCTTTCATCATCGAGATGTGGCCCGGGAACGAGCAGAAGAACGCGTAATCCGTGCCGGCAGCCAGTTTCGACACATCAAAGGTCACCGAATCTTTCTCACCAGCACCAATGATCTTGGTGTGAGCAATGATGCGAGTGTCGCCGTCTTTGAGGTAGTTTTTGTCGATACCAGCGGCCATGCCGTCGCTGGCAACGCCCGGCATGTCGGCGGCGGAACTCAGCACCCAGTTATGGCCCATGACGTTTTTCGGCAAGCTGCCGGAGTGTTCAAGGTTCACGGTGAACTTCTTGCAGCTCTTGTCGATGGTGATTTCTTTGGTGTTGAAGGACATCTGGTCGGTGGAATCAACAGTGACCGCGCACTCTGCAGCAAGCAACTGGCCGCTCGCCAGTGTCAGCAGGGAAACAGCAACGATTTTGGCAAACATGTGAATCTCCAAGGCAGGGTTTAAAAAACGCGTATTGCGACTAGGGTGCCCCAAGCAGGCTGAAATTCTTATGATCTGAATCAACAGATTGTATACAACTTTAGGCTATCAGACTGATCAACACAATCTACCAGCCAAACAACAGCCACCCGCTTATGATCGCTCCATCACCCACCGGAGCGTCTGCCATGCACTTCAATCAGTTCTTCAACGGCCTCTTGGCCGCGTATGCCTGCGGTAAGTGAAGGCCAATCGCGCTGCTAAGCTGCTACCATAGCGACCCAAGGCAGCTGCGCGCCGCCCACCCTCACCTTCGACCCTAGAGGATCGCCCATGGCCAAACCTAATTACTCCTTCGCCAAACGTCAGAGAGACTTGGCCAAGGAGCAGAAGAAAGAGGAAAAGCTGCAACGCAAGAAAGCCGCTGCAGATGAAGAAGCAGGCGCACTGAACCCGGATGCTGAAGGCGAAGTGGCTGCTGATGACACCGAGACACCGAAAGACCCGGCGGAATAAATTTTGTTGAGGTGAGCAGGCCCTCCCTGCTCACCCCAACCCACTGTTACTCCAGCGGCATCACCGTCACCCGAACCTCCGGGTCATGGTTCCCTCCTCCCAGAATCACCCCACGCAACGGCGACACATCCGAGAAATCACGGCCCCAGGCCAGAGTGATGTGCTCCAGTGCCGGCTGCACGTTATTCGTCGGATCAAAATCCACCCAGCCCGCCACCGGGCAAAACACCGAGACCCAGGCGTGGGATGCATCGGCGCCGATCAGACGTGGCTGGCCGGGCGGTGGCTGGGTCAGCAGGTAGCCGCTGATGTAACGCGCGGCCAGGCCCCGCGAGCGCAGGCACGCGAGCATCAGGTGAGCGAAGTCCTGGCACACGCCGCGTCGGCGCTCCAGCACTTCCACCAAGGGCGTGGCGACCTGGGTGGCTTCGGCATCGAAGGTGAATTCGCTGAAGATCTTCTGCATCAAGGCCTGCACGCCCAGCAGCAACGGCACGCCTGGCGGGAAGCAGCTTTCGGAGAACTCGACGAAGGTGCTCTTCAGGTGCACGTAGGGCGACTCGAAGCGATAACGGCAGGCTTCGAGCATCTCCGGCGACAGCACCTGGCTGCTGTAGGTCAGGCTGTCGCGCGTCTGGTCCCAAGGCGGTGACTGCTGGAAATCCAGCGCCGGCCGCGCCAGCACTTCCACGGTCAGCCCGGCATTGACCAGCAATTCATCATGGGGCCGTTCGAACGCCAGCCGGGTGATCGGGTTGCCGAACACGTCCAGCTCATCACGACGCGACGACGGCTGCGGGCTGATATCCAATTGCTGGGAACTGCAGCGCTGCCACGCACATGGGCGCGGCCACAGGTGTGCCAACTGCTGGGCCAGGGACACCGGGCTGTCGTAGTGGTAATGGGTATCGTGAAAGATCTGATAGCGCGCACTCATCACACCGACACCGTTTGCTGGCTGACATCATCCACATGGGCAAAGTGGCGCAACGCCAGGCGATCCGACACTTGCCCGCTCTCATCGGCGACCGCTTGCAGCAGGTCCGCCAGGCCGTCCAACGCGGCACGTACGCTGGATTCGCCGAACAGCGGGTTCTCCAGGCAGCCCAGATCAAAACGCGACAGGCGCTCCACCAACGGCGCCAGGCCGGTTTCCCGTGGCACGCCAAAGTCATCATTGAGACGCCGCAGGGTGCGGCTGACCAGCTTCAACTGGAACAGCACCGCATGCGGGTTCTGCTCATCGAGCAGCAACAAGTCGAGCACCGGGATCAGTTGCGGCACGGCCAGGTAACGCGAGCGATAGGTGATGCTGCTATTGCCCAGCTCCAGCAGCCATTCCAGCCCGGCCTGATCAAATACCGCCACGCCACGCAGGAACGCGGCGAGGCTGCTGCTGAGAAATTGCAGGCGCTCAATACGCCGGCCCATCATCAAAAAGCGCCAGCCTTCATCACGGGTCATGTCATCCAGGGCAAACCCGGACAGCGCCGCCAGGGACATCACCAGGCGGTTGAGGAAGTCCAGCAACTCGCCAAAATCCGGGGCCTCGCTTTCCAACTCCAGGGCTTCGCGCTGCAACTCCACTAGCGCTTGCCAGTTCTCGCGGGACAACTTGCCACGCACCTGGGACGCCGCCCACTGCAAGCGTTGCAGGTTGGCGCGCAGGCTCGACGGCCAGTCATCGCCGAGCAAAGCGGCAAGCAGGCGCTCGGGCAGTTCGCCCTCCTCCGGCAACAAGCGCAGGGTCTCGCCCAGCTCGACAGCGGCCTGCAAGGCTTGCGGGTCGTCGCCATCGACATAACGCGCCAGCACAATGCGCAGCCAGCGCGCGCTGTCATCACAGCGTTCGCAGTAACGGCCAAACCAGAACAGGTTTTCCACTACGCGCGACGGCAGATAAGGGTCGCGCCGCACCAGATCATGTACGCCAATCGCCCGTTGCGCGCGCCAATGCTCGCCGCCGACAGCGCGATCGCCGAGCACCCACGTGTCTTTGCTCGCGCCACCACGCTGCATCGACACCACTTCGGCATCCGCCTCAGCCGCCACGCGAGTCAGGCCGCCGGGCAGTACACGGTAGCCGTCAGCGCTGGCCACCGCGTACACGCGCATGCCGATGGCACGGTGTTGCAGATGGTCGTCGACGGTGTGCCATACCGGCGCCTGGGACAATTGCGCCAGCTCCTGGGCCACATAGGCGTAAGGCCGCGCACGCATGCGCTCGGCCAGGGCCAGGCGTTGCTCTTCGTTCAAATCGCGGCCGAATACCGGCGCGAAGCTTTGCGAAGGAAACGCTGGTTTGATCAGCAATTCCGGCAGCTTTTCCAAGGCTTCGGCCAGCACCGGCGCCTCGCCGCACCACCAGGTGGCGATGGACGGCAGGATCAGTTCTTCACCAAACAAAAACTCGTTGATCTTCGGCAGAAAGCCGAGCAAACCGGGCGACTCCAGCACGCCGCTGCCCAAGGCATTGGCCACCAGCACATTGCCCTGGCGCACCGCATCCAGCAGGCCGGGCACGCCCAGCGCCGAGTCGGTGCGCAGCTCCAGCGGGTCGCAGAAATCGTCATCCAGGCGCCGCATGATCGCGTGCACCCGGCGCAGGCCGCTGAGGGTTTTGAGGAACACCGTGCTGTCGCGCACCGTGAGGTCGCCGCCTTCTACCAATGGGTAGCCGAGCTGGCGCGCCAGGTAGAGGTGTTCGAAATAGCTTTCGTTGAAACGCCCCGGCGTGAGCAGCACGATCAACGGTGGCTGGTCATCACCGGGCGCCTGGCGGGCCAGGGTTTCCTGGAGCGTGCGGAAGAAACCGGTGAGGTGTTGAACCTGCAAATCGCGGTACAGATCCGGGAATGCACGGGACACGATGGTGCGGTTTTCCAGCGCGTAACCTGCGCCCGATGGCGCCTGGGTACGGTCGGCGGTGACCCACCAACGGCCATCCGGGGTGCGCGCCAGGTCCACGGCATACAGGTGTAGAAACGCGCCGTCCGGTGGCTGAATGCCCTGGCACGGCCACAGGAAGTTGTTGTGCCCAAACACCAGCTCCGCCGGCAACAGGCCTTCTTTGATCAAGCGCTGCGGGCCGTACAGGTCGGCGAGCACGGCATTGAGCAAACGCGCCCGTTGGGCGATGCCGGCCGACAGGTGCTGCCACTCATCGGCGGCCAGCACATGGGGCAGCAAGTCCAGCTCCCACGGGCGGTCGGCGCCCTTGGGGTCGGCGTAGACGTTGTAGGTCACGCCGTTTTCCTGGATCTGCCGGGTCAGCAACGCCTGGCGCTGGGCCAGTTGCACGGGCGTACTGCGTTGCAGGTGATCGAGCAGGCGCTGCCAATGGGCACGCACCGCGCCACTGTCGTCGAGCAGTTCGTGATAGGTGCCCGCAGTGAGCGGGTAACGGTCGAGCAAGTCGGGCATGGAACGCTCGGCAGAGGCAAGGGAAGTCAGTTTAAATCAAATTCACTGCAATCAAGTGTGGGAGCTGGCTTGTTGTGGCGAGGGAGCTTGCTCCCGGTCGACTGTGTAGCAGTCGCCTGCTTTGGGGGCGCTTCGCACCCCAACGGGAGCAAGCTCCCTCGCCACAAAAGCCATCCCACATTTGGATTGTGGTTTAGTCATTTTTATTGGGGAAACGCCGCAAATCCAGGGTCATTGGTAGTTCATCGTTAATCACCAAGGGCGGCACAGGCAATTTGCCTGGGCTGTGGCCGATGCGGAAAAACCGCGCCATACGCCGGCTCTCCGCCTCATTGGCATTCACCGGCAAGCTGTCGTAATTGCGCCCACCCGGATGCGCGACGTGGTACTGGCAGCCGCCCAGCGAGCGTTGCATCCAGGTATCGAGCAAGTCGAACACCAACGGCGCATGCACCGCGATGGTCGGTTGCAAACAGTTGGCCGGTTGCCAGGCGCGATAACGCACGCCAGCGACGAACTCGCCGATACGCCCGGTCGGCTGCAACGGCACCGGGATGCCGTTGCAGGTCAGCAGGTAGCGTTGCGGCGCCAAGCCGCTCAACTTCACCTGCAAGCGTTCCAGGGATGAGTCCACGTAACGCACCGTGCCACCGACGGCGCCTTCTTCGCCCAGCACGTGCCAAGGCTCCAACGCCTGGCGCAACTCCAGTTCGATACCGCTGACGGCGTAGTCGCCGACCTTGGGGAAACGAAACGCCAGGTGCGCGGCAAACCATTCGGCGCGCAGCGGGTAACCAGCAGCATTCAGCTCGACGATCACGTCGGCAAAATCCTGCTCGATAAAGTGCGGCAGCAAAAAGCGATCGTGCAGCTCCGTGCCCCAGCGCGCCAGTTTTGCTGGTGCATACGGCTCACGCCAGAAGCGCGCGACCAAGGCCCGCAGCAGCAATTGCTGGGTGAGGCTCATGCGCGCATGGGGCGGCATTTCAAACGCACGCAGTTCCAACAGACCCAGGCGGCCAGTGGCGCCATCGGGCGAGTAGAGTTTGTCGATGCAGAATTCGGCGCGGTGGGTGTTGCCGGTCACGTCGATCAGCAGGTTGCGCAACAGCCGGTCGACCAACCATGGCGGGCATTCTTCGCCAGGCTCGGGCATTTGTGCGAAGGCGATTTCCAGCTCATACAGCGCGTCGTTACGCGCTTCATCCACCCGTGGCGCCTGGGAGGTCGGGCCGATAAACAGCCCGGAAAACAGGTACGACAAGGACGGATGGTTATGCCAGTAGCTGATCAGGCTGCGCAGCAAATCCGGGCGGCGAAGGAACGGTGAGTCTTTCGGCGTAGCGCCGCCCAGCACAAAGTGGTTACCACCGCCGGTGCCGGTGTGGCGCCCGTCGATCATGAACTTTTCGGTGGTCAGGCGGGTTTGCCGCGCCTCTTCGTAGAGGAACTCGGTGCGTTCTACCAGCTCATCCCAAGTGGCGGACGGCTGTACATTGACCTCGATCACACCCGGATCCGGCGTGACCCGGAAGTTGCTCAAGCGCGTATCGAACGGCGGCTCGTAACCTTCCAGCAACACCGGGCAATGCAGTTCTTCGGCGGTGGCTTCAATAGCGGCCACCAACTCCAGGTAATCCTCGACGCGTTCCAGCGGCGGCATAAACAGGTACAAACGCCCTTCCCGTGCTTCGGCACACAAGGCGGTGCGAGTCAGCCAATCGGCGGATTCGTCGACCTTGGGCACGCGCTCGTCGCTCGGCGCAGGCGTGCCATGGCTTTGCAGTTGCGCGGTGGTCGGCAGGTCCGGCTGATCCTGATTCGGGTCGGTGGGATGCACAAATGGGTATTCCGCCGCCGTCACCCATGGCTGCGAGGCCAACGGCAGGCGGTAACCCAACGGCGAATCACCCGGCACCAGACGGCAGTGGTTATCACGCAGGTACCAGCGCCCACTCTGCCAGCGGTCATTGGCCGCCGTGCGCGCCAGCGGCAACACTTGGCCGATGACTTTATCCAGGCCCTGGCTGAACACTTTGCGCAGACGCTCGCGCTCCAGGTCATCACTCAGGCGCGGGTCCTGGGCGGTGACGTTTTGCGGCAGCGCACCTTCGCGCCACAGGTAGTAGAAGTTGTCTTCGAAAGCCGGGAACACAAAGCGTGCCGGCAGTTTAAGGCGCTCGGCGACACTGGCCAGGAAGCGCCCGGCCATCACGCCATCGGCGCCGTAGTCCTGTTGTTCATCGGCGATCAGCGCGCTGTTGTGCCAGATCGGCACGCCGTCGCGGCGCCAGTAGCAATTGAGCGACCAGCGCGGCAGTTGCTCGCCGGGGTACCACTTGCCCTGGCCGAAATGCACCAGGCCTTTGGGCGCGTAGTGCGCGCGCATGCGCTGGAACAGCTCGGCAGACAGGCGACGCTTGTCCGGCCCCAGCGCCGCGGTGTTCCACTCGGCGCCGTCGGGATCATCGATGGAGACAAAGGTCGGCTCGCCGCCCATGGTCAGGCGTACATCATCCTTGAGCAGGTCGGCGTCGATCTGCCGGCCCAACGCCTGGATCGCCAGCCATTGCTCTTCGGTGTAGGGCTTGGTGACACGCGGCGCTTCCCAAATGCGCTCCACCGACATCTCGTGGGTAAATTCGCACTCGCAGGGTTCCACCAGCCCGCTGATTGGCGCAGCGGACGAAGGATCAGGGCTACAGGCCAATGGGATATGCCCTTCACCGGCGAACAGCCCGGAGGTGGCGTCCAGGCCGATCCAGCCCGCGCCGGGCAAGTACACCTCGCACCAGGCGTGCAGGTCGGTGAAGTCGACTTCGGTGCCGGACGGGCCATCGAGGGCTTTGACGTCGGCGGTGAGCTGGATCAAGTAGCCCGACACAAACCGCGCCGCCAGCCCCAGGTTGCGCAGTAGTTGCACCAGCAGCCACGCCGAATCGCGGCAGGAGCCGGAAGCGGCGCCCAAGGTGAATTCCGGCGTTTGTACGCCCGGTTCCATACGGATCAAATAGCCGATGTCGGCCGCCAGGCGCTGATTGAGCCCGACCAGAAAATCCACAGCCGGCAGCGGCGTGCGGTCGATGCCGGCCAGATAGGCGGCAAACTTTGGCGTCAGCGGCAAGGTTTCCAGGTACGGCGCCAGCTCACGCTGCTCATCGGCGGCGTAGCTGAAGGGGATTTTTTCGGCGTAGGGCTCGAGGAAAAAATCGAACGGGTTGAATACCGCCATCTCGGCGACGAGGTCGACCTCAATGCGCAACTCATCAGTCTTTTCCGGGAATACCAGGCGCGCCAGGTAATTGCCCTGCGGGTCTTGCTGCCAATTGATGAAGTGCTGCTCGGGCAGCACTTTGAGCGCGTAAGACAAGATCCGCGTGCGGCTATGGGCAGCCGGGCGCAAGCGCACGATCTGTGGGCCGAGTTCGACAGCGCGGTCATAGCGGTAATGCGTAACGTGGTGCAACGCGACATGAATCGACACGGCGGCCTCCTGCGAGCCAGGGCATGAACACAAAGCGCGCAAGACTTATGCCAGAGCGGCCGTCATTGCGCTTTATCGTAAGACCCGGTGCAGTACAGCACCAAAACGGCGCCAACGTGGGTGCCGTGGTGCAAGGCTTGCACATATTTGTGGCGTGCGTGTGAGGCCGGGTGGTGAATCTACCCAGTCAGCGCGTTTTGTGGCGAGCGATCGTGGCTTCGCGAAGGTGGCGGACTTCGAGCAGCTTTTGGCGCATTTCGCGGTGGCGCTTGCTGTTAAGCAGGAGCAACCCCAACAGCGGAAAGAGTACCGCCGAGCCGTAGACCAGTTTGGGAATGGGGTACTGGATCATCGGCAGCACGAACAGCAGGCAGCAACCCAGATAACCCGCCACCAGGCCGGTGGCCCATGGGCGGCCACGCGCAACCATCACGTTGGCAAAGACCAGCACCGCCACCAGCAGCAAAATTGCGAGGCCTGAGTAGTCGGATTTAAGCGACGCATCGACACCCCGCAAATACGTCACGCCGGCGAGGGATACAGCAGACGCGCCGGAAAAGATCGCCATGAAGATCGTGCCCATGAACACCGGGAAATAGCGCGCGAGAAAACTGCCCATGTCGGGGAAACCTTTCATTCGGTGAGGTCCTCGTACAAGCCGATTGCAAGGGTGGTGGCAGTGCCCACGCTACCGCTGCGGTAGCTGCCCACGATACCGAGGATGCCGCCCAATGCGTCTTTCATCTGGGTCAGGGTGGCATGCCGAATTTCCGTGGAGCTGAAGCTCTTGGTCAGTTTGCCTGCACGCTGCTGCAACTTGAGCAACTTGGGCGTCAGGCTGGGGTCGCGCAGGCTTAGCAGCTCCTTGGTCAGTTTCTTGCGTTCCTGGCGATTTAAACCCTTGAGCAATTCATACCAACTCTTGCCCAGAGCGGCAGCCTTTTTGGCCCTGAGCAGCTTCACCGTGGTCAGCGCGCCGGTGCCGATCCCCACCAGGGAAGCCGTATCAAGGATGGTTGAAACAGCGCCGAACCATTCGGCGTCATCCATCCGGTCGTTAGCGTCAGGGTCGAGTATCTCGTTGTAGGTACGCGCCACGCCAAACCCGCATTGCGCACTGCTGGCCAGCGCCGCCGTCACGCCAATGCCCACCACGAACGCGCTGGCGCCCGCCGTAAAAGGCACGGCGACGCTGCCGCTGAACACCACGATCCAACCGATAATCGCGGCGGTGCACGACAAGCCCATATCAAACGCCTCTTTTCTGAGGCGTTCTTCCCGTGGGTCGGTCTTGACCTGCTCCACAAATTGCGCGGGCGAAATGTACTTCTGTGCTTCGCGCAAAATGATGCGCTTGGGCTTAATGCTGCAGAGGGGCTTGAATTCGCGCAGGGTGATCACATTGAAGTCGGCGTCGATGTACACCACACCGGCGCCGACAATGCCGGGGTCGGCATCGATGGCGGCGAACAACCGTGGCAGGTTGATCTGGCTTTCGATACGCTGGCGCGCCATGAATTGGGAGCGGTTGGAGTCCATGCCGATGGAGAGCAGGGGGTTGCTCATGGGTGTTCTTCCTTGAATATGAGGGTGGCCGGGCCGGCTTTGTGGGAGCTGGCTTGCCTGCGATGGCGATCTAATGGGCGCCACCTTAACAAACAGGCACGCCAGCGAATAGAAAGCAAAACGCCAGCACGAGGCTGGCGTTTTGCATATTCAGGTTGCGATCAGCGCGGCACGACCGGCTTGCGCGCAGGCTTGCCGCCTTTGCCCTTCGCCGCATCACTGCGTTCTTTAGCCGCCTGCTTGTTACGCGCCTGAGCTGCCGCCTTGGCTTGCTCACGCTTGTCCCACGGGTTGCTGCCATCACTGCCGCGCGGTGGCAGGCCGGTGTGCTGGGTGAGGATCCTGGTGGTGGTCTCCTTCGCAACCTTATGGCTGCCAGCCGGCGTCGAGTTCTTGCGACGGGCGCTCTGGTAGCTGTCGGTGGACGGCTGGTGCAGCGGGATCAACTGATCCTTGCCCGGCCCGATCAGGTCGGCGCGGCCCATGCGCGTCAGTGCTTCACGCAGCATCGGCCAGCCTTTCGGGTCGTGGTAGCGCAGGAAGGCCTTGTGCAGACGGCGCTGTTCCTCGCTCTTGACGATGGTGACCGCGTCGCTCTTGTAGGTGACCTTGCGCAGCGGGTTCTTGCCCGAATGGTACATGGCGGTGGCGGTGGCCATCGGCGACGGGTAGAACGCCTGCACCTGGTCGGCGCGGAAGCCATTGCCCTTGAGCCACAGGGCCAGGTTCATCATGTCTTCATCGGTGGTGCCCGGGTGGGCGGCGATGAAGTACGGGATCAGGTACTGTTCCTTGCCCGCTTCCTTGGTGTACTTCTCGAACATGCGCTTGAACTTGTCATAGCTGCCAATGCCCGGTTTCATCATCTGGTTGAGCGGACCTTCCTCGGTGTGTTCCGGGGCGATCTTGAGGTAACCGCCGACGTGGTGGGTAACCAGCTCCTTGACGTACTCCGGCGACTCGACCGCAAGGTCGTAGCGCAGGCCGGAAGCAATCAGAATCTTCTTCACACCCGGCAACGCACGGGCGCTGCGATACAGCTGAATCAACGAGGAGTGATCGGTGTTCAGGTTCGGGCAGATGCCCGGGAACACGCATGACGGCTTGCGGCACGCGGATTCGATTTCCGGGCTCTTGCAGGCGATGCGGTACATGTTCGCGGTCGGGCCGCCGAGGTCGGAGATCACGCCGGTAAAGCCTGGCACTTTGTCGCGGATCTCTTCAATCTCGCGAATGATCGACTCTTCGGAACGGTTCTGGATGATGCGGCCTTCGTGCTCGGTGATCGAGCAGAAAGTACAGCCACCGAAGCAGCCACGCATGATGTTCACCGAGAAACGGATCATGTCGTAGGCCGGGATCTTTTCCTTGCCGTACACCGGGTGCGGGACGCGGGCGTAAGGCATGCCGAACACGTAGTCCATTTCTTCGGTGGTCATAGGGATGGGCGGCGGGTTGAACCACACGTCCACTTCGCCATGCTTCTGCACCAAAGCGCGGGCGTTGCCCGGGTTGGTTTCCAGGTGCAGCACGCGGTTGGCGTGGGCGTACAGGACCGAGTCGCCACGGACTTTTTCCATGGACGGCAGACGAATGACCGTCTTGTCACGGGTCATGCGCGGGCTGGCAAGAATTTGTACGACCTTGGCTTCTTCCGGGTCTTCAACCGGGCCTTTTTCCTGCTCGATGGCGCAGGCCTGGGTGTCCTGGGTATTCACATACGGGTTGATGATCTTGTCGATCTTGCCCGGACGGTCGATACGCGTGGAGTCCACCTCGTACCAGCCTGCAGGCGTGTCACGGCGAATGAACGCGGTGCCGCGCACGTCGGTGATGTCTTCGATCTTGTGGCCCCACGACAGGCGCTGGGCAACTTCGACGATGGCCCGCTCGGCGTTGCCGTACAGCAGGATGTCGGCGCAGGCATCGATCAGGATCGAGTTGCGCACACGGTCCTGCCAGTAATCGTAGTGGGCGATGCGGCGCAGGGACGCTTCGATGCCGCCAAGTACGATCGGCACGTTCTTGTAGGCTTCCTTGCAACGCTGGCTGTACACCAGGCTGGCGCGGTCCGGGCGTTTGCCGGCCATGCCGCCTGGGGTGTAGGCGTCGTCGGAACGGATTTTCTTGTCAGCGGTGTAACGGTTGATCATCGAGTCCATGTTGCCGGCCGCGACGCCGAAGAACAGGTTCGGCTCGCCGAGCTTCATGAAGTCGTCTTTGGACTGCCAGTTCGGCTGCGCAATGATCCCGACGCGAAAGCCCTGGGACTCCAGCAGCCGGCCGATGATCGCCATGCCAAACGACGGGTGATCCACATACGCATCACCGGTGACGATGATGATGTCGCAGGAATCCCAGCCAAGCTGATCCATCTCCTCCCTGCTCATCGGCAGGAATGGCGCAGGACCGAAACATTCGGCCCAGTACTTGGGATAGTCAAATAACGGCTTGGCTGTTTGCATGACGGTGACCGGTGTTGAGATGAAAAATCGCGGGCGCGGAATATAGCACAAATTTTGACCAATTCCGACGGTAATGGTCGGAATTGTGCTGATGCAATCGAAGGCAAGCCAGCTCCCACACTCGAACGGTGAATACCTTCAAATGTGGGAGCTGGCTTGCCTGCGATGAGCATAGGTATCTACACAACTTTTAAAAGCAGCCTATTTCTCCTGTGGCGAGCAGGCTTGTCCTGCGTTGGGCTGCGAAGCAGCCCCAAAAACAGACGCTGAGTACTTTCAGCAAAATTGCCGTGCTTGTACTGGGGCCGCTTCGCAGCCCAACGCAGGACAAGCCTGCTCGCCACAACAGCCCACCTGCCACAGACTTCGTGTTAACCGGTTGTGTAGATACCTATGCTGCGATGAGGCCCTTACAGGCGCTGAAACTTACTCGTCATCGTCGAAGTTATAGCTGCCCGGCGCCAGGTTCTCGAAGCGCGTGTACTTACCGATAAACGCCAGGCGGATAAAGCCGATTGGCCCGTTCCGCTGCTTGCCGATGATGATCTCGGCAATGCCTTTGTGCTCCGTCTCGGGGTGATACACCTCGTCGCGGTACACGAACATGATCACGTCAGCATCCTGCTCGATCGCTCCGGATTCCCGCAAGTCGGAGTTCACCGGGCGCTTGTTCGGGCGTTGCTCAAGGGAACGGTTGAGCTGGGACAGCGCCACCACCGGGCAGTTGAATTCCTTGGCCAGGGCTTTGAGCGACCGGGAGATTTCGGAAATCTCGTTGGTGCGGTTGTCACCGCTGGAGCCTGGAATCTGCATCAGCTGCAGGTAGTCGATCATGATCAGGGCGATGTCGCCGTGCTCACGCACCAGCCGGCGAGTACGTGCACGCATCTCTGATGGGCTGATACCGGCGGTGTCATCGATAAACAGCTTGCGGTCGTTAAGCAAGTTGACCGCCGACGTCAGGCGCGGCCAATCGTCGTCTTCCAGGCGACCGGCTCGCACCTTGGTCTGGTCGATACGGCCAAGCGAGGAAAGCATACGCATGATCAGCGATTCACCAGGCATCTCCAGCGAGTAAACCAGTACGGCTTTGTCGCTGCGCAGCACGGCGTTTTCCACCAGGTTCATCGCAAAGGTGGTTTTACCCATGGATGGACGGCCGGCGACGATGATCAAGTCAGACGGCTGCAGGCCGCTGGTCTTCTCGTCGAGGTCGGTGTAGCCGGTGGAAATACCCGTGATGGCGTTGTCGGTGTTGAACAAGGTGTCGATGCGGTCGATGGCCTTGGTCAACAGGTCGTTGACGCTGACTGGGCCACCGGTTTTCGGCCGCGCTTCGGCGATCTGGAAGATCTGGCGTTCAGCCTCATCAAGGATCTCGGCGGCGGTGCGGCCTTCGGGGTTGAAGGCGCTGTCGGCGATTTCGGTGCTGATTCCGATCAACTGGCGCAGGGTGGCGCGCTCGCGAACGATCTGCGCATACGCCTTGATGTTGGCGACGGATGGCGTGTTTTTCGCCAGCTCACCCAGGTAGCCCAGACCGCCGACTTGGGAGGTCTGGCCTTCCTTGTCCAGCTGTTCGGCCAGGGTTACCACGTCGATCGGCGAGTTCTGGTCGGCCAGCTTGGCAATGGCGCGGAAGATCAGGCGGTGGTCATGGCGATAGAAATCACCGTCCGAGACTTGATCCAGCACGCGTTCCCAGGCGTTGTTATCCAGCATCAAGCCACCGAGCACGGCCTGTTCGGCCTCGATGGAATGCGGCGGCACCTTCAGGGCAGCGGTTTGCAGATCGTATTGCTCAGGAGCTGAAATATCGTTCATGGCCACTTGGAATTAGGGGTGTGTAGAAAAACAAAAGGCACGACCTGTAAACAGGATCGTGCCCGATGTTAACCGCCTGGCACGCGAGGTGCCAGTCAGTTAGGTGTTGCTTAAGCTGCTACCACTACAACGCGTACGGTGGCTTCAACTTCAGCGTGCAGGTGCACGGCTACGTCGAATTCGCCTACGTTGCGGATGGTGCCGTTCGGCAGACGAACTTCGCTCTTCTGCACTTCAACGCCGGAGGCGGTCAGTGCATCAGCGATGTCGTGGGTGCCGATCGAACCGAACAGCTTGCCTTCGTCACCGGCGGTGGCAGTGATAGTCACTTCCAGCTCAGCCAGTTGGGCAGCGCGAGTTTCGGCCGAAGCTTTTTTGTCTGCTGCGGCTTTTTCCAGCTCAGCACGACGCTCTTCAAACGCAGCCAGGTTGGCAGCGGTTGCAGCGGTGGCTTTGCCGTATGGCAGCAGGTAGTTACGACCGTAGCCGGCCTTAACGTTCACTTTGTCGCCCAGGTTGCCCAGGTTGGCGACTTTTTCCAGAAGGATCAGTTGCATGTGAAAATCCTCTAACTTTTAACCTTCACCGTTCGCGTTATCGGCGTCTTTCGACGCCAGACGACCGCGAAAATCAATCAGGCCGTCGACAATGGCCAAAACCACGAGTAACGGATAGATCAGCTGCATAAACAGCAACATCGTGACGTACAACCCCACCAGCCAGAACTTGGCCAGGCGCTTTCGCGCAACCAGCCCGTGAATCAGGGCCAGCCCGGCAAACACCAGCGGTACACTGCAAATCGGCGCCAGCAAGGCCATCTGTGGGCCGAAGTTCGGCCCGACAACCATGCACGCCAGCAGCAACATCGCCGGCCCCGCTGGGATTCTGATACTGCGAAATTCGCGACCAAAACCACCCGGGTTGTACAACAACGCTTGCCAATAACGCCCAACAATCAGGCTCAGCACGCTGACGACCTGCAACAATGCCGCAATCAGGCCGGTCAGGACCGGGGCAATCAGTGACGCAAACCGCGCTCGCTCATCTACCGACAATTGCTGGTAGAGATCCCCGAGGGCCATCGGCAGGATCTTGACGATCTCTTGCGACAGCGCTTCGATTTGCGGGCGGAAAGCCGCGCCAAGCATCACTGAGTACACCAACCCCAATGCCACGCTGACCAGCAGCGTGCGGACCCAGGACTCACTTGCGCGTAAAACCAACGCAAGGCTCGATGACCCCAGCAGTACCAGAAGTACCCGTGGATCACCGAATTGAAGCCACCAGATCAAGGCCGGCAACAATCCCAGGGCAAGAACGCCAAGGGCGTCCTTCAAACCGCGCCGCAGGAGCACAAGGCAACCTGCAGCAGCACCCAACCAATAAAGCAGCGGCAATGCCGCACATCCGGCCACTACCAGAGTGGCCTGCACGCGACCGCGCATGATGAACTCAGCTAAGGCGCGCATGCATTCAATCCCTTACTACTTGTCGACTGCCCGGTCTCAGCGGCCGTGGCTGTCGGTGTAGGCCAGCAGGGCCAGGAAGCGGGCGCGCTTGATAGCGGTGGCCAGCTGACGCTGATAACGTGCTTTGGTACCGGTGATACGGCTTGGAACGATTTTGCCGGTCTCGGATACGTAGGCTTTCAGAGTGTTGAGATCTTTGTAATCGATCTCTTTCACGTCTTCAGCGGTGAAGCGGCAGAATTTACGACGACGGAAGAAACGTGCCATTTGATAGGCTCCTTAAAAGGTCCGTGGATTACTCGTCAGCGTTATCGCTGTTGTCGCTGTCATCACTATCAGCGCTTTCAGCGCCTTCGTGCTCAGGACGGTCGCGACGCTCACGGCGCTCACTGCGGTTTTCTTCAGCCTTGAGCATCTCGGATTGGCCGGTAACGGCTTCTTCGCGACGGATGACCAGGTTACGGATCACTGCATCGTTGTAGCGGAAGTTGTCTTCCAGCTCGGCCAGGGCCTTGCCAGTGCACTCAACGTTCAGCATCACGTAGTGAGCCTTGTGAACATTGTTGATTGCGTAGGCCAGTTGACGACGGCCCCAATCTTCCAGACGGTGGATTTTGCCGCCGTCTTCTTCGATCAGCTTGGTGTAACGCTCAACCATGCCGCCGACTTGCTCGCTTTGATCCGGGTGGACCAAAAAGATGATTTCGTAATGACGCATGAATGCTCCTTACGGGTTGTAGCCTGCCGCTCAAAAACGGTCAGACAAGGAGTGAATGACACTTATGGATCTTGCCGCAGGGAGGCACATAGGTGCCTGCCAGGAAGGCAAGGGGCGCAATTGTAGAGAAGGGGGAGAAACGGCGCAAGGTGATTGGTGATTATTTGAACAATCTTCCAAACACCCTGAAACGACTGCGGGAGCTGAAATTCTGTGGGAGCTGGCTTGCCTGCGATGCAGGCACCTCGGTGTATCAGTGATACAGAGGTGATGCTATCGCAGGCAAGCCAGCTCCCACACAAGCCCGGCCGCACATTTTTGATCGGGTTACTTCTTGCTCTTGGCCTTGGCACCGCGCTGACGCTGGGCCTCGAACAAGCACACGCCGGTGGCAACCGACACGTTGAGGCTGCTGACGCTACCGGCCATCGGCAATTTCACCAGGTAATCGCAGTGCTCGCGGGTCAGGCGACGCATGCCTTTGCCTTCGGCCCCCATGATCAGGATGGTCGGGCCGGTGAGGTCCTGGTCATAAATGCTGACCTCGGCTTCGCCTGCAGTGCCCACGATCCAAAGGCCGCGCTGCTGGAGTTTCTCCAGGGTACGCGCCAGGTTGGTCACGGCCACCAGTGGAATCACTTCCGCCGCGCCGCACGCGACTTTACGCACGACCGGCGTCAGGGTTGCCGACTTGTCCTTAGGCACGATCACCGCCAGCGCACCGGCGGCATCGGCCGAACGCAGGCAAGCGCCGAGGTTGTGCGGGTCGGTCACGCCGTCCAGCACCAGCAACAGTGGTGCGCCTTCGGTACGGTCGAGCAGCTCGTCGAGCATCGCTTCGCCCCAGACCTGGCTCGGGCTTACGTCCGCAACCACGCCTTGGTGAACGCCCTCGACCCACACGTCCATTTCACGGCGCTCGGCCTGGCCGATGGCAACCTTGTTTTGCGTAGCCAGCTCGACCAGCGCTTGTACACGCGGCTCGCTGCGGCCTTCGGCCAACCACACCTGCTTGACGCGTTTAGGGTGATGACGCAGCAGTGCTTCTACGGCGTGCACGCCGTAGATTTTTTCCAGACTCATGACTTGGCCTTAGGTTTGCGCGACCCGCCGCTTTTCGCGGGGGCCGAACCCGCTTTAGGCGGGCCTTTACGGTGTTTACTCGGTTTGCTCGACGGCTTTTCCGCCCCGTGGGACTTTCCCCCAGACGCCGCTTTACCACCGCTTTTGGCTTCGTTGAGCAACTGCTGCTTCAACTCACGGCTCTTGCGCACTTCAGCGTTTTTCGCCGCTGCATCGCTCGGGCGGTAGGCCTCTGGGGCCTTCTCCTTGGTGGACGAACGACGAGCGGCCTTGGCTGGCGCAGGCTCGGTGGGCGCTGCTTTCGCAGGCGCGCCCTTGCCTTTGCTGGCTGGCGCAGTCGGTTCGCTGCCACGCTTTTTACGGCCAGTCGGTGTTTCGGTCGGCTTGTCGGGCATGCCGAAGTCGATCTTGCGCTCGTCGAGGTCGACGCGCATGACCTGCACTTCCACGGTGTCACCCAAACGGAAGCTGCGACCGGTACGCTCGCCCGCCAGGCGGTGATGCACAGGGTCGAAGTGGTAGTAATCGCCCGGCAGCGCAGTGACGTGCACCAAGCCTTCGACGTAAATGTCGGTCAGCTCGACGAACAGGCCAAAACCCGTCACGGCAGTGATCACACCAGGGAACGACTCGCCCACGCGGTCTTTCATGAACTCGCACTTGAGCCAGTTCACTACGTCGCGGGTGGCTTCGTCGGCGCGGCGCTCGCTCATGGAGCACTGCTCGCCCAGCTGTTCCAGGGCCGCTTCGTCGTACGGATAGATCCGTGCCTTCGGAATGGTCATGGCACCGGCGCGCTTGACGTGCGGGGTGTTCTGCTTGGAGTGGATCACGCTGCGGATCGCCCGGTGCGTGAGCAGGTCCGGGTAACGACGAATCGGCGAAGTGAAGTGGGTGTACGCCTCGTAATTCAGGCCGAAGTGGCCCTGGTTATCGGCGCTGTACACCGCCTGGCTCAGAGAGCGCAGCATCACGGTCTGGATCACGTGGTAATCCGGACGGTCCTTGATGCTGGCCAGCAGCGCCTGGTAATCCTTCGGCGTCGGGCCGTCCTTGCCTTTGTGCAGGGACAGGCCAAGCTCACCGAGGAAAGCGCGCAGTTTTTCCAAACGCTCCGGCGGCGGGCCGTCGTGCACGCGGTACAGGGCAGGAATTTCGTGCTTTTTGAGGAACTCTGCGGTGGCCACGTTGGCCGCCAGCATGCACTCCTCGATCAGCTTGTGCGCATCGTTGCGCGTGGTCGGCGTAATGGCCGCGATCTTGCGCTCGGAACCGAAGACAATCCGGGTTTCCTGGGTTTCAAAGTCGATTGCGCCACGCACATGACGTGCGCCCAGCAACACCTTGTACAGCGCGTAAAGCTGCTTGAGGTGCGGCACTACGTCGGCATATTCGCCACGCAAGGCCTTGGCTTCGCTGGTCTTCGGCGCTTCCAGGATGGTGCTGACCTTGTTGTAGGTCAGGCGCGCCTGGGAGTGGATCACCGCTTCGTAGAACTGGTAGTCGGTCATTTCGCCGGTTTTGGAGATGGTCATCTCGCACACCATGGCCAAACGGTCGACTTTCGGGTTCAGGGAGCACAGGCCGTTGGACAGCTGCTCAGGCAGCATCGGGATCACGCGCTCAGGGAAGTACACGGAGTTGCCGCGCACCTGGGCTTCGTTATCCAGGGCCGAACCGATCTTCACATAGCTGGAGACGTCGGCAATCGCGACGAACAACTTCCAGCCGCCGGAGAACAGGCGCAGCTTGCCAGGCTTGGCTTCGCAATAGACCGCATCGTCGAAGTCGCGGGCATCTTCGCCGTCGATGGTGACGAACGGCAGATGGCGCAGGTCGATGCGTTTTTCCTTGTCTTTCTCTTCCACTTCCGGCTTGAGCTTGGCGGCTTCCTTGAGCACAGCCTCGGGCCAGACGTGAGGAATATCGTAGGTGCGCAGCGCAACGTCGATTTCCATGCCCGGCGCCATGTAGTTGCCGACCACTTCAACAATATCGCCCTGTGGCTGGAAGCGCGCGGTTGGCCAGTGGGTGATTTTCACCTCGACGAACTGGCCGACCTTGGCGGCGCCATTGCGACCCGGGGTGATCAGCACTTCCTGCTGGACCTTCGGGTTATCCGGCACTACAAAGCCGATGCCGCCTTCTTCGAAGTAACGGCCAACGATGGACTCGTGGGCACGGGACACCACTTCGACGATCACGCCTTCACGGCGACCACGACGGTCCAGGCCGGAAACGCGGGCCAGGGCACGGTCGCCGTCGAATACCAGGCGCATTTGCGCCGGGCTCATGAACAGGTCGTCGCTGCCGTCATCCGGGATCAGGAAGCCGAAGCCATCCCGATGGCCGGCGATGCGGCCCAGGATCAAGTCGAGCTTATCCACAGGCGCATAGGTGCCACGACGGGTGTAGATCAGTTGAGCATCGCGCTCCATGGCACGCAAACGGCGGCGCAGGGCTTCGAGCTGGTCTTCGGTGGTCAGACCGAACTCTTCAACCAACTGCTCGCGGCTAGCAGGCGAACCACGATCGGCGAGATGCGCCAGGATCAGTTCGCGGCTAGGAATAGGGTTTTCATATTTTTCCGCTTCACGAGCGGCCTCGGGATCGAGGGACTGCCAATCGGCCATTAGAGAGTTTTCACCTTGTCTATATGCGGGTTAGTTTGGCATACGCGTATTGAAACGGGAAATTTCAGGTGTCAACAAGCGTTTAAAAGGCCTTTGCAGCCCTCGGAAAGCGCCTTGAATGACCATTGGCGAAATTTTCCGGGCTTTTTTCATCGCAGGGCTTTACAGCTCAAAATCGCCTCCGTATAGTGCGCGCCATCGACGACGGCAACGTTGTTGATGCTGCCCAGGTGGTGAAATTGGTAGACACGCCAGCTTCAGGTGCTGGTGATCGCAAGGTCGTGGAAGTTCGAGTCTTCTCCTGGGCACCAAATTCAGATTAAACCCGCGAAAGCGGGTTTTTTCGTTTCAGGCCTCTGATTTTTAACAAGAATATTGAATTATATTTTTGATATCAGGGGTTTACAGATTAAAAAGCGCTCCGTATAGTTCGCTCCATCAACAGCGCAAGCGTTGTTGATAATGCCCAGGTGGTGAAATTGGTAGACACGCCAGCTTCAGGTGCTGGTGATCGCAAGGTCGTGGAAGTTCGAGTCTTCTCCTGGGCACCAAATTCAGATCAAACCCGCGAAAGCGGGTTTTTTCGTTTCCGGGGTTTGAAAACTTCCCCAAGGATTCTCCCCTCATCCGCACTTGAGAAGTTTTATCGTTTATCCTTGCAATGATTTGTTGCATACAAGCGAGGAACACTTCGGATGATGATCCGCGATAACCGTCTCAAGACATCCCTTCTGCGTGGCCTGACCCTCACCCTGCTTGGCTTGACGCTGCTCTCGCCCACCGCCTACTCCGCCGACAAGGTGTCCCTGACCCTGTACAACGGCCAGCACAAAGAAGTCGGCGATGAACTCGCCAAGGCCTTCGAAGCCAAGACCGGCATTCACGTCAACGTGCGCAAAGGCAGCAGCAACCAGCTCGCCAGCCAGGTCGTGGAAGAAGGCGAGCGCTCCCCTGCCGATGTGATCTACACAGAAGAATCGCCGCCGCTGAACAAACTCGGCGAGCAAGGCCTGCTGGCCAAGATTGATGCGAGCACGCTGGACGTATTGCCCAAGGATTACGTCGGCAGCAACGGTGACTGGATGGGCGTGACCGCTCGTACCCGCGTCGTGGCCTTTAACCCCAAACTGATCGCCGAAAAAGACCTGCCCAAATCGGTACTCGATTTCGCTGGCCCCGAGTGGCAAGGCAAAGTCGGCTTCGTGCCCACCAGTGGCGCATTTCAGGAGCAGGCCGTGGCGATTATCAAGCTGCACGGTCGCGAAGCTGCTGAAGAATGGCTGACCGGCCTGCGCGCCTTCGGCAAGGTGTACAGCAACAATATGGTCGCGCTCAAGGCCGTGGAAAACGGCGAAGTGGCCACCGTGCTGGTGAACAACTACTACTGGTTCGCCCTGAAGAAAGAAAAAACCAACCTGGATTCTCAGCTGCATTACTTCACCGATGGCGATGTGGGCGGCCTGATCACCGTGTCCTCGGCGGCGGCGCTCAAATCCAGCAAGCACCCCAAAGAAGCCCAGCAACTCCTGGCATTCATGGCCAGTGAAGAAGGCCAGCGCGTCATCACCAATACCTCGGCCGAATACCCGCTGCGCAAGGGCATGCAATCCAATCGCGGCCTCAAGCCGTTCAGCGAGCTGCAACCGCCGAAAGTCACCCCGGCAGACCTTGGCAACGCCGAAGAAGCCCTGGACCTGGAACGTGACGTTGGCTTGAACTGATGAACCCATCGCTACCCGCCGGGGTATTCACCCCCCGGCGCAAACGCCCGCCGATCTGGTTGTTGTTACCCGTGCTGTTTCTGGTTGGCCTGAGCCTGCTGCCGCTGGTATATGTCGGGACCAAGGCCTGGCAGGCCGGCTGGGCGGAGGCGGTGCACCTGCTGTGGCGGCCGTATGTGTTCGGGCTGTTGCGCAACACCTTGGCTTTGATGGTTGGGGTGACGGTGGCTTGCGGCGTGATCGGCCTGTCACTGGCGTGGCTACTGGAGCGCAGCAACCTGCCGGGGCGACGCATCTGGGGAGTAATCCTGTGCCTGCCGTTTGCGGTACCGGCCTTTGTCAGCAGCTTTACCTGGGTCTCGCTGAGCGCCAACTTCGAAGGGCTTGGCGGGGCAATACTGGTGATGACCCTGTCCAAGTACCCACTGGTGTTTCTGCCGGTGGCGGCGACATTGCGCAATCTTGATCCATCCCTTGAAGAGTCGGCCCGCACGCTGGGACTGAATCGCTGGGGCGTTTTTTTCCGAATTACACTGCCGTTGCTCTGGCCCTCGCTGCTGGCCGGAGCCCTGCTGATCGCGCTGCATATGCTGGTGGAATTCGGCGCGCTGTCGATCATCGGCCTGCAAACCTTTACCACCGCGATCTACCAACAGTTCGAACTGGAATTCAGCAACGCCAATGCCGCGATGCTCTCGGCGGTGCTGCTGGTGATGTGCCTGACGCTGCTGTGGCTGGAGCTGCGGGTGCGCGGCAAGGGCCGGCATGTGCGCATCGGCCAGGGCGCGGCGCGGCATGCTGAACAGGTAAAGCTGGGCAAATGGTCGACCGTGGGCCAGCTGTACTGCCTGGCGCTGGCGATCATTGGCAGCGGCATTCCGCTGGGGATGCTCGCTTATTGGCTGGCAGTGGGCTCATCGGCGGCATTCCCGGTGGCCGAGATTGGTGAGGCACTGCTGTCCTCTCTGGCACTGTCGTTGGGCGGCGCTGCGCTTTGCCTGGTATTAGCTGTACCGGTGGGGCTGCTGGTGGTGCGCTACAAAGGCCAGTTGGCGATTTGGGCTGAGCGCCTGCCTTATCTGCTGCATGCCCTGCCAGGGTTGGTGATTGCGCTGACACTGGTGTATTTCGCCCTGCACTATGTGCCGGCGCTGTATCAGACCTCGGCGCTGCTGCTGATTGCTTATGCGCTGTTGTTTTTGCCGCTCGCTCAGGCGCCGATTCGAACCGCACTGAACAAAGCTGCGCCGCAATTGGAAGAGGCGGCACGCACGCTGGGCTCCTCGTCGTTCAGCGCGTTTTGCCGGGTGACCTTGCCGATTATTTTCCCGGCCTTGGGGGCGGCGTTCGCGTTGGTGTTTCTGGATGCGATGAAGGAGCTGACGGCGACTTTGCTCCTCAGCCCAACGGGGCTGAATACCCTGGCGACTGCCGTGTGGGCGCATACCTCGAATGTTGAGTTTGCGGCGGCGGCGCCGTATGCGGCGCTGTTGATTCTGGTGTCGGGGTTGCCGGTGTATCTGCTGACGACGCGGATGTATTTGAGCCGCTGAGACCGCTATCGCAGGCAAGCCAGCTCCCACATTCGATTGCATTCCAACGCTGGAACTCGGTCAAATGTGGGAGCTGGCTTGCCTGCGATGAGGCCGGCGCAGACGACGCTAAGCCCGAAACTGCCCCAAACTCGCCTTCAACTGCGCTGCCAACCCATCCAGCACCTTGCCACTGGCCGTCGTCTCCACCACCGCCTGCGCGGCCCGCTCGGCCTGGGCGTGGATCACCTCGACCCGGCCACGCACCGCATGCGCGCCCTGGGCCTGGTGCTCGGCCGCACGCGTCGCCAGGCCAATCGCCGCATGCACTTGCTCCACCGAAGCCTGCACCGACTGTTGCAAGCGCACACTGTCGCGCAGCACCAACAACCCTTCATTCGCCTGGCGCCCGGCCTTGCCGATGGTTTCCACCGCTTCCCGTGCGCCCTGCTGCAACGCCACGATATGCGCCTGGATATCCCCAGTGGAGCTTTGGGTTTTACTCGCCAGCGCCCGCACTTCGTCCGCCACCACCGCAAAACCTCGCCCGGTCTCACCGGCACGCGCCGCTTCAATCGCCGCATTCAGGGCCAGCAGGTTGGTCTGCTCGGCAATCCCGTGAATCACCGTCAACACCACTTCGATCTGCTCGCTTTGCTGCGCCAACCGCTCGATCACCTGGGAACCGGCCTGCACTTGCCCCGCCAGCGCTTCGATCAGGCTGCCGACCTCAGCCGAGGTCCGTGAGTTTTCGTCCGTGGCCTGGCGAATACCCACCACCTGCTGCAACGCTGCCTGCATTGCATGGCTTTCGGCCTGGGCCTCATCGGCCATTTGCGACAGAGCGCGCAAGCTTTCGGCAACTTCGTCGCGCTGCAAACCGGCCGCCTTGTCAGCCCCGGCATTGCGCAAGGTCATGGCGCCGATTTCGACGCCGGTGCGCTGTGCCACATCGCCGGCCTCACGCACGATTGGCTGCAACTTATCCACAAAGCGATTGACCGCCGAGGCCATGTCGCCGATTTCGTCCTTGCTATTGATCTGCACACGCTTGGTGAGGTCGCCCTCGCCCGCCGCCAGGTCGTCCATAGCGGCAATCAACAACTTCAGCCGATTGACCACACGGCGCCCCAGCACGATGGCGATCAGCAGCAATACGCCAAACCCGACAAGGGCGAGCCCCAGGCCGATGCGCCAGCGCAACGCTCCCGCAGCGTCCTGTACGGCGCTGCTGGTGTTGGCGGTCATCTGGGTGGCAGTGGCTTGCGCCGATTGCAGGCGCGCGCCCATGGCCGCTGCGCTGTCGGCGGCGGCGCCTTTGAGGCTGTCACCGACCAACTGATCACTGCTCGCGATCAGTGCGGCAAAACGCTTGTCCAGCGCCGCCAGGTCGGCCTCTACGGCTTTGGTCGAGACGCCCATACGGACTTTGCCGATCTCCGTGCCGTTGGGGCTGATGGACGCCTCGACGTAGAACACCGAAGGGTCGTTTTTAGCCGCATCCAGGACCTTATCCAAGGCTCGGTCGCCCTTGCCCTTGTCGAGCAGTGCCTGGTTGATCGGGTTTTCGCGATTGAGGTAACGGGTCAGGTGCTCGCCAGCGGCGTCGTCATACACCACGAACAACACGTTGGGATTACGCTGGGCGCGCCGGGCGAACTCCGACAATGTCGGCACGTCGCTGTCCCACATGGCGCGGGGCGCCACCGACGCCAGCAGTTGGGCCATGTCATTGGCCGAGTCCTGCAGGTCTTTTTCCAGGGTCGCACGCAGTTGCTTCTGCTCCTCTTGCAGGCGCGTGGAAAGCCCTGCGGTCAGGCGCTGGCGCGTGCTCGAAGACAAGCTGTCCAGGCTCGAGGTGACTTCCTTGCCGGCTTGCGCCAGCTCGCCAGACAGTTTCTGGCTGTCGGCACCCAGGCGGCTGCTTAAATCCGCTTCCAACGCCGTCACGGTGCTTCGCGTCAGGGCAACGGCCACCAGCACTTGCACCAAAAGAGCGATACCTAGGGTAACGAACACCGGCCGCAACAGCCGGCTTTGTAACAATGAGAGAACGGCAGACACGGTAAATCCCTCCACCACGGGTGCCATTAATTTGATAGCACCGCGAAAGAAAGAACCGTAGCAAGGGTCGTGCCGATTGCCAGCCAGCCACAAAAAAGGGCTCCCGAAGGAGCCCTTTGCTTTTTACATCAACAGCTTATTAAGCGAACGGGTGACGCAGAACGATGGTCTCGTTGCGGTCCGGGCCTGTCGAAATAATGTCGATCGGCGCGCCGATCAGCTCTTCAACACGCTTGATGTAGGCACGAGCATTGGCCGGCAGTTCTTCCAGGGTTTTGGCGCCCACGGTCGATTCGGTCCAGCCCGGCACTTCTTCGTACACAGGCTGCAGGCCTACGTAGCTGTCAGCGTCGGTCGGTGCAACATCCTTGCCTTCGGCATCTTTGTAGCCGATGCAGATGTTGATGGTTTCCAGGCCGTCGAGAACGTCCAGCTTGGTCAGGCAGATGCCCGAGATGCTGTTCACATCGATAGCGCGGCGCAGGATAACGGCGTCGAACCAGCCGCAACGACGGGCGCGGCCAGTGGTAGCACCGAACTCGTGACCTTGCTTGGCCAGGTGCGCGCCGACTGCGTCGAACAGCTCAGTCGGAAACGGGCCCGAACCCACGCGCGTGGTGTAAGCCTTGGTGATGCCCAGGATGTAGTCCAGGAACATCGGGCCAACGCCCGAACCGGTCGCAACGCCACCCGCGGTGGTGTTGGAGCTGGTCACGTACGGATAGGTGCCGTGATCGATGTCCAGCAACGAACCCTGGGCGCCTTCGAACATGATGTCTTTGCCGGCGCGACGCAGGTCGTGCAGCTCGGCGGTCACGTCCAGCATCAGCGGCTTGAGCAGCTCAGCGTATTCCTTGCACTCAGCCAGAGTCTTTTCGAACTCGATGGCCGGCTCTTTGTAGTAACCCACCAGCATGAAGTTGTGGTAATCCACCAGTTCACGCAGCTTGTCTTCAAAGCGCGGCATGTTGAGCAGGTCGCCCACACGCAGGCCACGACGTGCAACCTTGTCTTCGTAAGCCGGGCCAATGCCGCGACCGGTGGTGCCGATCTTCAGCTCGCCACGCGCCTTTTCACGGGCCTGGTCCAGCGCAACGTGGAAGGACAGGATCAGCGGGCAGGACGGGCTGATACGCAGGCGCTCGCGCACCGGTACGCCTTTCTCTTCCAGCTTGGTGATCTCACGCAGCAGGGCGTCAGGTGCAACCACAACACCGTTGCCGATCAGGCACTGCACGCCTTCGCGCAGCACGCCCGACGGGATCAGGTGCAAAACGGTTTTTTCGCCATCGATGACCAGGGTGTGGCCAGCGTTGTGGCCACCTTGGTAGCGCACTACGGCGGCAGCATGTTCGGTCAGCAGATCAACGATCTTGCCTTTGCCCTCATCACCCCATTGGGTGCCCAGGACTACGACATTCTTACCCATAACACTTGTCCTCATTCGCGCAAACTTGGTGCCGGCGATGGCCGGCAGGAAAACTCAAGAAGCCAGTGGCGATACTTGCCAAAGCCCGTTCTGCAGAATCAATTGCCGGTCGCAGTCCGCTTCACGGGCGGCGGCCAATGGCTGCCCAGGCAAAGCCTGGACAACACGCTGACCCTCACTGCGCAACTGGCAAACCTGCTGCCAGAGTGCTGCGTCCGTACTGTCGGGCATCCAGATGCCACCAGACGGCAGCTCGACCTCAGCACGCCCCAGGGTCACCAGGGTTTTCAAATCGGTAGAAAAGCCAGTCGCCGGACGTGCGCGACCGAAGTCAGCGCCGATATCGTCATAACGACCGCCCTGGGCGATGGCCTGGCCAACACCCGGCACAAAAACGGCAAACACCACACCGGTGTGGTAGTGATAGCCGCGCAACTCACCCAGGTCGAAATACAGCGGCAACTCGGGGAAGCGCGCCGACAACTGCTCGGCAATCGCAAACACATCATCCAGTGCAGCCAATACCGGCGCCGGCGCATTGGCCAGGCGCTCACGGGCAGCCATCAGCACTTCACGGCCACCGCACAGGTTCACCAGTGCGCGCAGCATGTCGGCCAGGTCCGCAGGCACGCCTGCAGTCAGGGCGATGACTTCATCGATCGCCTTGCGCTGCAAGGCATCGAACAACTGTTGCTCCACTTCACCGGACAAACCAGCCGCACGGGCCAGACCACGGTAGATACCAACGTGGCCCAGGTCCATGTGTACATCCGGCACATCGGCCAGTTGCAGCATGGCCAGCATCAGGCTGATCACTTCAACGTCGCTGCTCGGGCTGGCATCACCGTACAACTCGGCGCCCAACTGGATCGGGCTGCGCGAAGACGACAATGCACGCGGCTGAGCATGCAGCACGCTGCCGGCGTAGCACAGGCGGCTCGGGCCTTCGCGGCGCAGGGTGTGCGCATCGATGCGCGCCACCTGCGGCGTGATGTCGGCACGGAAACCCATTTGCCGGCCCGATTGCGGGTCGATGACCTTGAAGGTGCGCAGATCCAGGTCCTGGCCCGCGCCGGTCAGCAGGGATTCCAGGTACTCGATATGGGGGGTCACGACAAACTCGTAACCCCAGCTCTGGAACAGATCCAACACCTGGCGACGCGCTACTTCAATGCGCGCAGCTTCTGGTGGCAGTACTTCTTCGATGCCATCTGGCAGCAGCCAGCGGTCTACCGTTGCCATTACGCCATTCCCCTATGATCCGGGCGGCCAGCCCTCGGCCGAGCCTTGAGTGAAGCAGAAAATACCCACGCTTTGCATAATCCACGCGCAAGAGCGACGTGACGAACGGCCTGCCAGCGGCCTCGTCGGGCACTTTCCTCGAAAAACCTGTGGCGCCTGCCGAATCAAACATGCAGACGCAAAAAAGCCGGGAATTTCCCGGCTGCCGCATCATACACCCGTTTTCTGAAAGGATCACCCCGCCAGGCATTTTAGCCGCCCGACGGAGTGCGCCCTAAGGTCACAGGCTTGGTTACTTGGACTTTTCCAGGTAGCGGAAGAAGTCGCTGCTTGGGTCCAGCACCATGACGTCGGTTTTGTTCGCGAAGCTTTCACGGTAGGCACGCAGGCTACGGTAGAACGCGTAGAACTCCTGGTCCTGGCCGTAAGCCTTGGCGTAGATCGCCGCAGCTTGAGCGTCGCCGTCACCACGAGCCTCTTCAGACTCGCGATAAGCCTCTGCCAGCAGTACACGGCGCTGACGGTCGGCATCCGCACGGATACCTTCAGCCAACTCGTTACCTTTGGCGCGGTGCTCACGGGCTTCACGCTCACGCTCGGTGCTCATACGCTCGAACACGCTGCGGTTCACTTCCTTCGGCAGGTCGATAGCCTTGACCCGGACATCAACCACTTCAATGCCCAACTCTTTTTCTGCCATCGTGTTCAGCGAACGGGTGATGTCAGCCATCAGCGCATCACGTTCACCGGATACCACCTCGTGCAGGGTGCGTTTACCAAACTGGTCACGCAGGCCCGATTCCAGACGGCGCGACAAACGCTCGTCGGCAATCTGCTTGAGGCCGGAGGTCGCGGTGTAGAAGCGCTCGGCATCCTTGACGCGCCACTTGGCGTAGGCGTCAACCATCACGGCTTTCTTTTCCAGGGTGAGGAAGCGTTGTGTCGGTGCATCCAGGGTCATCAGGCGGCCGTCGAACTTACGCACCTGGTTCACGTAGGGGACTTTCACATGCAGGCCCGGCTGGACATCCGCCTGCACCACACGACCGAATTGCAGCAACACCGCGCGCTCGGTCTGAGACACGATGTAGAAGCAGTTCCAGGCAGCGATGACCACGACGACGCCCACAATCAGGGCGGTCAGCGATTTATTGCTCATCAACGACTCTCCCTGGTACGTGTTTGCTGTTGCAGCAAGTCAGCGGCCGCACGGGCGCTCGCTTCGTTGGCAGCGGCATTCGAGCTGCTGGACGGTGCGCTGGTGCCGCTACGACCACCTTCGATCATCTTGTCCAGCGGCAGGTACAGCAGGTTGTTCTGCCCACCTTTGCTGCCGGTCACGAGAACCTTGCTGGTGTTGCTGAAAACTTCCTGCATGGTGTCCAGGTACAGACGCTCACGCGTGACTTCCGGAGCCTTGCGGTACTCGGCAACCAGTTTGGTGAAGCGATCCGCCTCACCCTTGGCGCGGGAGACCACTTCGTCGCGGTAACCGTTGGCATCTTCAAGGATACGCTGGGCCTGACCACGGGCTTCCGGTACGACACCGTTGGCGTAGGTTTCAGCCTGGTTGCGCGAACGCTGCTCGTCTTCACGGGCGCGGATCACGTCATCAAAGGCTTCCTGCACTTCGCGCGGTGCAGCTGCGCTCTGTACGTTCACCTGAGTGACGGTGATGCCGGTGCGGTAGGTATCGAGGAACCGCTGCAGGCGCTCCTTGATCTCGCTGGCCATCAATTCACGACCTTCGGTCAGCACCTGGTCCATGGCGGTGGAACCCACCACATGGCGCAGGGCACTTTCGGTTGCGTGTTGCAGGCTGATTTCCGGCTGATCAACGTTCAGCACGAAGTCCTGCAGGTTGCTGATCTTGTACTGCACGGTCAGTGGCACTTCGACGATGTTCTCGTCTTCGGTCAGCATCTGGCCCTGCTTGGTGTAGGCACGCTCACGCGTGACGTTCTCCATGTACTTCTTGTCGATCGGCGGGAAATAGATGTTCAGGCCTGGCCCGACAGTCTCGTAGTACTTGCCGAAGCGCAGCACAACAGCCTGCTCCTGCTCGTCCACCACGTACACGGCGCTGTACAGCCACACGGCTGCGAGCACGACAAGCCCGAGGCCCAGCAGGCCATAGCCGCCGCCCTTGCTTGTGCGACCGCCGTCGTCACCACCACCACGTTTTTTTCCACCACCGAACAACCCATTCAGGCTTTCCTGCAGCTTTCGGAAGGCCTCGTCGAGATCTGGTGGCCCCTTGCGGTCGCCATTATTGCGGCGTTTACCACCCCAAGGATCCTGATTATTCGAGTTGCCACCCGGCTCATTCCAAGCCATAGCGCTCTCCATCTGATAAAGCAAAGACGCACCCACGGCGCGCCGACCAATGCTACAGAATGCCTGCTACTGCGGCACAACCGCTTTCGGAGGCTTTTATTGCAAAGTGTGTTGTTCGATGAACTCTGTCGGTACCACACCTTCACGGCTGACCAGCCGATTCAGCTCCGAGCGCGGCAATCGAACGGCCAGCAAGCTGACACCTTCTTCGTCGTATTCTTCTTTCTGTACGGCGCCCAGTTCGAAAAACTGTGCACGCAGTCGAGCAAAACGTTGCGGCAAGCGCAAGGTGCCGACAAACAAATCGCTGCCCAGCAGTTCGGCAATCGCTTGTTCAAGCAACTCCAGACCACTGCCATCGCGCGCCGACAGCCATACCCGCTGGGGCTTGCCGTCTTCATCGCGCTGGATTTGCGGCTCAACGCCCTCAAGCAAATCGAGTTTGTTATAGACCTCGAGGATCGGCAAGTCTTGTGCACCAATCTCGCCCAGCACCACCATCACTTGCTCGATCTGCAACATGCGATCCGGTTCGGCCGCATCGATCACGTGCAACAGCAGGTCGGAATTGCTCGACTCTTCGAGCGTAGACCGAAATGCCTCGACCAGCTTGTGGGGCAAATGACGAATGAAACCTACTGTGTCGGCCAGGACAATCGGCCCCAGGTCGTCGATATCCAAACGGCGCAAGGTCGGGTCAAGGGTGGCGAACAGTTGGTCGGCCGCGTAAACGTCCGATTTCGTCACGTTGTTGAACAGCGTGGATTTGCCGGCGTTGGTATAGCCCACCAGGGACACGGTAGGGATATCCGCACGCGAGCGGCCACGGCGTGATTGTTCGCGCTGGCTGCGTACTTTTTCCAGGCGGCCCTTGATCTGGCGCAGGCGCACCCGCAGCAGACGGCGGTCGGTTTCCAGCTGGGTTTCACCCGGGCCGCGCATGCCGATGCCACCACCCTGGCGTTCAAGGTGAGTCCAGCCGCGTACCAACCGGGTGCTCATGTGGTCAAGCTGGGCCAGTTCTACCTGGAGCTTGCCTTCATGGGTACGGGCGCGCTGGGCGAAAATATCGAGAATCAGACCGGTGCGGTCGATCACGCGACACTCGAAAACACGTTCGAGGTTACGTTCCTGACTGGGCGTGAGGGTGTGATTGAAGATCACCAGATCGGCTTCTTCGGCGTGAACCAGGTCGCGCAGCTCCTCGACCTTGCCGCTGCCTATCAGGTATTTGGCGGTTGGCCGATGACGCGGTACGTTAAAAAACGCAACGGTCTCGGCGCCGGCCGAATTTGCCAACTCCTGAAACTCCTGCGGATCTTCGCGCGCCTCAGGGTCCTGTCCATCCAAGTGAACGAGGATTACTCGCTCACCACCACCGTGGCGCTCAAAGAACAAAGGAGACTCCTATCAGGCGTTACCTGGCTCAGCGTCACCCTGTTCATCACCTGCTGCGCTAGGCAGACGGATTGGACGAACTGGAACGACTGTCGAGATAGCGTGCTTGTAAACCATCTGGCTGACGGTGTTTTTCAGCAGGATCACGAACTGGTCGAACGACTCGATCGTGCCTTGCAGCTTGATACCGTTAACCAGGTAGATGGAAACCCCAACTTTCTCTTTACGTAAAGTATTCAAGTAAGGGTCTTGTAGCGAATGCCCTTTTGACATGTGCCGCACTCCTTTAAGGATCAATAATAAAATTCGGAAAATAGATAGCTTATGGCCGTCACACCCCCAAGGATAGACGGCAATTGCAAGGACTCAGCTCAATATGGAGACCGATCCCAAGTATTTCAAGGCGCGTGACAGATTGTCGCTGTCCAGGCTGTCCAACCAGTGCAACTCGCTCCAGCTGCGCAGCCAGGTGAACTGGCGCTTCGCCAATTGGCGCGTGGCAATGATGCCGCGCTCCTGCATTTCGGCTGACGTCAGCTTGCCATCCAGGTGTTCCCAGACTTGGCGGTAGCCTACAGCACGTATCGAAGGCAACCCGGCATGCAGGTCACCTCTGGAACGCAGTGCTACGACCTCGTCCACAAACCCCTGTTCCAACATAATTGTGAATCTTTGTGCAATTCGTTCATGCAACACCTGGCGATTTGCCGGAGCAATGGCCAGATTCGCCACAGTATAGGGCAATTGTGACTGTCCAGATGCGCCTGCATCAGCACTTTGCGCAGTTTGTTTCAGCCTGTGTTCAGTCATGGTCTGGCCGCTCACCCGCCAGACTTCCAGGGCGCGACTGAGGCGCTGGGGGTCATTGGGGTGAATGCGCGCAGCGGAAACCGGGTCGACTGCCGCCAACTGGTCGTGCAGGGCTTGCCAGCCAAGGCGTGCAGCCTCTTCTTCAATTTCGCCACGCACCTGGGCGTCGGCCGCAGGCATATCCGCCAAGCCTTCCTGCAAAGCCTTGTAATAGAGCATCGTACCGCCCACCAGCAGCGGAATATTGCCCCGCGCGGTGATCTCGGCCATGGCGGCCAGGGCATCGGCACGGAAATCGGCGGCGGAATAGCTCTCGGCCGGGTCGATGATGTCAATCAACCGGTGCGGATACTGTGCCAACAGTTCTTTTGAAGGCTTGGCCGTGCCGATGTCCATGTCCCGGTAAACCAGGGCAGAGTCGACGCTGATCAGCTCGCAAGGCAGCACTTTGGTCAGCTCGATGGCCAGGTCGGTCTTGCCGGCGGCCGTAGGGCCCATCAGGAAGATGGCGGGGGGCAAGGCACTCATCAACGGCCGCGCAAGAACAGTTTGTCCAAGTCGTCCAGGCCCATTTGGGTCCAGGTCGGTCGGCCATGGTTGCATTGCCCGCTGCGCTCGGTGTTTTCCATGTCGCGCAGCAAACCGTTCATTTCCGGCAACGCCAGGCGGCGGTTGGCGCGGATTGCACCGTGGCAGGCCATGGTACCGAGCAGTTCGTTGATATGTGCCTGGATGCGATCGCTGGTGCCGTATTCCATCAGGTCGGCCAGCACGTCGGCGACCAGGCGGTTGGCTTCGGCTTGCTTGAGCAAGGCGGGAATCTGGCGAATAGCCAGGGTTTCCGGACCCAGGCGTTGCAGTTCGAAGCCCAGCTTCTGGAACACGCCGTGGTGCTCCTCGGCGCAATCGGCTTCACGCTGGCTCACCGCCAGGGATTCCGGCACCAACAACGGCTGGCCGCTCAGACCTTCACTGGCCATGGCGATCTTCAAGCGCTCGTACATGATCCGTTCGTGGGCGGCATGCATGTCCACCAGTACCAGGCCGTGGGCGTTTTCGGACAGGATATAAATGCCCTTGAGCTGCGCCAGCGCATAACCCAAAGGCGGAATATCACCGCCGCCCTCAGGCAATGCCACAGCGCCCGGCTCGGCCCCCGGCAGCGGTGCAAAAAATTCGCGATAGGCCGCCTGGGCCTCGGCTACCGGCACAGTCGACTGCGGGCGTGGCGTGTATTGGTACTGATAACCCGCGCCCGCACCGGACCCTGGCGCGGTGTAGGAAGGCTGCGGCTGCGGCGATTGCAGCAGGTTGGCCGCCAGGCTCATTTCGCCCTGAGGCCCGAACTCGCCAGCCTCCGGACCGCTCGGCCTTACCGCCGCCGTCACAATCGGCGCTGACAACTGATCATCCGGGCGCACATCGCCCAAGGCGCGGTGCAGCGTGCCGTAGAGGAAGTCATGCACCATGCGCCCGTCACGGAAGCGCACTTCGTGCTTGGTCGGGTGCACGTTGACGTCGACCACCGACGGGTCGACTTCAAAGAACAGCACAAACGTCGGGTGCCGCCCGTTGAACAGCACATCGCGATACGCCTGGCGCACCGCGTGGGCCACCAGTTTGTCGCGTACCGCACGGCCATTCACAAAGAAATACTGCAAGTCCGCCTGGCTGCGGGAGAAGGTCGGCAAACCGACCCAGCCCCACAGGCGCAAGCCATTGCGCTCGATTTCAATCGGCAGCGCCTGCTCAAGGAAGCCTGCGCCGCAGATCGCCGAGACCCGCCGAGCGCGCGCGGCGTCGTCATGGGCTTCGTGCAGGCTGAGGATGGTTTTGCCGTTGTGGCGTAAATGGAACGCCACATCAAAACGCGCCAACGCCAGGCGCTTGATGACTTCTTGCAGGTGATCGAATTCGGTTTTTTCGGCCTTGAGGAACTTGCGTCGCGCGGGCGTGTTGAAAAACAGGTCGCGAACTTCAACCGACGTCCCCACCGGGTGCGCGGCCGGCTGCACACGAGGCGCCATGTCACGGCCTTCGGTTTCCACCTGCCAGGCTTGCTCGGCGCTGCGGGTGCGCGAAGTCAGGGTCAGGCGTGCTACGGAGCTGATAGAGGCCAATGCCTCACCGCGAAAACCCAGGCTCATTACCCGCTCAAGGTCTTCAAGGTCGCGAATCTTGCTGGTGGCGTGACGAGCCAGGGCCAGCGGCAGGTCATCCGAGGAAATCCCGCTGCCGTCGTCGCGAACCCGCAGCAGCTTGACGCCGCCCTGCTCCACATCGACATCAATGCGCTTGGCACCGGAGTCGATACTGTTTTCCAGCAATTCCTTGATCACCGACGCCGGGCGCTCAACCACCTCACCCGCAGCAATCTGGTTGGCGAGGCGCGGGCTGAGCAGTTCGATGCGCGAGCCACTGTTCAATAAGGAGTCGCTCATTACTGCGCCGCCAATTCAGTGCCAGGGATGGTCAACACCTGACCGACTTTCAACTCATCGGTCTTCAGGTTGTTGGCGCTGCGCAAGGTCGCGGCAGATACCTGGAAACGCACGGCCAGCATGGCCAGCGTGTCGCCGGGTTGCACGCGATGGTCACGCGGGCCTTGGGCGATTTTGCCGGAATCACGCAGCCAGGCAATGTAGGTACCCGGCGGCGGGTTCTGCTGGAAGAACTGGCGAATACCGGCGCTGATCGAACGCGCCAGCGCCTGCTGGTGATTGGCGCTGGCCAGCTTCGAGGCTTCGTTGGAGTTGGAGATAAACCCGGTTTCCACCAGGATCGACGGGATATCCGGCGACTTCAACACCATAAACCCGGCCTGCTCCACGCGTTGTTTGTGCAGGGACGTCACGCGGCCAATGTTGCTGAGGACTTTTTGGCCGACGTTCAAGCTGGAGGTCAGCGAAGCGGTCATCGACAAGTCGAGCAGTACACCGGCGAGCATTTTGTCCTTGTCGTCGAGGGACACGTTGCCGGCCCCGCCGATCAGGTCGGAACGGTTTTCACTGTCGGCCAGCCAGCGTGCGGTCTCGGACGTGGCGCCACGATCCGACAAGGCAAACACCGAGGCACCGAAGGCAGCGGTTGATGGCGCGGCGTCGGCATGGATCGACACAAACAGGTCTGCACCCTTCTTGCGGGCGATTTCGGTACGGCCACGCAGCGGGATGAAGTAGTCGCCGGTACGGGTCAGCTCGGCGCGATAACCTTTCATGCCATTAACCTGGCGCTGCAGTTCACGGGCGATGGCCAGTACCACATCTTTTTCATGCTGGCCGCGCGAGCCGGAGGCGCCCGGGTCTTCGCCGCCGTGGCCGGCGTCGATCACCACAATAATGTCGCGCTTGCCCGCAGGCGCAGGTGGTGGCGGCGGCAACTTGACCTGCGGCTGCGACGGGTTGACCGGCACGGCCGGAACAGTCGCAACGCTTGGGGTTGGCGCAGGCGGCGGTGCAGCGTCGGCGGCGTTGTCGAACAGGTCGACCACCAACCGATTGCCGTATTGGGCATTAGGCGCCAGCACAAAGCTTTTCGGGGTCACGGCCTTTTTCAGGTCGATGACCACACGCAGGTCCGTCGGCGTGCGCTGGGCCGAGCGCATCGCGGTGATCGGGGTATTGGCGGTTGAGACTTTCAGCGGCGCGCCGAGGGTGGCGCCGTTGATGTCGATCACCAGCCGATCGGGCGCCGTCAGGGTAAAGACGCTGTGCTGGACCGGGCCAGACAGGTCGAACACCAGTCGCGTGTTATCCGGCGCTCGCCACAGGCGAACACTTTTCACCTGTGAAGCAGCCAGAGCATTGAAAGTCATTGCCGCAAGCAACACCCCTACGACAGCAACCATCGCGCGAAAGCGCATACCTAACCCCACCAATTTTATTTGAATTCCAATGCCAGGGCCGCGCACCAAGACTGGCCGCGCGCACTCTGGGGCAACAACTTCAGCTGACGTCCATGCTCATGCGGCGTAATGGTAATGGTCAGGTCCGGCTTTGGCAAAAAGCCTGTGCCTTTATCTGGCCACTCGATCAAGCACAGTGCGTCTTCATCGAAGTAATCACGGATACCCATGTACTCCAGTTCTTCGGGGTCGACCAGCCGATACAGGTCGAAATGGAAGGCGCGAACTGCACCGATCTCGTAGGGTTCGACCAAGGTGAACGTCGGGCTTTTTACCGCGCCCGTGTGGCCCAACCCACGAATTATCCCTCGCGACAGCGTGGTTTTGCCCGCGCCCAGGTTCCCTTCAAGGAATATCAGTCCTGCGCCGGCCGTAACCTGTGCAATACGCTGACCCAACGCAACCATGGCGTCTTCATCAGCCAGAAAAAGGCTTACTTCAGGCACGGCGACTGCTCCTCCAGCAATTGACGAATGGCAGGTATCAGGTCGCTGGCGGCCAGGCCGCGACCATAAGTGCCTTGGCGATCCCCCGCCGTGGCGTGCAACCACACAGCCAGGCAACTTGCCTCATAGGCGGGCATGCCCTGGGCCAGCAATGCACCCACCAAGCCGCTCAGCACATCACCCAAACCGGCCGTCGCCATCGCCGGGTGACCTTGGTCACAGCGCGAAACACGGCCGTCCGGGCTGGCAATCAAACTGCCAGCACCCTTGAGGATAGCCACTGCATTGAATTTCTGGCTTAACGCGCGCGCCACGTTAAGGCGATCGGCCTGAACCGCGGCTGTCGTGATGCCCATCAACCGCGCCGCCTCGCCGGGATGCGGCGTGATCACGCTGCTGGCCGGCAGGCTTACACCGCCTGCGGCCAACTGGTTCAAGGCGTCAGCATCCCAAACTTGCGGCTGCTGGGCGTTGGCGGCAACCGACAACAGGCTTTTGCCCCAGGACGCTGCGCCCAGGCCGGGGCCGATAACAATCACCGAGATTTTTTCCAGCAGCCCCATCAACTGATTGGCCGAACTGACGCCGACGGTCATCACCTCCGGCAAGCGTGTGAGTGCGGCTGGCACGTGTTCCGGGCGAGTCGCCAACGAAACCATGCCTGCGCCACTGCGCAAGGCGCTTTCGGCGCTGAGCAGCCCGGCACCGCCAAAGCCATGGTCGCCGCCGATGACCAGCAGGTGACCGAACTGGCCTTTATGGGCGTCCGGGGAACGTGCAGCCAGTTGCGGCAAATGGCCGTGCAACAGCGGCTGTACGTCGGTAATTGTGTGTTTTGTCTGCGGCATGCGTCTTCAAGCTCCGATGTCTGGCAGAATTATACGCATCTAACCTGTGGTTTCCCGTGTCTCATGCCTGCAATTACTTCCGATCTGCCCGCCCTCGCCCAATCGATCAAAGACTGGGGCCGCGAGCTGGGCTTTCAACAAGTCGGCATCAGCGGCCTGGACCTGGCCGAGCATGAGCAGCACCTGCAACGCTGGCTCGACGCGGGCTACCACGGCGAGATGGAATACATGGGCGCCCATGGCAGCAAACGCTCGCACCCCGATGAACTGGTGCCGGGCACGCTGCGTGTAGTTTCGCTGCGCATGGATTATCTGCCAGGCGACACGCAAATGGCGCAGTTGCTGGCCAAGCCAGAAAAAGCCTACATCTCCCGTTACGCCTTGGGCCGCGATTACCACAAGCTGATCCGCAAGCGCGTGCAACAACTGGCCGACCGTATCCAGGCACAGATCGGCCCGTTCGGCTTTCGCGCCTTTGTCGACAGCGCGCCCGTTTTGGAAAAAGCCATTGCCGAACAAGCTGGCCTCGGCTGGATCGGCAAAAACACCCTGGTACTCAATCGCAAGGCCGGCAGCTATTTCTTTTTAAGCGAACTGTTTGTCGATTTGCCGTTGCCCGTGGACGCGCCTCACGTCACCGAGCATTGCGGCCGCTGCACCGCATGCCTGGATATCTGCCCCACCAATGCCTTCGTCGGCCCTTATGTGCTCGACGCGCGGCGCTGCATTTCCTACCTGACCATCGAGCTCAAGAGTGCGATCCCCGAGGACCTGCGCCCACTGATCGGCAATCGAGTGTTCGGCTGCGATGACTGTCAGATCGTTTGCCCGTGGAATCGTTTCGCCCGATCCACGGCCGAAAGCGATTTCAAGCCACGGCACAATCTGGATAACGCAGAACTGGCCGAATTGTTTATGTGGGACGAGGATAAATTCCTCAGCAACACAGAAGGCTCGCCCCTGCGTCGTGCCGGGTATGAGCGCTGGCTGCGCAACCTGGCAGTGGGCCTGGGCAACGCGCCGTCAAGCATTCCGGTACTCGAAGCCTTGAAAGCACGTCGCGATTATCCGTCCGAACTGGTGCGCGAACATGTGGAATGGGCGCTGAACCAGCACGCTACGCGCTAGTGCACGTCGTCGTTGTAGACGAACTTGGGCATTTCCCAGTGAAAACGTATCGCCAGCAGCCGCAATAAAAAGCCGCTGAACAAAGTCAGCAGAATCGCCTGCTCGCTGGGCAGTTGCAGATACAGGCACAGCATGTAGAACCAGGCCGCGAGGAACGACACGCTGGCGTACAACTCGCGGCGAAAGATCAGCGGGATGTCGTTACAGAAGATATCGCGCAGGATGCCGCCGAATACGCCCGTGATCACGCCGCTGACTGAAGCCACCAGCATGCCGTGACCCATTTCCAAAGCAGTCATGCAGCCGATCAGGGTAAACGCCACCAGGCCCAAGGCGTCCAGCGCCAGGAACAGCGAGCGCAGACGGCGCATCAGCGGTGCAATAAAGATCGTCACCAGCGCGGCGATCGAGGTCAGCACCAGGTATTCCGGGTGTTTGACCCACGTCAGCGGGTAATGCCCCAACAGTACATCGCGCACCGAACCGCCGCCCAGCGCCGTGACGCAGGCGATCAGCACCACGCCAAACCAGTCCATCCCACGGCGCCCGGCGGACAGCGCGCCGGTCATGGCTTCAGCGGTGATGGCGATGAGGTAGAGCATCAACAGCATGATGGCGATCCTTGCGAATAGGCGCGCATTCTAATCATTGGGTGATGGCACCAAAAGGGGGCGCATGGCGAAAGACCGTATCGACAGCATCGCAGGCAAGCCAGCTCCCACATTTGAATGTGTTCACAAGTCAAAGTGTGGGAGCTGGCTTGCCTGCGATAGGGCCTGGTATCTACACAACTTGAAGGCATCCAGATTTCCCTGTGGCGAGCAGGCTTGCCCTGCGTTGGGCTGCGAAGCGGCCCCAGTAAAGACACTGCAATTTTCCTGAAAGAACTCAGCGTCTGGATTTGGGGCTGCTTCGCAGCCCAACGCAGGGCAAGCCTGCTCGCCACAACAGCCCACTTACCACAGAGTTTGTTTCAACCGGCTGCGTAGACACCAATGCTGCAATGGGGCCAGAGCAGGCGCCACAGATTCAAGCCTTGATGAAATGCTTGCGGTAATGCTGCAACTCGGCGATCGACTCGCGAATGTCATCCAGCGCCAAATGCGTGCTGCCTTTGTGGAAGCTGTCCTTGACCTCCGGCGCCCAGCGCGCCGCCAGCTCTTTGAGCGTGGACACATCCAGATTGCGGTAGTGGAAGTAGCTTTCCAGCCCCTTCATGTGCGTATAAAGGAAGCGACGATCCTGGCAGATGCTGTTGCCGCAGATCGGCGACTTGCCCTTGGGCACCCACTTTTCCAGGAAGGCGATGGTTTCAGCTTCGGCCTCAGCCATGCTGATGCGGCTCTCGCGCACGCGCTGGGTCAGGCCCGAGTTGCCGTGGGTGCGGGTATTCCACTCGTCCATGGTGGCCAGTACAGCGTCGCTGTGATGGATGGCGATCACCGGACCTTCGGCCAAGGTGTTGAGGTTGCTGTCGGTGACAATGGTCGCCATCTCGATGATGACGTCGGTGTCGGGGTTCAGACCGGTCATTTCCAGATCGATCCAAATCAGGTTCTGTGGGTTTTGCATGGCTTGATTCTCTTGGCCCTTGGCTTAGCTGCGCAGTTTAGCAGGCGGGGGCGTGCTAGACTCGCGACCGTTTTACCCAACCTTTGCATTATCGACACGGAACACCAATGGCCAAACGCCAGCTCAATCGCCGCCAAAACTGGCGCATCGAAAAGATTCAAGGCGAACGCGCCGCTCGCGCCGCCAAACGTGAATCCTCCGCCGTGGAAGCGCTCGAGGGCGGCGACCTGGGGCCTGAACAAACGGGCCTGGTGATCGCGCACTTCGGCGTGCAGGTCGAAGTCGAGGCGCTCGAGGGCGAACTCGCAGGCTCGGTGTCGCGCTGCCACCTGCGCGCCAACCTGCCTGCGCTGGTCACCGGCGACAAGGTCGTGTGGCGTGCCGGCAACCAGGGCATCGGCGTGATCGTCGCCCAATTGCCGCGCACCACCGAACTACGCCGCCCCGACAGTCGTGGCCAGCTCAAGCCTGTGGCGGCCAACGTTGACATGATCGTGATCGTGTTCGCACCGCTGCCCGAGCCGCATGCCAACCTGATCGACCGCTACCTGGTCGCAGCCGAGCATGCCGGCATTCGCCCGCTGCTGCTGCTGAACAAATTCGACCTGATCGACGAGCAGAACGCCCCGGCGCTCAACGCGTTGCTGGCGGTCTACCGCACCCTGGGTTACCCGGTGCTGGAAGTGTCGGCGCATCACGGCAATGGCATGGAACAACTGCAACAGCAGTTGGACGGGCGCATCAGTGTGTTCGTCGGCCAGTCTGGCGTGGGCAAGTCATCGCTGGTCAACAGCCTGCTGCCGGAAGTCGACACCCGTGTCGGCCCGCTGTCGGAACTGTCCGGCCAGGGTACCCACACCACCACCACCGCGCGGTTGTTCCACTTCCCCGGCGGCGGTGAGTTGATCGACTCCCCAGGCATCCGTGAATTCGGCCTCGGCCACGTCAGCCGCAGCGATGTGGAAGCGGGCTTCATCGAGTTCAACGACCTGATCGGCACCTGCCGCTTCCGCGACTGCAAACACGACCGCGAGCCGGGCTGTGCGTTGCTCAAGGCCCTGGAAGATGGGCGCGTGCAGCAGCAGCGAATGAACAGCTATCGGTCGATTATTGCGAGCTTGCCGGAGAGCAGCTACTAACGATCCACTTCTTGATACACATAAACCAGTGTACTGAAGCCCCTAGTCCATTGATTTAATAGGAGCAGGCATCAAGAATCCGGACCAACTGGGTGGCTCATACGCACAAGCCAGCTTGTATTCGGATTTCTCGATGCGCATAATTGCTCCGTCACCAGCGAAAGCTGGCAGGAGTCTGGATCCTTTTCGGGGTTGATCCAGCGGCGCAGAAGGGGCGAAGCAAGCTCCACTGCGCGTCGAATGAAGCCGCCTTCGGGCGGCTTTGCTTTTTGTGGGGCATTAACAACTGCACAGAAAGACTCGCTCCAAGGGCCGGGAGTACTTCGTGCCGCGCCTGTGCGTGGAGGACATGCGAGGTGTCATCAGCGGCGTCAAAGCCTACCTTCCTCTCTGAACACAAATGAAAACGCCCCGACATAGTCGGGGCGTTTTCATTTACAACCAACAAAGACCGCTTACGAACCCGGCGTTGGCGCAGGCGCCGTAGGGTCTTTCACCCCGCCGTCATCAAACAGGTTCAGCTTCTGCCGCAGCTCATGGGCCGGCAGCGGCTCCTGCCCTGGCGGAATAGCATTCGGATCTGCCGGCACTTCACCCGGAGCGCCTTCGCCCTGGGTCGGCGCCGCAGGTGGCGGCTGATCACCTTCAATCGCACGCTGGGCTTTTTTAGTCAGCACCACGATATCGATACGGCGGTTGATCGGGTTGAACGGGTCTTTAGGGTCAAACAACTGCGAGGACGCAAACCCCACCACGCGCGCCACTTGCGGGTCGGGATAGCTGCCCGCCACCAGCGCACGACGGGCGGCATTGGCGCGGTTGGCCGAAAGCTCCCAGTTGCCGAAGTCGCCTTGGCCCGCATAGGGCTTGGCGTCGGTATGACCGCTGATGCTGATCTTGTTCGGCACCGCCTTGATGGTGTCGGCCATGGCCAGCAGGATATCTTCGAAGTACGGCTTCAAGCGCGCACTGCCGGAGTCGAACATCGGCCGATTGGCCGCATCGGTGATCTGGATGCGCAAGCCTTCGGGGGTGATCTCGAAGGAAATCTGATCCTTGAACTTCAGCAGCTGCGGGTTTTCTTCGACCTTGGTCTGCAGTTCCTGCAGCAACAACTCCAGGCGCTCTTTCTCGACCTGCTCGGCCATGCTCTCGACGGTGTCGCGCTCGATCGGGATATTTTCCTGCGGCGACTCGGTCTTGACCTCGGGGTTGATGGTGCGCTCAGGCGCCAGTTGCGGTGAGCCGCCCAGGTCGATCACGAAGGGCGTGCCGCTTTCCGAAAAACCAATCGGGTCTTTGAAGTAACCGGCAATGGCGATCTTCTGCTCGGGCGTGGCGGTCGACATCAGCCACAGCACCAGGAAGAACGCCATCATCGCCGTGGCAAAGTCGGCGAAGGCGATTTTCCAGGCGCCGCCATGGTGCCCCGCAGCGAAGCGCTTGACGCGCTTGATGATTATCGGCTGGTTGTTTTCCATGACTTAGCGACCGCGAACCGCTTGTTCCAGCTCGGCAAAACTTGGGCGATGTTTCGGGTACAGCACCTTGCGCCCGAACTCCACCGCCAGCGATGGCGGCATGCCGGACGCCGAAGCCACCAGGCAGGCCTTGATCGCTTCGTACAAATTCACTTCTTCCTTGGCATCGTGGGCCAGGGACGTGGCCAGTGGGCCGAAGAAACCGTAGGCCGCGAGGATACCGAAGAAGGTACCGACGAGGGCCGCGCCCACGTGCATGCCGATAGCCTTCTGGTCGCCCTCACCCAGGGATGCCATGGTCACCACAATGCCCAGTACCGCCGCAACGATACCAAAACCGGGCATGCCGTCAGCGACGCCGGTCACGGCGTGGGAAGGATGTTCCAGCTCTTCCTTCAGGCTGAACAGCTCCATGTCGAACAGCCCTTCGAGCTCGTGCGGGGCCATGTTGCCGGAGGACATGATGCGCAGGTAGTCACAGATGTAGGCGGTCATGCGCTCATCTTTGAGCACGGCCGGGTACTTGGCGAAAATCGGGCTGGCGGCAGCGTCTTCGATGTCGCCTTCGATGGCCATCATGCCTTCGCGGCGGCTCTTGTTGAGGATCTCGTAGATCAGCCCCAGCACTTCAAGATAGAACGTGTGAGAGAAGCGTGAGCTGAACATGCCCAGCGACTTTTTGATCACGTGCATGGTCATGTAGCCGGGGTTGGCCTGCAGGAAAGCACCAAACGCGGCGCCGCCGATGATCAGCACTTCGAAGGGCTGGATCAGCGCGGCAATTTTACCGTGGGACAGGACGTACCCACCGAGCACACTTGCGATGACGACGATGATGCCGATAATTTTAGCCATAGGAGATTGGTACTTGCGCCGTCGGGTTCATGGACATAGTGGGTGCTGCAGAAAACTCTTGTTCTACTTATCGGCAAAACTGCGCCAGACTATAGCCCGTTAAGGCGAAAAGCCAATTCGGCCCGTTCCGGGCGTGTAGAACGCAAGTGATGATCGCGCCCCAATCATGGCAAACGAAACGACAGTTCCAAATACAAAACCCACCACCCCCGCCGCTTGGATCAAGCGCCTGGACGATGTGCTGCTGCCTGTTCCTCAGGCTAGTCACGAACGCGTGTGCAAGGCCATCCGCGACAGCCGCAGTTCATTGCGAGATATTGCCGAGCTGATGCAAAACAGCCCGGCACTGGTGCTCAGTGTGATGCGCGAGGCCAACAGCCAGGCGCACGGCAGCCTGTCGGGGCCGGCGGAAAACCTCGAAGTGGCGCTGAACCGCCTGGGTCTCAAACGCGCCGAAGAATTGCTCGCGCGCCTGCCCTCGGTGCCGGAAAAAGACATCCCGGTGGCTTTGCGCCAACTGCTGCTGATAAGCCAGCACGCCTCACAGCAAGCCAACGGTTTGTTCGCCAGCCGCCTGGCGCGGCTGTGGCAAGACATCCATTGGGGCAGCCTGCTGTTTCTGTCGCCGCTGTGGCCGCTGGCCGTGGCCTACCCAAAACTCCTGGAAGAATGGGAACTGCGGGTCATCCACAAAGGCCAGTCGGCGCACAAGGTCGAGCAGGAACTGTTCGGTGTACGCCTGCTCGACTTGTGCCTTGGCCTGACCGAAGCCTGGCACCTGCCGATCTGGGTGTCCCAGGGCTACAACCTGCTGCTGACCGAGCAGCGCTTGCTGGTCAAGGCGCTGCACATCGCCCGCGAAGATGACGCGCTGCGCCAGCAGCAACTGCTCGATGCCGAACCCAACCTGCGGCGCTGGTTGAACCAACCCGCCAACACCGTGCTGCTGGCCAACGGCCTGGCGATGTCGGCCCAGGAATCCTGGACCTGCCCGCACACCGAGCGCTGGCAATACCTTACCGCGCTGTACCTGCAAGCGCCGCTGTGTGACGTGCAGCAGCAGGTTCACCAACAAGCGGTCACCAGCGCGCGCACCACCTTGATGCCGGACCTCTGGCACCCGGCGCTGTCGCTGATCTGGCCGTGGCATGTGCAGAAGGTCCATCGCGGCCTGCTGCCCGCACCGCCGCCCACTGCCGAAGCACTGGCCGTGTGGCGCAAGCGCTGCACCGAGTTGCTGGTCGAACCGAGCCGCTTTGCCAACGCCATGCACTTGACCACCTGCGCCAAGGAAGCCTTGGTCGCCAGTGGCATGCAGCGGGTGCTGCTCTTTATGGCCGACCGCGCCCTGAGTACCTTGCGTGTGCATCAGGCCGATGGCTTGCCCAAGGACGCTGCCAACCTGAGCCTCGACGTCGTCAACAGCACACTGCTGCAACGCTTGCTGGAAAAGTCCGCCCAGGTGCGCCTCACGCCAGACAATCACGCGCAATTTTCTGCGCTGCTGCCGCCGATCCTGCGCCGCTGGTTTACCGGTGAACACCTGTTGCTACGCTCTCTGAGCTGCAATGGCCGCGTGGTGATGCTGATGGTCGCCGACCAGGGCGGCGGGCCGTTCTCGGAAACCACCGTGCAGGCTTTTGGCAAAACCGCTCAATGCATCGAGAAAGCGCTGCACAGCTTTACCAACCGCAGCGCCTGATGCTTGCGCTACAATCGCCCTCTTTTATCACCAACATTTGTGCCCAGGAGACCTCACATGCCTGACTTCTCTGGCTTGCCGCTGGTGATCGAGTCCAGCGACCTGCTTGGTCGCCTGGATGCCGAACACTTGATTCTGGTGGACCTCACCAGTGCCGCCCGCTACGCCGAAGGGCATATCCCCGGCGCGCATTTCGTTGACCCCAAGCGCACCCAACTGGGCCAGCCGCCAGCACCCGGCTTGCTGCCGCACAAGGCCGACCTGGAAAAGCTGTTCGGCGAACTGGGCCACACCCCGGACGCCACTTACGTCGTCTATGACGACGAAGGCGGCGGCTGGGCCGGGCGGTTTATCTGGTTGCTCGACGTGATCGGCCACCAGAAGTACCACTACCTGGATGGCGGCCTGCTGGCCTGGCTGGACGAAAAACACCCGGTATCCACCGAAGTGCCCGCCCCGGTTGGCGGCCCGGTCAGCCTCACGCTGCACGACGGCCCCACCGCCACCCGCGAATACCTGCAAAGCCGTGTCGGCGCCGCCGACCTCGGGATCTGGGACGCACGCGGCCCGCTGGAATATTCCGGCGAGAAAGTGCTCGCCGCCAAGGGTGGTCACATCCCCGGCGCCGTCAACTTCGAATGGACTGCCGGTATGGACAAGGCGCGCAACCTGCGTATCCGCCGCGACATGCCGCAGATCCTCGAAGACCTCGGGCTGACCCGCGACAAAGAAATCATCACCCACTGCCAGACTCACCACCGCTCTGGCTTCACCTACCTGGTGGCCAAGGCGCTCGGTTATCCGCGAGTCAAAGGTTATGCCGGTTCCTGGGGCGAATGGGGCAACCACCCCGACACCCCCGTCGAGATTTAAGGTTTAAGGACAGTTATGAAAAAGCAGTTGTTTATCCTCAGCCAGTACTTGCTGCCGCACCACTTGCTGTCGCGCCTGGCCGGCTGCATTGCCGAGTGCCGCGTGCGCTGGTTCAAGAATGCCTTCACGGCGTGGTTCGCCAAGCGCTATCAAGTGGACATGTCCCAGGCGCTGGTCGAAGACCTCACCGCCTACGAGCACTTCAATGCCTTCTTTACCCGCGCCCTGAAAGACGGCGCCCGCCCGCTGGATGAAACTCCAGGCGCGGTGCTGAGCCCAGCCGACGGCGCGGTCAGCCAGCTTGGCCCGATTGAACACGGTCGTGTGTTCCAGGCCAAAGGCCATAGCTTTAGCGTGCTGGAATTGCTCGGTGGTGATGCGGCGTTGGCTGCACCGTTCATGGGCGGTGATTTCGCCACTATTTACCTGTCACCGAAGGATTACCACCGCGTACACATGCCTTTGGCCGGTACGCTGCGTGAGATGGTCTACGTGCCGGGCCGGATTTTCTCGGTCAACCAGACCACCGCCGAAAACGTGCCGGAACTGTTTGCGCGCAACGAGCGTGTTGTCTGCCTGTTCGACACCGAACGCGGCCCGATGGCTGTGGTGTTGGTGGGCGCGATGATTGTGGCGTCGATTGAAACCGTATGGGCCGGGCTGGTCACGCCGCCGAAACGCGAGCTGAAAACCTTCCGCTACGACGAAGCCGCACGCGCGCCGATTCACTTGGAGAAAGGTGCTGAACTGGGCCGCTTCAAGCTGGGTTCGACCGCCATCGTGCTGTTCGGGCCGGATCAGGTGAAGTGGGCAGAGGAGTTGGTGGCGGGTACGCCGGTACAGATGGGCCAGGGTATCGCACTGCCGAAAGCCTGATTTGAAGCTGATGCAAATCAAATGTGGGAGCCGGGCTTGCCCGCGATAGCGGCGTACCAGTCAATACTTCAATGACTGAACTACCGCTATCGCGGGCAAGCCCGGCTCCCACAGTTACTGCAATATTGCAGTTAGATCGGGTTACAACTGCCCGTCGCGATCGCGAAAGCCCAACAGATACAACACACCATCCAGCCCCAGCGTCGAAATCGCCTGCTTGGCCGATTGCTTCACCAACGGCTTGGCACGGAACGCCACACCCAACCCGGCAATCGCCAGCATCGGCAAGTCATTGGCGCCGTCGCCGACCGCAATGGTCTGCTCCAGACGCAAACCTTCCTTGTGGGCCAATTCCTTCAGCAAGTCCGCCTTGCGCTGTGCGTCGACAATCGGCTCGACCGCCACGCCGGTCACTTTGCCATCCACCACTTCCAGCTCGTTGGCAAATACATAGTCAATGCCCAGCTTGGCCTGCAATTGCTTGGCGAAGTAGGTGAAACCGCCCGAGAGAATTGCAGTCTTGTAGCCCAGGCGCTTGAGTTCGGCAAACAAGGTTTCGGCGCCTTCGGTCAGGCGCAGCGAAGCACCGATCGAATCCAACACACTTACGTCCAAGCCCTTGAGCAGTGCCAGGCGCTCCTTGAAGCTGGCGCGAAAATCCAGCTCACCGGCCATGGCGCGCTCGGTGATTTCGGACACCTGCTCGCCCACACCGGCGGCCTTGGCCAACTCGTCGATGACTTCGGCTTCGATCAGCGTGGAATCCATATCGAACACCGCCAGGCGGCGGTTACGGCGGAACAGCGAATCTTCCTGGAAGGCGATGTCGACATTCAGTTCCTGGGCCACGCTGAGGAATTCGGCGCGCAAGGCTTGCGGGTCGGCCGGCTCGCCGCGCACGGAGAACTCGATGCAGCCCTTGCCTTTGTCGGCCGGCGTGTCCAACGGCATACGACCCGACAGACGGTCGATGTGATCGATATTCAAACCATATTGAGCGGTGATCGAGCTGACACGCTGCAATTGTTCGGCGGTTACTTTGCGGGTCAGCAGGGTCACGATGTGGCGCTTTTTACCCTGGCCTTCGACCCAATGCTGGTAATCGGCTTCGGAAACCGGGGTGAAACGCACCTGTTGATCAAGCTTATACGCCGTAAACAGGATGTCTTTGAGCACCGACGAGGCCTGCTCGGTGCTGGGGATTTCCACCAGGATGCCGAACGACAGCGTGTCGTGGATCACCGCTTGGCCGATGTCGAGAATGTTCACACCACCCTGGGCCAGAACACCGGTAATGGCTGCGGTGAGACCCGGGCGGTCTTCGCCGGTGATGTTTATCAGGACAATTTCGCGCAAAGCGCACCCCCAGGCTGGAAAAAAACCGCATTCTACCCACTTTCAGTGACCATCGGGCACAGCGAGCGCTTTGCCGGTTCTAGGCCTGTCGCTATACTGCGCGTCAACTTCACGGACCAAGAGCCGAGCGCAAGTGAACCGGCCCACGCCAGTAAAAACCGATAACTTCTTCCTGCTGATCTTCCGGGCACTGCGCCACCGCCGTGTACCGATCGCATTACGCATCGCCAGCCATAACGTGATCCTGGTCGCTCTGGCCCTGGTGATCTACGCCTGCGTGATGGGTTTGCAGTTCAAGCAGGCCATGCACGAGCAAGCCGACGCCCTGGGCGAGAGCCTGACGACCCAGACCGCCACTTCGGCGACTGAGTTGCTGGTGTCCAACGACATCCTCAGCCTCAACGTGCTGCTCAATAACCTGACCAAGAACCCGCTGGTGGCCCACGCCGCCATCTACAGCGTGGACAACCGGATCATGGCCGAAGCCGGGCAGCGCCCGAAAAACGGCCTGCTGGGTGAAGCCGAAGGTCTGTATTCGAGCAATATTACGTTTCAGGATGTGAAGGCCGGGCAACTGCGCATCAGCCTCGACATGCAGCAATTCCAGCAGCCGATGACCATCAGCCTGCAAAGCATGGGCATCCTCAGCGCGATCCTGCTGGCACTGGCCCTGGCCCTGAGCTTGCGCCTGGGTCGGCATATCTCCACGCCGCTGATGCAACTGCGCATCTGGCTGCGCGATATCGACGAACACACCCCGGCCACCGACCGCCAGGATGAAATCGGCGACCTCGCCCGCCAGCTTCACGCCAGCTTCGCTCCCGAGCCGGTGGTGCCTGAGGTTGAACCCGAGCCTGAGTACGACGACACCGACTACGACGACGAGCCCGAGTTTGAAGTGCGCAACCTGCGTGACCCAGGCTTTGACGAAAGCGCGCCGGTGGCCGCCCTCAAGCCTGCACCACGCCAGGTGATCAAGGCCGAAGAAGACGAACTGGACGATGAAGACCCGTTCGCCGACCTGCGCGACACCTCGGCCGCCGCACCCGTTGTGGCCTCGCAACCTGCGCCGGTAAAAAATACCGAGCCGCAGCACAGCGCCGTACTGGCTGTGCAACTGGGTGCCCAGGACCAACTGCGTCGCCTGCCCCGTGCGCGCCTCACCGAATTGCTGGAGCGCTACCGCGACTGCCTCGACCAGGCTGCGTCGCTCTATCAGAGCGAGCTGCACACCCTGAACGACGGCAGCACGTTGATGCTGTTCCACAGCGAAGACAGCGGCGAAGACTACCTGACCAATGCCATCTGCTGCGGCGAGCTGCTGCGCGCCCTCGGCCATGCCTTGCAGATTGAAGTGGCCGACAGCGGCATTACCTTGCAGCTGCAACTTGGCCTGACCGTCGGAGACGATCTGTTCGGCATGAGCCAGATCGACCTGCTGCTTACCGAGATCGCCCAGGATGCGCTGGCCTTGTCCCAACACAGCCGCAACCTGCTGCTGGTGGAGCGCAAGATCAGTGAAGATGCGCTGATCCGCCAGCGCGCACGAATCCGCCCGATCGCCAGCCCTGAAGGCGCGAGCTGTGTGGAGCGGCTGATGGAGCCGTACCCGTCGATGCTCGAGCGGCAGTTGGCGCGCATGCATGAGACCCGTAACAAGCCCTGATGGCTGATCGTTCCCACGCTCCGCGTGGGAACGCATTCCGTGACGCTCTGCGTCACTGCTGCGCAGTGCTGACGGCGGGACGCGGAGCGTTCCAAGAGGCATTCCCACGCGGAGCGTGGGAACGATCAAATCGTAGACAACAAAAAGGCCCGCTGAGTAAGCGGGCCTTTTGTTTGGGCGCGATTCAGATCAGAACCTGAACACTTCCATATCCGTGCGAATCGGCGTGGCCATCGGCATCTTAGGCTTCTGCGGAGCTGACGGTTTGGCCTGGGATGGCGCTTGCTTGCGCGGCGCCTCGGCCACTGGCGGCTGGTTGGCCAATGGCTTGAGCGCCACCGACAACTGTTGCGCCAGATGCTGCAACAACACGCCCTGGGCCTGGACCTGGGACGCGGTGGTGCCGGTATGTTCTTCCTGCAGGTGCACGATGCGGTTATCGCGCACCTGGCCACGGCGGTCGATCAAGCGCCATTGGGCGTCAAGAATCGCCGGTTGCGAAGTACCCGAGTCAAGCCGCGTGATGGTCAGCAATACCTGCACGTCCGGGGTAAAACCCGCCGGCCCAGGTGCAAGCACCACACGCTGGCTGTCGAGATGGCCAGCCACCTGACGCAACATCAGCTGGTTGATATCGGACGACAAACTGCCCGCCCAACGACCATCGGTGGAACCTTGCAGGCTGCCGTCGTTCTGACGTTGAAGCAGGGTTTCGCGTTGCAGGTAATCAGCAACAACGACCGGGCCAAGCAAAACGGCCATGCCTGCGGTTTGCGCAGGCTGAGCCGGACTTCCGCTGTCCAGCTGGTACAGCGACACCGGTTGGTGTGTGCTGCAACCCGCCAGCCCCAAAAGGCCAGCGAGCATCAAAAATAAAGGAAGGCGTGGAGCAGTCATCATCCCATCCAGGTGGCTGCCACAAGGCGAACCACAATGTAATACTAAAAATAACCTAAACACGCTCGGCCACGCCGGCGCTGGAAAGGCCATATCATCCGTGAATATGCGCCCTGACTCCAGCGCGAAAGCGCCGATCTACGCGTTAAATCGTAGATCGAGCCCTCTAATCCGCCTTAAACAGGCGTTTCCACCAGCAAAGCATCCACGCGCTGGAAGCCACGCGGCAGTTTATTACCCCGTCGGCCACGCTCACCCTTGTAGTGTTCAAGGTCGTCGGGGCGCAGTGACAGCGTGCGCTTGCCAGCCTGGAGCACCAGGGTAGAGCCTTCCGGGATCACGGCGATGTCGGTCACGTACTCTTCGCGACTGGCCACGCGCTCCCCGGGAATCCCGATAATCTTGTTGCCCTTGCCTTTACCCAACTGCGGCAAATCGCTGATCTTGAACACCAGCAAACGCCCTTCGGTGGTCACCGATGCCAGCCAATTGCTCTCGCGGTCTTCCACGGTACGCGGCAGGATCACCTTGGCGTTGTTCGGCAAGCTCAACAACGCTTTGCCCGCCTTGTTCTTGGCCTGCAGGTCTTCACCCTTGACCACAAAACCGTAACCCGCGTCGGAGGCGATCACATACAGTGAATCGTCGTCCGGCAGCAGCACGCACTCGAAATTCGCCCCCGGTGGCGGCGTCAGGCGCCCGGTCAGCGGCTCGCCCTGCCCACGTGCCGATGGCAAGGTGTGCGCGGGCACCGAATAGCTGCGCCCGGTGGAGTCGATAAACACCGCAAACTGGTTGGAACGCCCGGCCGCAGCGGTCTTGAAACCATCGCCAGCCTTGTACGAGAGGCCGGTGGCGTCAATATCATGCCCTTTGGCGGAACGAACCCAACCCTTTTCCGACAGAACGACGGTAATTTTCTCGTTAGGCAACAGTTCGGTTTCTGTCAGGGCCTTCGCTTCTGCGCGCTCGACGATTGGCGAGCGGCGATCATCGCCATAGGTTTCGGCGTCTTTGATCAGTTCGCTGCGCACCAGCTTCTTGAGCTTGGTTTCGCTACCCAACAGGGCTTGCAGCTTGGCTTGCTCCTTGAGCAGCGCGTCTTGCTCGTCGCGCAACTTCATCTCTTCGAGCCGCGCCAACTGACGCAAGCGGGTGTCGAGGATGTAGTCGGCCTGGATCTCGCTCAGTTCGAAACGCGCGATCAGCTCGGCTTTCGGGTGCTCGGCGGTGCGGATGATGTGGATCACTTCATCCAGGTTGAGGTAAGCGATCAGCAAACCATCCAACAGGTGCAGGCGGCGCTCAACCTTGTCGAGACGAAATTGCAGGCGGCGGCGCACGGTCTGTACGCGGAACTCCAGCCATTCCACCAGCAGGTTGCGCAGGTTTTTCAGCTGTGGCTTGCCGTCCAGGCCGATGATGTTGACGTTGACCCGGTAGCTGGACTCAAGGTCGGTGCTGGCGAACAGATGCTGCATCAGCACTTCGTGGTCGACCCGGCTGTTGGTCGGGATGATCACGATGCGGCAGGGGTTTTCGTGGTCGGACTCGTCACGCAAGTCAGCCACTTGCGGCAATTTCGACGGTTTGGCCTGCATCAGCGCGGCAATCTGCTCCAGCACCTTGGCACCGGACACCTGGTGCGGCAGTGCGGTGACAATAATGTCGCCGTCTTCAATGTGGTAAACCGCGCGCATGCGCACCGAGCCCTTGCCGGTCTCGTACATCTTCAGCAGGTCGGCACGCGGCGTGATGATTTCCGCTTCGGTCGGGTAATCCGGGCCTTGAATATGCTCGCAGAGCTGCTCGACCGTAGCTTTTGGCTCATCAAGCAAACGCACGCAGGCAGTCGCGACTTCGCGCAGGTTGTGCGGCGGCACATCAGTGGCCATGCCGACCGCGATGCCGGTGGTGCCATTGAGCAGGATATTCGGCAAACGCGCCGGCAACACCAGCGGTTCGTCCAGGGTGCCGTCGAAGTTAGGCCCCCAGTTCGCGGTGCCCTGGCCCAACTCGCTCAGCAGCACTTCCGAGTAACGCGACAGACGCGCCTCGGTGTACCGCATGGCGGCGAAGGACTTGGGATCATCCGGCGCACCCCAGTTACCCTGGCCGTCCACCAAGGTGTAGCGGTAGCTGAACGGCTGGGCCATCAGCACCATGGCTTCGTAGCAGGCCGAGTCGCCGTGGGGGTGGAACTTACCGAGCACGTCACCGACGGTACGCGCCGATTTCTTGTGCTTGGAATCTGCGTCCAGGCCCAACTCACTCATGGCGTAGATAATGCGCCGCTGTACGGGCTTAAGGCCGTCGCCGATATGCGGCAAGGCACGGTCCATGATCACGTACATGGAGTAGTTGAGGTAGGCATTTTCGGTGAAGTCAGCCAGCGATCGGCGTTCTACGCCATCTAAGCTGTCTGCGAGGATGTCACTCATGCGGGCCTCATCATTGTTTGGTCTGGCGCAGCAGCATGGTGCCGCTGCGCTGGGTAAATTCAAGTTGTTTCAATGCACTCATGCCCAACAGTACCTGCTCACCGCCCAAGCCCGGCGCTACCAGCGCGCGGACGTCCTGCAGGACAATATCGCCCAGCTTCAGGCGATCAAGGCTGGTGCGGTAGCCCTGGCTACGCCCATTGGCGGTGCTCAAGGTCACGGGCAGGCCGCGCTTGAGCCCGAGGCGGTCGGCCAATTCGGCCGGCACCGCCACATCGGTCGCGCCGGTGTCGAGCATAAACTCCACCGGCGATCCGTTGATCTGGCCGCTGGCGACAAAATGCCCTTGGCCGTTGCCCAGCAATTTTACTTCGATGTAACCCTCATGCTGCTCTGAGGTCACCACCGCATTGGGGTTTTCCTGACGCGCTTCCCACTGCCCAAAAAAACGCGTGGCCAAAAACAGCCCGGCGCCCCATGCCACGAACATCAGTACACGTCCGGCACGTTTGCCGGGCGGCGCTGCCGTCATGGTTGGGCGCCCCAGCCACCGGCCGGCGCGGCAAAACGATAGACCACCGGGCGTTTTTCACCGTCGGCACGCGGGCCAAAATTATTGTCGATACCCAACCACACACCTTCGGCATCCACCACCAGGGCTTCGGCCAAGCCATAAGGCTGGGCATAACGCCGGTTCGGTGTCAGGGTTTCGTCGGCAAACGACCAGCACAGCTCGACTTTGGCCGTGACCGCATCGCGCCGGCAAATCTGGAACGCATTGCGCTCCAGGGTAAACAGCTTGCCGTTGAACAGCGCCAGGTCGGCAAAGTCCTTGGACACCGCCTTGGCGTTGGTGAACTGTGCCGGTTGCACTTCCTGGCCGGCCTCGCTCAGCAACACACAGGGCCCATCGCAATCCCACACGCTCTGGCCACGCTTGATCGAGATCAACCCTCGTCGCTCTCGCTCGGCGGCCAGCCAGATCTGATTGCCTTCGGGGTTGATCGCCAAACCTTCGAACAAGGCATTGAAGTGCAGCAACATCCCACTGGCCCGCGCTTCGCGGACCATGCCCGGAGCAATCTTCAACCATTGCGGCGCACCGTTCACCGGCACTTGCAGCACCGCCGCATGGGCTTCACTGACAATGTAGCGGTTGCCGGCGGCGTCACAGGTGATGCCTTCAAAATCCAGGTCGCCGCCACGAATGAACGACGCAGCCTTGGTGCGCGAACGCAAACCCCAAGGCAGGCCGGACTCGGGCACCGGTGGCACCTCGATCTTTACAGTTTCGGCCTTCCAGGTCGGCGCGCTGATATCGAGGCGGTAAATCTGGTCGTCATCGCGGTCGGAAACCGTCCACAGGTCCTGGCCACACAGCGCCAGGCCCGACAGGTTGCCACCGCGCATGCCGTCCACCGGGTGTTCGGAGACTAATTTAAGCTCAGCCACGGGCGCGGCCACCGCTTGGGTGGCCGCCAACCCGCTCAACATCAGGATCGCCAGGGCGAAGCCTGTGCGCATCAGCCCAGTACCTCGGCCAGGTTACCCTTGGACTCCAGCCAGGCTTTGCGGTCCGGCGCACGCTTCTTCGCCAGCAGCATGTCCATCATTTCCGACGTGCCGGCGAAGTCTTCCAGGGTCAACTGCACCAGGCGGCGAGTGTTCGGGTCCATGGTGGTTTCGCGCAGCTGCGGCGGGTTCATCTCACCCAGGCCTTTAAATCGCGTGACCTGTGGCTTGCCGCGTTTCTTCTCGGCCACCAGGCGGTCGAGGATGCCATCGCGCTCAGCTTCGTCCAGGGCGTAGAAAATCTCTTTGCCCAGGTCGATACGGTACAACGGCGGCATGGCGACGTAGACGTGGCCGGCATCCACCAACGGGCGGAAGTGCTGCACAAACAGCGCACACAGCAAGGTGGCGATGTGCAAACCGTCGGAGTCGGCGTCGGCAAGGATGCAGATCTTGCCGTAGCGCAGCTGGCTCATGTCCGCCGCGCCCGGGTCTACACCAATCGCAACGGCGATGTTGTGCACTTCCTGGCTGGCCAGGACTTCGCTGCCGTCGACTTCCCAGGTGTTGAGGATCTTGCCGCGCAACGGCAGGATCGCCTGGAATTCCTTGTCTCGCGCTTGCTTGGCGGAACCGCCGGCGGAGTCACCTTCGACCAGGAACAGCTCGGAGCGCATCGGGTCTTGCCCGGCGCAATCGGCCAATTTGCCTGGGAGTGCCGGGCCTTGGGTGATGCGCTTGCGCTCGACTTTCTTGCTGGCCTTCAGGCGACGACCGGCGTTGTTGATCGCCAGCTCCGCCAGGGCCAGGCCCAGTTCCGGGTGCTCGTTGAGCCATAGGCTGAACGCGTCCTTGACCACACCGGAGACAAACGCCGCCGCCTCGCGGGACGACAAACGCTCTTTGGTCTGGCCGGAGAACTGCGGCTCCTGCATCTTCATCGACAGCACGAACGCGATGCGCTCCCACACGTCTTCCGGCGCCAGCTTCACACCGCGCGGCAACAGGCTGCGGTATTCGCAGAACTCGCGCATGGCGTCCAGCAAACCCTGGCGCAAACCGTTGACGTGGGTGCCGCCCTGGGCGGTGGGGATCAGGTTGACGTAGCTTTCCTGCACGCTGTCGCCACCTTCGGGCAACCACAGCAGCGCCCAGTCGACGGCTTCCTTATTCCCCGCCAGGCTGCCGCAGAACGGCTCGTTAGGCAGGCGTTCAAAGTCGCTGACCGAGTCTTCCAGGTAGGAGCGCAGGCCATCTTCGTAGTGCCATTCGACCTTTTCGCCGGTGCCTTTGTCTTCAAAGCTGACCAGCAGGCCCGGGCACAATACCGCCTTGGCCTTGAGTACATGCTTGAGGCGGCTGATGGAGAATTTTGGCGAATCGAAGTATTTCGGGTCCGGCGCGAAGTACACGCTGGTGCCGGTGTTGCGCTTGCCAACGGTACCGACGACCTCCAGGTCGGTGGCTTTGTAGCCATCGGCAAAGGTCATCTGGTACTCGTTGCCGTCGCGCTTGACCTTGACCCGCACCAGGGTCGACAGGGCGTTGACCACGGAAATACCCACACCGTGCAAGCCACCGGAGAACTGGTAGTTCTTGTTGGAGAACTTGCCGCCCGCATGGAGCTTGGTAAGGATCAGCTCGACGCCCGACACACCCTCTTCCGGGTGAATGTCCACCGGCATGCCGCGACCATCGTCGGACACTTCCAGGGAATGGTCGGCGTGGAGGATGACTTGTACCGACTTGGCATGCCCGGCCAAGGCTTCGTCGACGCTGTTGTCGATGACTTCCTGGGCAAGGTGGTTCGGCCGACTGGTGTCGGTGTACATGCCGGGGCGTTTGCGCACCGGGTCGAGGCCCGAGAGGACTTCGATGGCGTCGGCGTTATAAGAGCTAGCGCTGGGAGTGGCCATGGGGTCTCGTCGTGAGTCGTTCGATTAAAAAGTGCCCCTGGACTTTACAGTGCTGCAAAGTCGAAGGATTGATACTGATCTGCGCCAATGCCGGCAAAACTCAACATGGCCGGCAATTGCTGGGCGAACCCCTGGTAACCATGGTCGCCACCGGCCTGGATGCGCAAGGCACAGGCCCGGTAATACTGCTGGGCGAGGCGATAATCCAGGGTTTCATCCCCGGTCTGCAACCACACTTGATAACGCGCGGCATCCTGGGGCGCCGGCACTTCCAGTTCGGCCAGGGCCGTGACGTGGTCGTGGGTCAGCTCCCAGGTTTCATCGGTGTAGAGGTTCTTCTGGGTGCCCAGGTAACCGTCAAACATCCGATGCGGGCTGACCGCCGGGTTCACCAGCAGCGCCTTGAGGCCATGGCGTTCGGCAAGATGGGTTGCATAGTAGCCGCCGAGTGAGCTTCCCACCAGCAGCGGCCGCCCCAGTTCCGCAATGGCCTCTTCCAATTGAGGAATCGCCTGACGCGGGTGGTGATGCAGGGCCGGCACACGCAATTGGTCGCTCAAACCGAGGCTGTCCATCACGGTGCTCAACTGGGTGGCCTTGTTGGACGCAGGCGCGCTGTTGAAACCGTGGATATATAGAATCGACGCGGACATGCCGGGCTCTCCGTGCATCAGCCAAAGAGGCGCAGTTTACAGGGAATACAGGCAGAAGCGGATCGAATGTGGGAGCTGGCTTGCCTGCGATGGCGGCGGATCAGTTAGCTATTGATTAACTGGCACACCGCTATCGCAGGCAAGCCAGCTCCCACATGTTGATAAGTGTTTGCAACGTATTAGTAGCCGTTGCTGCCGTAATCGACGGTAAATTCGAATCCTTTTACCCGCTCCACGCCCGTCTCCAACCGTCCGTCGGCATGCAATCGCAGCCAGCGATACCCCGGCGCCTGCTCGCTGACCTTGAAGTCCTCGCTGCCCGGCGCGAACTGGATACAGGTGGACGGCGACGCCAGAAGGCGCACGTCATTGCGCTCACGGTCGATTTCCTGGTGCACATGGCCCCACAGCACCGCCTTCACCTGTGGGAAACGGTCGAGTACGGCAAACAGGGCTTCAGGGTTGCGCAGGCCGATGGGCTCCATCCACGCACAACCGATGGACACCGGATGATGGTGAAAACACACCAGATGATGACGGTTTGGCGCCTCACTCAGGGCTTGGGCGAGCAATTGCAATTGCGAATCCTGCAAATAACCGGGGACCGAGCCCGGAACCGCCGAATCCAGCAGGGTGACGCGCCAATTGCCGATATCGACCACCGGCTCGAGCAAATCGCTGTGCACCGCCGCGTGGGCCATGACCTGCGGCTCGTCGTGGTTGCCAGGAATCCAGCGCGCCGGCGCGTCGATCTGCCGAGTCAGGTCGCGAAATAGCTGGTAAGACTCAAGCGTGCCGTCCTGGGACAAGTCTCCCGTGGCCAGCACCAAATCGATCTGCGGCTGTTGCTCGCGCACCAAACCAATCACCCGCTGCAGGCTGTCGCGGGTGTTCATGCCCAGCAGCGAACCGTCGGCCTCGGCAAACAGGTGGCTGTCGGACAACTGCACCAGCAGCACCGACGCATCAGGGTTCACAGCGGATACGCTCGGCAAGGCGCTCTCCCAAGGCAATCACAGGAATGGATAGGTAGCGCGATTATGCTGGGGCAGGACACAAAGAGGAAAGACGCAGTTCACATCTAGCGCACGACTTCGAATTCATGGCCCAGGGCCAGGCAGTGACTCAACCATTCGCCGAGGAACACATTGAGTTGTGCTTTCTCATCGGGCTGGTGCATGAACACATTCGGATAAGGATAGATGCTGCGAAAGCGTCGCGCGTGTTCTGCGCTGATGACTTCGGCCATGCGCGCATCGTGATACACCTGAACCTCCAGCTGCGGCACCGGCAGCCAGGGCAGGCTGTGCTCCTGGCGCACCCGCAGGGTGGTGGTGTACGGGCAGTTGACGATGACCTCAAGGGTCAGCACGCCCAGCATCTGGTCGCCATGGGTCACGGCAATACGCCGCGCCTCGGGGGCGTGACGCATGTCGGGGAGCAGGCGCATCAGCCGCGCATAATTGGCCTCGCAGGCGGCTTGCAGCCCGATCAGGTCAACCCGGTATCGTTCCCGTGCCTTTACTGCCATAACCCCCTCACTTCCGCGCGATTAAGCGCAAGCCATTGCAGGGCGATAATGCTGGCTGCGTTGGAAATTTTGCCGTCACGCACCGCTTGCAGGGCATCTTCAAAGGCCCAGGGGGTGACGCGGATATCTTCTGCTTCTTCTTCCAGTCCATGGACGCCACCTGCACCTGAGCTGTCGCAACGACCGAGGTACAAGTGCACGAATTCGGTACTGCCACCGGGCGACGGGAAATATTTGGTGATCGGCCACAGCGCAGAGAACGTAAGGCCAGCTTCCTCCTCGGCTTCGCGGTGTGCAACCTCCTCCGGTTGTTCATCCTTATCAATCAGCCCCGCGACCATTTCCACCAGCCACGGGTTGCCGGTACGGCCCATGGCGCCGATACGGAACTGCTCGATCAACACCACTTCATCGCGCTGCGGGTCGTAGGGCAGCACGCACACCGCATCATGACGCACAAAGACTTCACGATTGATCACCCGGCTCATGCCGCCATCGAACTTCTCGTGGCGCAGTTGCACGCGATCAAGCTGGTAAAAGCCCTTATAGGCATTGTCGCGCTGAACGATCTCGATGGTGTTCGGCGTCGATTTGGCAATGTCCGTCATATCCTTCCTCGTTACGCAGGTGCAATTCGCGCCATCCTAACGCGCCCATGGCCCTTGATGCAGCCCCTTTCCGGTTGCCGGGATAGACGGCGGACGTCAAACTCACTCTAATCAGCTTAGTGGCGAACTGACGGCTTTGTTCGCAGTCGAAGCGCTACTCTTTTTCGCTTTCCATCGATTTCCGAAGGACGCACATGTCGCTTTTAAAAATCGCCTCCGTGGCCTGTATTGCCTTGACTCTGGGCGCTTGCCAGAGCCTGTTCCAGCCCAGCTACCTCAAGCCCCTGGACACCAAGCCGGACACTTCCGAACAAATCAAACCCGGCTGCAACAGCCCGGAATGCCCACTGGTGAACATCGACACCGTGCACTTCCCCAGCGAGCCGCAGTTGGACAGCATTGTTGAGCAACGCCTGCTGCAAATGACCCGCACCACGCCCGGCGCCAGCGTGCCGCCGACCCTGAATGCCTACCGCGACAAGTTCCTGCGCGAGTCGCCGAACCGCAACAGCATGTACTTGCAAGCCAAGGTACGTGAGCAGCATGACGGACTGGTGATCGTTGAAGTGTCCAGTTATCTGGATACCGGCACCGCCCACGGCGCGCCCGGCCGCGGTTTCATCAACTATTCACGCCTGCTGCACAAAGAGCTGAGCCTGGCCGACATGTTGCTGCCGGGCCAGGAACAGGCGTTCTGGAACACCGCGAAAGTCGCCCACAACAGCTGGCTGATCAATTCGCAGATGGACCGCGACCCGGAGTTCGTGAAGAGCTGGCCGTTCCAGAAAACCCCGAATGTGGCCCTGACCAGCGCCGGCGTGGTGCTCAAGTACAACGTGAGCACCATCGCCCCTTATGCATTGGGGCTGATCGAAATGACCATCCCCTATGCGCGCCTCACCGGCGTGCTCAAGCCTGAGCTGATGCCTGCGCGCCACTGACCGCACGCCCAAGGATCAGCTGTAACAGCCCTGCCAGCACCAGTGCCGGCAGGGTTGCACCGATATTCGGATACAGGTTGGCCAGCACGTGATAGGTGGCGATGCCACCCAGCCAGGCCACCAGCGCCGGCCAATGCAGGTTGGCAACCGTGCCTTGGCCACGGTGACGCAGGATAAAGTGATCCACCAGCACCACGCCAAACAGCGGCGCAAACACCGAGCCGATCAGCAGCAGGAAGTTCTGATACTGCGCCAGCGGCGCCAGGCAGGCGATCAAGGTGCAGATCACACCGATGACCAAGGCCAGGTGCTCGACCTTCAAGCGCAACAGAATCCCGCTGGACACCGCCGCCGAGTGAATATCGGCAAAGGCGTTTTCCGACTCGTCCAACAGGATCAGCAGCAACGGAATGCCCAAGCCAGCACCGGCCAGCGCCAGCAACAGCGCATTCACTTCACCACTGGGCGCAAATGCCAGGGTATAGGCCACGCCCAGGCTCATCAGCCAGAAGTTACCGATAAAGAAGCCCAACGCCGTACCGCCGAACACGCTTTTGGCGCGCTGGCCGAAGCGTGAGTAGTCGGCGATCAGTGGCAACCACGACAGCGGCATGGCGATGGCAATATCAAAGCCCACCGCAAACGGCATCGAGCCGTCACCGGACTTGGCCCACAACGCCGTGAGGTCAGCCTTGGCGAACAGGTTCCAGGTCAGCCACAGGCAGGCGGCGAGCAGCAGCCAGATGCCCCATTTACGCAGGATCTGGCGCACGAATGTCAGCGGCCCGCTGACCGCCAGCAACGTCGCCAAGCCACCGAAAAACAGGGTCCACAGCAATGGACTGGCGAGCAGGCTGCCCTCGCTGAACGCGCGGGTGCCCAGCAAGCTGGCGGCGTCGCGCATCACGATGATCTCGAACGAGCCCCAGCCGACCAGTTGTAAAAGGTTCAGCAGTGCCGGAAGGCTCGCGCCCTTGGCGCCGAGGCTGAGCTTGAGCGCGGCCATGGCGGACAGGCCGGTGTCGCTGCCGATCACACCGACGGCGGCCAGCAGCAACACGCCGACCAGCGTGCCGAGAAAAATCGCCAGCAACGAGCCGGACAAGCCCAGGCCCGGCGCGAGCAAGGCGCCGGTTTGCAGGACCATCAGGCCGATGCCAAGGGAGAACCACAGGGAGAACAGGTCGCGGGCGCCGAACACGCGTTTGTCGGCGGGGACCGCGATGTCCGGAGAGTAAGTACTCGGTTGAATGCTCAAGGGTGTTATCTCTGAGGGACATGATCGTTCCCACGCTCTGCGTGGGAATGCCGCTAAGGACGCTCTGCGTCCGCCTTTGTGACGCAGAGCGTCACGGGATGCATTCCCACGCTGAGCGTGGGAACGATCGTGGATGTCAGACCTTCTTGTACAGCTGACTGCCTTCCTGCTTGAACCGTTCCGCCTGCTCGGCCAAGCCCTTGGCCACGTCCACGTCCACCGCTTCAATGCGCTGGTTGGCGGCGTACTCGCGTACTTCCTGGGTAATTTTCATCGAGCAGAATTTCGGCCCGCACATCGAACAGAAGTGCGCGACCTTGGCCGAGTCCTTCGGCAAGGTTTCATCGTGATACGAACGCGCGGTGTCAGGGTCCAGGCCGAGGTTGAACTGGTCTTCCCAGCGGAACTCGAAGCGCGCCTTGCTCAAGGCGTTGTCACGAATCTGCGCGCCCGGATGCCCCTTGGCCAAGTCCGCAGCGTGCGCGGCGATCTTGTAGGTGATGATCCCGGTCTTCACGTCATCCTTGTTCGGCAAACCCAAGTGTTCCTTGGGCGTGACATAGCAGAGCATGGCGCAACCGAACCAGCCGATCATCGCCGCACCGATACCCGAGGTGATGTGGTCGTAGCCCGGTGCGATGTCGGTGGTCAGCGGGCCGAGGGTGTAGAACGGCGCCTCGTCGCAGCATTCGAGCTGCTTGTCCATGTTCTCCTTGATCAACTGCATCGGCACGTGGCCCGGGCCTTCGATCATGGTTTGCACGTCGTGCTTCCAGGCGATTTTGGTCAGCTCGCCGAGAGTTTCCAGTTCGCCGAATTGCGCAGCATCGTTGGCGTCGGCAATCGAGCCTGGACGCAAGCCGTCGCCAAGGGAGAAGCTGACGTCATAGGCCTTCATGATTTCGCAGATTTCGTCGAAATGCGTGTAGGTAAAGTTCTCTTTGTGGTGCGCCAGGCACCACTTGGCCATGATCGAACCGCCACGGGACACGATGCCGGTCACGCGTTTGGCAGTCAGCGGCACATAGCGCAGCAGCACGCCTGCGTGGATGGTGAAGTAGTCGACGCCCTGCTCGGCCTGTTCGATCAGGGTGTCGCGGAACAGCTCCCACGTCAGGTCTTCGGCGGCGCCGCCGACTTTTTCCAAGGCTTGATAGATCGGAACGGTGCCAATCGGCACCGGCGAGTTGCGGATGATCCACTCGCGGGTTTCGTGGATGTGCTTGCCAGTGGACAGGTCCATCACCGTGTCCGAACCCCAGCGAATGCCCCAGGTCAGTTTCGCCACTTCTTCTTCAATGGACGAACCCAACGCACTGTTGCCGATATTGCCGTTGATCTTCACCAGGAAGTTACGGCCGATGATCATTGGCTCCAGTTCGGTGTGGTTGATGTTGGCCGGGATAATCGCGCGGCCACGGGCGATTTCTTCGCGCACAAACTCAGGCGTGATGATTTTCGGCACGCTGGCGCCGAAGCTGTGACCGGCGTGCTGCTGGTCGAGCAGGCCACTGGCACGGGCTTCTTCAAGCTTCATGTTTTCGCGGATGGCGACGTATTCCATCTCGGCGGTAATGATGCCTTTGCGCGCGTAGTGCATCTGCGTGACGTTGGCACCTGCCTTGGCGCGGCGCGGGTTCTTCACGTGCGCAAAGCGCAGTGCGGTGAGCTCAGCATCGCTGAGGCGCTGTTGGCCAAAGTGCGAACTCAGGCCGGACAGGCGCTCGGTGTCGCCACGCACTTCGATCCACGGCGAACGCACATCACCCAGGCCTTTGCGCACGTCAATGATGACGTTGGGGTCGGTGTACGGGCCGGAGGTGTCGTACACCACCACCGGTGCGTTGATTTCACCGCCGAAATCGGTGGGCGTCACGTCCAGGCTGATTTCACGCATCGGCACACGAATGTCCGGGCGAGTGCCTTGCACGTAGATTTTTTGCGAGCGGGTAAACGGCTGCACGGAGCCGGAGTCGACTTTGGCCGATTCACTCAGGTGCACGGTATTTTTTAATTTTTGGCTTTTTAATTCAGTGCTCATCACGGGCTCTCCAACTTATCCAGGCGGTGGATTTTTGTCGGAGCGAACCTGTGACGGATGGACGCACTGAAACCAGTGCTGTGCAAGGCACGAGCGCTGTTCGATTGTCGAACAACATCCCGGACGAAGCACAAGAGGACTCGCCGGGTGACGAGAAATCTTGTTCCCTACGCAGGCGTTAACCTGATCAGGTTCAACGGGATCCGGTATTTACCGATCTCAGCCTTCCAACAAGGCACCCCGACAAGAACGCGGCCAGTCTAGACCATGGTGTGGGCAAATTGCCAATAGCGGTGTATTCAGCGTGATGAATGGCGTGATTGCGGGATTGTTGCGCGGGGTCAGCGCCACTACACTCGGGCGTCGTCACAATGCTTGACGCCAGGAATGGCCAGCCTTAGCCTTGGGCGCTTAATTACAGTCGTAATATTCACACTGGGGATCGCCTCATGCTGCGCAAACTCTCACTGGCTCTTGCCGTGTCTTGTGCGACCAATGGAATGGTCTGGGCAGCTGAAGCGCCCTTGTCCGCCAAAACCGACTTGGTCAGCGTCTACCAGGAAGCGGTGAACAACAACGCCGACCTGGCCGCCGCCCGCGCTCAATATGGCGCGCAAAAAGAAGTGGTGCCCCAGGCTCGCGCCGGTTTGCTGCCGAACCTGTCGGCCGGCGCCGACAGCAATAACGTGCGCACCCAGATCGACCAACCGGCAGCCACCGTCAACCGTGACGCGCACTCCTGGCGTGCAACCTTGAGCCAGCCGCTGTTCCGCGCTGATCGCTGGTTCCAGCTGCAAGCCGCCGAAGCCGTCAACGAACAAGCTTCGCTGCAACTCTCGGCGACTGAACAGAACCTGATCCTGCAAAGCGCCGAAAGCTACTTCGCCGTGCTGCGCGCCCAGGACAACCTGGCGTCGACCAAGGCCGAAGAAAACGCCTTCAAGCGCCAGCTCGACCAGTCCAACGAACGCTTTGATGTAGGCCTGTCGGACAAGACCGACGTGCTGCAATCCCAGGCCAGCTACGACACAGCCCGCGCCAACCGCATCGTCGCCCAACGCCAGGTGGACGACGCCTTTGAGGCGCTGATCACGCTGACCAACCGCCAATACAACGCGATCCAGGGCATCGTGCACACGCTGCCGGTGCTGCCACCGGCGCCGAATGACGCCAAATCCTGGGTCGAAACCGCCGGCCGCCAAAACTTGAACTTGCTGGCCAGCAACTACGCCGTGACCGCTGCCGAAGAAACCCTGCGCCAGCGCAAGGCCGGCCACTTGCCGACCCTCGACGCCGTGGCGCAATACGAAAAAGGCGACAACGACGCGCTGGGTTTCAGCAACCCGAACCAATTGCCCGTGCCGTACGGTGGTGATGTGTCTCAGCGCACCATCGGCCTGCGCCTGAATATCCCGATCTACAGCGGCGGTTTGACCAGCTCGCAAGTGCGCGAATCCTATTCACGCCTCGACCAGACTGAACAGCAACGCGAAGGCCTGCGCCGCCAGGTGGTGGAAAACACCCGTAATCTGCACCGCGCGGTGAACACCGATGTGGAACAGGTGCAGGCGCGCCGCCAGTCGATCATCTCCAACCAGAGCGCGGTGGAAGCCACGGAAATCGGCTATCAAGTGGGTACGCGCAATATCGTCGATGTGCTGGATTCACAACGCCAGCTGTACTCGTCGGTGCGCAACTACAACAACAGCCGCTACGACTACATCCTCGACAACCTGCGCTTGAAGCAGGCGGCGGGCACGCTCAGCCCTGGGGATTTACAGGACCTGACGCGTTACCTCAAGGCTGACTACAACCCGGACAAGGATTTTCTGCCGCCGGATCTGGCCAAGGCCGCCGCCGAGCAGCTCAAAGCCCGCCCGGGCTACTAAACACACCACAAACCAATGTGGGAGCTGGCTTGTGTGGGAGCTGGCTTGCCTGCGATGCAGGCAACTCGGTACATCAGACATGCCCAGTTGATGCTATCGCAGGCAAGCCAGCTCCCACATTTTGGTCCGTGTTGGTTCAGTGATTGAGCAGTTTGTCCAAACCGTCCAGTAAGCGTTTCAGCGCACCCTGGTTGGCCTGCATCACCTTCAATCCCGCCTCTGCCATCTTGCGCGCATCCTGCGGCAGTTCGAACAACTGCCGCACGGCTTCTGCCAAGCCTTGCGCATCATCCACCTCACGCAACGCCCCGGCCTCACGCATCATCGCGCTGATTTCGAGGAAGTTGAACAGGTGCGGCCCCATGATCACAGGCTTGGCCAGCGCCGCCGGTTCCAGCGGGTTGTGGCCGCCGGTAGGCACCAGGCTGCCGCCGACGAAGGCGCTGTCGGCAAGGGCGTAAAGGAATAGCAGCTCGCCCATGGTGTCACCGAGCAGCACGGAGGTCTGCGCCGTCACCGGTTCAGTGCTGGAGCGGCGCACCGTGGCAAAGCCTTGTTGCTCGCACAACTCGAACATCGGCCCGAAGCGCTCCTGATGACGCGGCACCAGAATCAGCAGCGCGTTGGGGTAACTTTCGAGCAGTTGGCGATGGGCGGCCAGCACCACTTCATCCTCGCCTTCGTGGGTGCTGGCGGCGATCCACACCGGGCGCTCGGTGGCGCCCCATTGCTCGCGCAAGGCGGCGGCACGCACCGGCAGTTGCGGATCGATGGTCAGGTCGAACTTGATCGAGCCGGTGACTTCAACGGTTTGTGGTCGTGCGCCCAGGCTCAAAAAACGCTGGGCTTCGGTTTTTGTCTGCACCGCAAACAGGCTCATCTCGGCCAGCATCGGCGCGGTCAGCTTGGCGAAGCGCGCATAACCTTTGGCCGAACGCGCCGACAGCCGCGCATTGGCCAGCGCTACCGGAATACCACGCTGAGCGCAGGCGTGGATGTGGTTGGGCCACAGCTCGGTTTCCATGATCACGGCGAGCCTGGGCTGCACACGATCAAGAAAGCGCTTGGCGGCGCAAGGCAAGTCATAGGGCAAGTAGCAGTGCTGAATGCGCGGTTCATTGGCGAACAGCGCCTGGATACGCTCCGAGCCGGTGGGCGTCATGCAGGTAACGGTAATCGGCAGCGTCGGGTGGCGCTCCATCAACCCGCGAATCATCGGCGCGGCCGCGATGCTTTCGCCCACCGACACCGCATGCACCCAGATCCCGCCCGGCTGCATCACCGGCAGGCCATAGGAAAACCGCTCGCCGATACGTTTTGCATACGCCGGCGCCTTGCGCGCGCGCAGCCACAGACGTAAAGCCACCAACGGCAGCGCCAGGTAAAACAGACAGCTGTAGAGAGTTCTATTCATGGCGGCGGAGTTTATCGGCTTTTTCAGTCGATCGCCTGCAAGCACTCGGCAAATCGCTCGGTCAGGAAGCGTGCGGCCGGGCCCAGGTGCTCGTCGCGGCGCCAGACCAGCTCCACCACCAGCGCCGGCGGCGTCCATTCGCTGTCCAGCTCGACCATCTGCTGTTGATAGGCCGGGTACTGCACGATGTGCCGAGGCAGCCAGGCCCAGCCCAGGCCACTCATCAGCCATTCGGCCAATACGTAGAAGCTGTCGGCACGCCACACCAGGGGGCTCGCGGCTTCACTGCCGGGGTACACGCTGGTCTGGGTCGACATCAGCAGTTGCCGGAACTGCGCCAGGCGCTGGCAAGTCACGTATTTGTCCTGGGCCAGTGGATGATTCACGCCGCACACCGTGACCATTTCCACGCTGCCCACCACCCGCCGCTCAAGCGCTTCGGGGATCTGGTCGTGATAGAACAGCAAACCCAGGTCGGCCTTGCGCTCCACCAGCTTGCGCGCCACATCGCCTTGCGCGGCGCTGGAAAGCTGTACTTCCAGCAGCGGGTATTGCCGGGCCAACGCTTCAAGACTGTCGAGCACCGGCTGAAATAACATGGCTTCGTCCTGGGCCAGGCGCAGGCAGGCTTCTTCACCACGGGTCAGCGACAACGCCCGACCATTGAGCCGTTCACATTGGCGCAGCACCTCACGCGCTTCTTCCAGCAACACACTGCCGGCTTCAGTCAGACGGGGCTGACGGCCGCTGCTGCGCTCGAACAGGCTAAGCCCAAGGTCCGCTTCCAGCAGGGCAATTGCGTTACTCACCGCCGATTGCGCCTTGCGCTGCCCACGCGCCACCGCCGAAAACGAGCGCTGCTCGGCGACGCTGACAAACAGGCGCATCTGTTCCAGGTTCCATTGCACGCTCATGACTCAACCCATCTTTAAATCGGATAGGTAATGACTTTATCTCATCTCGCGAAGGGTTAAAATGCGGACCTAATCAAGCACGTATCACACCGAGGATTCCCCCATGAATGTTGCCTACGTTTACCTGGCCATTGCCATTTGCTCGGAAGTGATCGCGACCGTTTCCATGAAAGCCGTCAAGGGCTTGAGCACGCCGATTCCGCTGTTGCTGATGATTGTGGGGTATGGCGTGGCCTTCTGGATGCTCACGCTGGTGGTGCGCACGGTGCCGGTGGGTATCGCCTATGCGGTCTGGGCCGGACTGGGCATTGTAATGGTCAGTATCGCCGCGCTGTTTATCTACGGGCAGAAGCTGGATGTACCGGCAATGCTGGGCATGGGCCTGATTGTGCTGGGTGTGGTGGTGATTCAGCTGTTCTCGAAAACCGCCGGGCACTGACCGCCACGCTACAGCCTGTATACTGCGCCTCTTGTCTTGAACACTGAGGTCGCCGATGCCATCCGTTATTTCCACCGACGTTCTGATTGTCGGCGCCGGGGTTGCCGGCCTCTGGCTTAACGCACGCCTGCGCCGCCAGGGGTTTTCCACGGTGGTGGTGGAAAGCGCCACCTTGGGCGGCGGGCAAAGCGTGAAGTCCCAGGGGATCATCCACGGCGGCGCGAAATACGCCCTGCACGGCGCCCTCACCGGCGCGTCCGAAGCCATTGCCGACATGCCGCGCCGCTGGCGCGAAGCCCTGGCGGGTAACGGCGAGTTGGACCTGACCGGCGTGCGCTTGCTCTCCGAAGCCCATTACCTGTGGTCGCCCGGCACGATCGCCGGCAACCTCACCAGCTTCTTCGCCAGTAAAGCCGTGCGTGGCCGCGTCGATCAGGTCAAGGGCGACGAATTGCCGCCAGCCCTGCAGGACCGTCGCTTCAAGGGCAAAGTCTATCGCCTGGCCGAACTGGTCATCGATGTGCCCAGCCTGATCGAACGCCTGGCGCAATTGGCCGGCGACGGCTTGCTCGCCGGGCAACACATCGAACCGCTGCTTGAAGGCGATACCTTGGTGGGCCTGAAGGTCGATGGCCGCGAGATCCGCGCCCAGCGCATCGTGTTGAGTGCCGGTGGCGGCACCGCTGAGTTACTGACGGCCCTGGGCCTCAGCCAGCCCGCCATGCAAACCCGCCCATTGCATATGATCATCGCCAAAGGCCCGGGCCTGAAGCCGCTGTATGCGCACTGCCTGGGCGGCGGCACCAAGCCGCGCCTTACCATCACCACTCACCCGGCTGCCGACGGCAACTGGGTGTGGTACATGGGCGGCGATATCGCCGAGGCGGATGGCGTGGCCCGCACACCACAAGAACAGATCGCCACTGCGCAAAAAGAGCTGGCGCAGTTACTGCCGTGGATCGACATGAGCCAGACCCAATGGGCCACCCTGCGTGTCGAGCGTGCCGAGCCGCTGCAATCGGGCCTGAGCCGCCCCGACAATGCCTTCCTCGCCGAACAAGGCCGCTTGCTGGTGGGCTGGCCGACCAAACTGGCGCTGGCGCCGGACTTCGCCGATCGTGTACTCAACGCCCTGGAACGCGACGGCATTCGTCCAAGCGCCAGCGACGCGCTGCCCGAGCTGCCAAAACCGACCCTCGGCCAACCTGCCTGGGAGCAACTGTTGCCATGAGCCTGCCAACCCTGCACGACCTGCATCGACCACTGGGCAGCACCGGCCTGCTGGTCTCGCCGCTGGGCCTGGGCACCGTCAAGCTGGGCCGTGATCAAGGGGTGAAATACCCCAACGGCTTCCAGATTCCCAATGACGACGAAGCACGGATGTTATTGCGCCAGGCCCAGCAATTGGGCATCAACCTGATCGACACCGCGCCGGCTTACGGGCGCAGTGAGGAGCGCCTGGGGCCACTGCTACGCGGCCAGCGCAACGACTGGGTGATTGTCAGCAAGGTCGGCGAAGAGTTTGCCGACGGCGTGTCCCATCACGATTTCAGTGCCGCGCATACGCGCATGTCCATTGAGCGCAGCTTGAAACGACTTGAAACGGATTTCATCGATCTGGTGCTGGTGCATTCTGACGGCAATGACCTGCATATCCTCAATGATTGCGAGGTGTACGAGACCCTGGCGCAGCTGAAAAAAGAGGGCAAGATCCGTGGTTTCGGCTTCTCCGGCAAAACCGTCGAAGGTGGCGTGAAGGCTCTGGAACAAGGTGATTGCGCGATGGTCACCTACAATCTGAATGAACAGGCCGAGAAAGCCGTGATCGATTACGCCGCCGCCCACGGCAAAGGCATCCTGGTGAAAAAAGCTCTGGCCAGCGGCCACGTGTGCCTTGAGCCAGGAATGGATCCAATTCATGCCAGTTTCATGCTGTTGTTTGCGCAAACGGGCGTCGCCAGTGCTATTGTCGGGACCATTAATCCGCTGCACCTGGCCCACAACGTGGCGACCGCTGCCCAGGTCATTCGTCAACTCTGATGCCGCCCACGCGGCCGACCCCGTCGCAAGAAGGAGCCGACATGCCGCGAACGCTGATTAGAAAAAACCCCAGTAACTTCAAGACACTGCCGCTGCACGTCGAAGCCACCCCCGAAGGCCTGAGTTACCAGAGCGTGGGCATGCCGCTCAACTTCGCCCAGACCCTGCAACGGCGCAAGCCGGTGGAGGTGGCAAACCCTGAACGTTTCGCCCTGGAACTGGCCAACCTCGGCGTGTCGGTGCGCCTGACCCTGCATTGGCAGAACAAGGATTACTGGGTACTGGTGCGCCAGCGCCGCCAGGACCGTGGCGACGTGGTGCTCAAGCTGATCTCCGGCTACGTACCCGCCCACGAACTGAACCTGCCACTGCACACCGCTATCCAGGAAATTGCCGAAGAATGCCTGCTGGAGACGCCCGAAGGCTGGCTGGGCGGGCGCTTCAATGACACCTGGCTGCCCGCGCCCTACTCCGCCGCGCTGCATTACCGTGAAGCCCTGCCGTTTCGCTTGAGCCCGCTGTCCGGCGCCGCTCGCCCGGTGCGCTGCGCCACCATGCAACTGATCGAGCGCCCACGGGCGTATGTGCATCTGCCGACGGCGTCGCTGCAATTGATTTATGACTTGCGCCTTGAAGTCCCCAAGGAAGCCAAGTCCTTGAGCCTGTTCCATGTGGATGAGCGCCTCGAAGGCGACCAGTTGGTGGCACGCCTGGACCGTCAGCGGCCCGACCTGTACCTGATGCCGTTGAAGGACGGCCAGCCGCTGGCAGAGTTGTACACCGTAAAGAAAGACCAGCTATACCCGGCCAGCACACGCGGCTTGTACCTGGCGGAAAGCTTCGCCCAGCAGGAAGGCTGGCTGGTGCGCGATGAGCGCATTCGCTGGAAGGATTGGCTGCGCCAACAAGGCCTGGCGGAGCCTGAGAAGGAGTCGAAGTTGAAGCGATTGGCGCAACGGGTGCTGCGCAAGATCGTGCCGAAGAAAAAGGCCAAAGGCTGACGCAAATCCAATGTGGGAGCTGGCTTGTGTGGGAGCCAGCTCCCACACAAGCCAGCTCCCACAGATGACCGAGGTCAGCCGTTAAGCAAGCGCTCCAGGCCGACCTTCAGCGGCGTCGGCTCCGGCAGCGTAAAGCTCGCCAACAGGCGCTGGTTATTCGCCCGCGAATGGCGGATATCACCCGAGCGCACCGGCCCGTAAGTGATCACCGGCAACTGCCCCACCACCTCTTCCAACGCCTGAAGCACCTGCTTGAGCGTGGTCGTGCGGTTCCATCCCACGTTGATCGCACCCAGTGGCGCTTCGGGCGCTTCGATGGCCTGGACCAGCACATCCACCAGGTCTTCCACGTACATGAAATCCCGGGTTTGCTCGCCGTCGCCAAACACGCTGATCGGCACACCCTGCTGCACACGCTCGCTGAAGATACTGATCACGCCGGAATACGGCGATGACGGGTCCTGGCGTGGCCCGAAAATGTTGAAGAAACGGAAAATCACCGGTTCCAGGCCATGCTGGCGGCGATAGAAATCAAAGTAGTGCTCGCCCGCCAACTTGTCCGACGCGTAAGGCGTCAGCGGCGCCTTGGTGGTGTCTTCGTCAATCGAAGCACCCTCGCCGTTGTTGCCATACACCGCCGCGCTGGAGGCAAACACCACGCGCTTCACGCCAGCCTTGCGCATGGCTTCGCAGACATTCAGGGTGCCGACGAAATTGCTCTGGTGCGTGCTCACCGGATCATCCACCGAGGCCTGCACTGAAGCCACAGCAGCCAGGTGCACGACGGCGGTGGCGCCGACGGCGGCTTGCGCCACCAACTCGGCATTGGCGACATTGCCTTCAATCAGTTGTACGCGCGGATTATCCAGCGGCAAATTGCTGCGTTTGCCGGTGGACAAGTCATCCAGCACCCGCACGGCATAGCCTTTGGCAAGTAGCGCATCGACCAAGTGCGAGCCGATAAAGCCGGCACCTCCGGTGATCAACACCCACTTTTCAGCATTACTCATTGTTGCGGATCTTCTCGACAATGGCTGTGGTCGAGCTGTTCTCAACCAACCCCAGCACTTTGACCGTACCGCCGTAGGCGCTGACGATGTCGGCCCCCACAACCTGGTCGACAGAATAGTCGCCACCCTTGACCAACACGTCCGGCTTGACCTGGGCCAGCAGGTTTTCCGGGGTGCCTTCAGAGAAGCTGATCACCCAGTCCACCGCGCCCAAACCGGCCAATACCGCCATGCGGCGATCGACACTGTTGATCGGACGGCCCGGGCCTTTCAAGCGGCTCACCGAAGCGTCATCGTTGACTGCCACGATCAGGCGGTCGCCTTGGGCGCGCGCCTGTTCCAGATAAGTCACGTGGCCAGCATGCAGGATGTCGAAGCAGCCGTTGGTGAACACAATGCTTTCTTTGTGGGCACGGGCGTCGTCGATGGCCAGCAGCAATTGCTCGATGCCCAGCACGCCGCGCTCCGAGCCTTCGGAACGCTGGATCGCCCGGCGCAGCTCGGGTGCGCTGATAGCCGCGGTACCCAGTTTGCCCACCACAATACCCGCCGCCAGATTGGCCAGGGCCACGGCGTGGGGCAGTTCTTCACCCGCCGCAATCGAGGCGGCCAGGGTGGAGATGACGGTGTCACCGGCACCGGTGACGTCGAACACTTCACGGGCACGGGCCGGCAGGTGCATCGCCGGGTGGTCCGGGCGCAGCAGGGTCATGCCGTGCTCGCCACGGGTCACCAGCAAGGCGCCCAGGTCGAGATCGGCCATCAACGCCGCGCCTTTGGTCACCAGCTCATGCTCATCGGCGCAACCGCCGACAATGGCTTCGAACTCACTGAGGTTTGGTGTGATCAGGCTGGCGCCCCGATAAATCGAGAAGTCCTTGCCCTTGGGATCGGCCAATACCGGAATGCCGCGGGCCTTGGCGGCCTGGATCAGCATCTGGTGGTTTTTCAAGGCGCCTTTGCCGTAGTCGGACAACACCAGCACCTTGATACCTTCGAGCAGCGCGTCGACCTGGCCGCTGAGGGCCAGGGCGTCGGTGGCGAAGGGTTCTTCGAAATCGATACGCAGCAATTGCTGGTGACGGCTCATGACCCGCAGCTTGACGATGGTCGGCTGATGGGCAATGCGCTGGAACAGCGCGCGCACACCGGCACCGCGCAGGCTGTTGGCCAGGCTGTCGGCGGCTTCGTCGTCGCCGGTCACACCCACCAGGGAGGCCGGGGCGCCGAGGGCGGCAATATTGAGGGCAACGTTGGCAGCGCCACCTGGACGGTCTTCGATTTGCTCGACCTTGACTACCGGTACCGGTGCCTCAGGGGAAATCCGTGAGGTACCGCCATGCCAGTAACGGTCGAGCATGACATCGCCGACCACCAAGACAGGGGCTTGATCGAATCGCGGCATGGACAACTTCATGGAGCAACCCACATACAAAATGAACAGGGGCGCGATATTAGCACAGGGTTATGGGAGGCTTGTGGAGGGTGTGCACAGAAGATAGTGCGACGGACCTGCCATTGAATCCACCGAGGAACACATGTGGGAGCGGGCTTGCCCGCGATGGCGGTGAATCAGTCGAAACATTCGCTGACTGACACTGCGCTATCGCGGGCAAGCCCGCTCCCACAAGGTTTAGGTGATGTCGGCCGGCACCGGGGCATCCAGGCCCATGGCATGCAGGCGGGCGTAGTAGCCGTTCTGGGCCAGCAGCTCGGCGTGGCTGCCGCGCTCGACGATCCGACCGTCGTCCATCACCAGGATCAGGTCGGCCTTCTCGATGGTGGACAGGCGGTGGGCAATTACCAGGGTCGTGCGACCCTGCATGACCTTGTCCAGGGCCGCCTGAATGTGGCGCTCGGATTCGGTGTCGAGCGCCGAGGTGGCCTCGTCGAGAATCAGCAGTGGCGCGTTCTTCAGCAGGGCCCGGGCAATGGCCAGGCGCTGGCGTTGGCCGCCGGACAGCAGCACGCCGTTCTCGCCCACCTGGGTATCGAAGCCTTTCGGCAACTGGTCGATGAAATCCTTGGCGTAAGCATCCGCCGCCGCTGCTTCAACGTCGGCCCGTGGCGCGCCGGCCAGGTCGCCGTAGGCGATGTTGTTGGTCACGGTGTCGCTGAACAGCGTGACATGCTGGGTCACCTGGGCAATATGCTTGCGCAGGTTAAGCAGCTTGTAGTCTTCGACCTCTACGCCGTCGAGCAGGATTTCGCCGCTTTCGTGGTGGTAGAAACGCGGGATCAGGCTGGCCAGTGTGGACTTGCCGCTGCCGGAACGGCCGACCAGGGCGATCATCTGCCCGGGTTCTGCGGTGAAGGTGATGTCCTTGAGCACATGGCGCTCGGTGCCTGGGTAGGTGAAGTTCAGGTTGCGCACTTCCAGGCGGCCACTGACCTTGTCGCGCTCGACGCTGCCGCGGTCGACTTCCTGCTCTTCGTCCAACTGTTCGAAAATGCTTTCAGCACCGGCCACGCCTTTCTGGATGGTCGAGCTGACTTCCGACAGTTGGCGGATCGGCTTGGGCAACAGCCCGGCCAACGTGATGTAAGCCACCATGTCACCGGCCGACGCGTCACCGCGAAGGTAGAGCACCAGGAACATCAGCACCGCCATGGCGGTATAGATCACCAACTGCAGCAACGGAGTGTAGATGGCCCCGGTGCGGGTCATGCGCAGTTGCTTGTCGGTGTTGCCCTGGCTGGCCTTGAAGAAGCGTTTCTCTTCGTAGACTTCACCGCCGAAGCTGCGCACCACGCGATAGCCCTGGATGGTTTCCGAAGCCACGTGGGTCACATCGCCCATGGCCACCTGGATCTTCTTGCTCTGCTTGCGGAATTTCTTGCTGGCCGTGCTGACCATCACTGCAATCAACGGCAGGATGGCGATCATCACCAGCGTCAGGCGCCAGTTCATGAACAGCAGCGAGGCAAACAGGAAGATCACCGTCATGCCTTCGCGAATCACCACCTTGATGGCATCGGTGGCCGCCCCCGTAACCATGGTCACGTTGAAGGTGATGCGCGAAATCAGGTGCCCGGAGTTGTGGTTGTCGAAATAACGGTTGGGCAGCGTCAGCAGGTTGTTGAACAGCTGCACACGCAAGTCGTGAACCAGGCCCAGGGAAACCTTGGCCAGCAAGTAGTTGCCCAGGAACGAACCCAGGCCCTGCCAGGCGGCGATCAAAATGATCAGCAACGGCACGGCTTGCAACAATTTCATGTCACGCAGGAATGGGACGCTGGGGAACAGCACGGCGTCAGGATTGGATAGGCCGTCGACAAAGTACTTGAGGATGTACCCCAGCATAGGCTGGGTCGACGCGAAAATCAGAAATCCGACAATACTCAACGCGAACAAGCCGGCGTAAGGCTTAACGTACATGAGCAGGCGGAAGTATATTTTCAAGCTCGAAGGGCTTGCGCTCGGACTGGAGTCGGTCATATCACGCGGCGTTTTGAAAAAGGAGGCTGACTTTAGCACAGCTTCTCTGTTGTACTTGCACCCGGCGTGACCCGCGGCCCGGCTGGATCCAACGGGCGACATTATATAGCCACTGTCTTAACATGGTCGGCTTTCTCTATTCTGGAACGGCTTTACTGTATGCACTCCAAGCGCCTTACCTATGGCACAAATCGCGTTTTCGACTTCCTGGTCCTCTGGATTTTGCCCATTGGCTTATTGTTGCTTCTGAGTTCGCTGTTTTTCGTCAACAATCGCAATGTCATGCACCGCGGCTTCTATATTTTCTTTGCCCTGCCGGCCTTGCTCCTGCTGTGCCTGCGCCCACGTGAACTCAAAGAGTTACTACGCGAGCCGCTGGTGCTTGCCTTCACAGCATTTTGCGCATGGGCAATGATCACGGTGCTCTGGAGCCCGGAACCCACCGGCGACTCCAACCTGTTCAAGATCCCGTTGCAGACGTTCATGTTGTTTGCCGGCTGCGGGCTGCTGCTGCATTACCGCAATGACCTGTTCAAGCCGATCTTCTTCAGCGCCGCCGTGATTGCGCTGGTGGTGACGCTGTTAAACCTGGTGGCATTCGTCAAAGGCTTCGAGCCGGGCATGCGCATGATTGGCGGCCTTGGCGCCTTGGACAATCCGCTGCTCAGTTCCCACCTGTTCGGCTTTTTCTGCGTGTATTGGCTGTACCTCTGCGTCACCACCAAACGGCTACGGGTACTGTGGCTCAGCGCACCCGCCCTGGCGGTCATGACCCTGGCAATTCTGGCCACCGGCTCCAGGACGCCATTGGTTGCACTGGTGATAGCAGTCCTCTGGATGGGCCTGCTCAGCCGCAATCGGCGCTCGGCGCTGATGGTTGCCGCCCTGGTGCTGGCGGCCGCCGGCTTGCTGCTGTTTTACCCGCAACAGATCACCGAGCGCGGCAGCTCATTCCGCTTCGAAATCTGGCAAATCATCCTCGACCGCATCGCCGATCATCCATGGCTTGGCCACAGCTACGACTCCGAACTGTATGTAAAACCTGCCAACTACGATTTTGAACCACTGCGCGAGCCCCACAGCTTTGCCTTGGGCGTGCTTTATTACGTCGGCATCATCGGCTTTATCCCGTGGATCTTCATGCTGGGCCGCGGGCTGTACGCAGGGCTCAAGGAACGCGCGCAGCCGCTGTTTATCCTGACTTCCTCGCTGCTGGCCTACGGCATCGGCGCGGGGCTTACCGAAGGCGGTGGCATCTTGTCGCGGCCCAAGGAGCACTGGTTCCTGCTGTGGATCCCCCTCGCACTGATCGCCGGCCTGAGCATCGCCAAGCGTCGCCACAGCCTGCTGCGCATTGTGGTGAGCACGCCCAAGCCACAGGTGTTCAAAGCCCTGTGCGAAGGCGCGCATATCGTCGAGGAAGATGGCCTGGGGCCTAAAGTCCTGCGCCTGGGCAATGGCAGCTTCCTTAAGCTGTTCAGGGCTCGACGCTGGTACACCTCGGGCACATTCAACCCGTACTCGGAACGGTTTGCCTGCAACAGCGAACAGCTCCAGGCACTGGGCATTACAGCACCGCCGATCCTCGACCTGTACAGCCTGCGCGACGGCAGCACCGCCGTGCGTTACCAGCCACTGCCGGGCCTGACGTTGCGCCAGGCCTTGCAAAGCCTGGACAGCAGCCTGCGCGAATCGCTGATCGAACGGTTTGGGCGGTTTATGGCCCAACTGCACGAACGCGGTGTCTACTTCCGCTCCCTGCACCTGGGCAATGTGCTTCTGTTGGAAGACGGCGAGTTCGGCCTGATCGACGTGGCGGATATGCGCGTCTATCCGTCAGCGCTGCGCAACACGCTGCGCCAGCGCAACCTCAAGCATATGCAACGCTATTCGCAGGATCGCAATTGGTTGTTCGAAGCTCACTTCGAGCAATTGGCCAAGGGCTATGCCTCGGTGGCTTCGCCGCACGCCACGCAGAAAATCCGCGAGCAGGTACTGACACTCGCCCGCCCGGCGGCCTGAGGTCGTATTCGGCACAAATAGATGTGGGAGCTGGCTTGCCTGCGATGCAGACACCTCGGTACTTCTGATGCACCGAGGTGATGCTATCGCAGGCAAGCCAGCTCCCACCTTTGACCGAGTATGGCTCTGCTTTTGCTTTTGCTGTTGCTCTTACATCCTTTTCGATGACGAAGTCAGCGGTCTTTTGATCTGCGCTTTTGATCGTGATCTTGATCTGAAATCGCCCCGTCAAACACGATGGCCGCAATTCGACAGTGATTTGGGGGGTAAACCGGCAGGGATGCCGGTTTAGCCGCGCTGGGCCAAGGATGGCCCATCGCGGCGCCCCCCCAAATCACTGGCGGATTGCGGGCATGCCGAGCCATGGAGAGGCACCGAGTGTTGGGGCGAAGACTTTTTGGTTACTTTTGTCTGGGCCGGCATTCCGGTCTTTACAAAAGTGACCCGCTGTAAGAGCGGAACCAATAGAAGCCGTTACCGCAGCAACGGATATGTACACCAACAACCCGCCATCGCAGGCAAGCCAGCTCCCACATTTAGATTGCGGCACATCCAGTGGAGGTGTGCTGCTTGATCTTGGTATCAGTCTTTTTCCAGCGGGGAAAAATACAGGCGGCCCAAGCCGCGCCACGTCTTCTTGTTCCAGGCCCGAAACGGAATTTGCGCCAGCAGCTCTCGCGCCAACGCACGGTTGCGGTTGGAGGTTTTGAGGAACATGGAGCTGAGGAACTTGTAACGCACCTCGTTGTACAGCGGGTGATCACTGAACAACGCGTAGGTGCGCAGGATATTATCGATCATGAATCGATGATTCTTGTACGAATTGGTCGCGTGCTTGCGGTAGCGCGCCATCACCACGTTCAAGCCATCAATAAAGTACCCGGCGTGGGTAATCTTCAGTTCGATCAGCAAATCTTCCAGACGAATCTGCGGGTCAAACCCACCGACCCTTTCCAGCGCTTCACGCCGGATCATCAGCGTAGGCGCTGGCGGGTAAGGTTTGCGCTCCAGGAACATATCGTCGAAATCCAGGCGTCGAAACGGCACGTCACGGCGCTGGCGCTTCTCCGGGAACAGCTCGCCCTGGGAGTCGATCAGCTCGATATTGCCCGCACAGATCCCCACCTCAGGCTTGCCATCCATATAGGCCACCTGGGTCGCAATGCGCTCGGGCATCATGATGTCGTCCGAACCGAACGGCACGATCAGCGGCCCCTGAGACCGGGCAATCGCACCATTGAGGGTGTTGGTCAGCCCCTGGTTCTGCTGCACACGAAAGTCGAACCTGTGCTGCTCCTGCAGGCGACGGATGCGCTCGACACTGTCGTCTGTCGAGCCATCGTCGACCACCAGCAGTTCGATGTTGGGATAGGTCTGGTTCAACACACTGAGGATACTTTCCTCAATGTAGGGCGCATGGTTATACGACGCAATGATCACCGTGACCAACGGCTGACTCTGGCTCATACATTCTTCCCGCGTGCTTGAGCCAACCCTGAATCAATCAGCTCCAGGTATTCCTGACGGAATACCTCAATGTCGTGTTGCGCCTGAAGGTACTGGTAGGCCTGCTCGCCTTTTTGTGCGAGTGCCTCGTCGGACAGCGCCAGGTAAGTGTCCAGCGCCTCGGTCAGCTGGGGCACATTGGCCGGCTCAACCGCCAGGCCACCGGCGCCTTCGATCAACGGCAGCATGGCCGGTACGCTGGAGGCAATCACCGGCAGGCGACCGCTCATGCCTTCCAGCAGTGCCAGGCCCAGGCCTTCTGCGAGCGAAGGCATTGCCCAGATGTCAAAGGCACGCACGTATTGCAGGGCATTTTCCTTGAAGCCCAACAGGTGCACGCGTCCATCCAGGCCAAGGTTCTGGATTTGCGCGGCCAGGTTGGCCTCTTCGCGCCCGGCGCCAATGATGGCCAGTTGCGCGGTGGGGTAGTTATCTTTCAGCGCCGCAAACGCCTGCAACAAATAGGTGTGGCCTTTGACCGGCACCAGCCGGCCCAAAGCGCCGATCAACCGCACCGAAGGGTCAATGCCCAGCAACTCGCGCGCACGCGTGCGTGAATGCTGCAAGCCTTCGGCCTGCTCGATGTCGATGGCGTTGGTAATCGCGTAGGTATTCTGGTCGGTAAACCCGCACTGGCAATCGAGCAGGTACTGCTTGACCGCCGGCGACACGCCGACAAAGCGCCAGTGCGCGTCGATCCAGCGCTGCGCCTGCTTGCGGCGGTAGAGACGGTCATACTCGCCAAAACCGTGGGAGATGCCGATACACAACGGGATCTTCAACCAACGGTTGAGCTGCAACATCATGTTGACCGGCTTGAAGCGGTTGCACACCACCACGTCGAACTGTTCGCGGCGGCAGAACTTATACAACTGCCACATGGCGCGCAGTCGCAAGCCTTTGAGTGACTTGTCGGAAAACTCGAAGTAGACCGACTTGGCAGCCCGGCTGACCGGTTCCCCAGGCGCTGGCTTGCCACGCAGGAACGCGGCGGTGACCTCATAGCGCTCGGCGGGCAATGCCTTGACGATCTGCTCGGCCAGGTCGGCAAAGTCATGGGATTTAACATTGTAGTCAGGCTGCAGTTGCAGGACCTTGAAACGCCGACTCATAACTCTCCTCGATGGAAACCTGTGGCATCAACCACCCAGGTTGTTTCAGCCGCCAGCGTCTCGACGTATTCGGCGTCAGGCTCCGGTAGCAACGGCCACTGATTACGCTTCCAGCAGACAAAATGGAAATACGGAAATTCCCGCTCACCATCCCTGTCGTTAGTCAGGCGGCCCTTGTTCCAGAACCACTGATGCGGGAAGCGATCACTGCCGTCGTGCCATTTGATCACACCACCGGGCGTACTGAACGCCTCGGTAAACTCACTGCGCCGACGCCATGGGTTGAACTTGCCGACCAGCTCAAACAACGGCTTCGGGAAGTTCTTGCGCCACAGGAAAATTCGACTGAATGCGCCTTCATCCAGCGCATGATGCGCCTGATCGGTAAAACGCGCTTCCCAATCCTTGATGTGCATGAACGCATGCCGCTTCCTGGGCGTGTTACGCATCAGGCACAAATGGCCGGCGACTCGTCGTTCATGGGTTGAAAACAAGTCATGGCTGGCCAACCGCTCGGCGGTGAAATACTCGCGCAGGTTGCCGTAGATCAGGTCCAGATCGCCAAACGCCCAGAAATCGTAACCGGTGAGGCGATCAGCGTGGATATGCCCCAACGCCGGCTTGATGTCGCACAGCTTGTACGGCGCCAGGGGTGCAAAATTGATGTACAGCCGCTGGGAAACCAGCGCGCAGTAATCGGCAAAGGTGATGCTTTCGATGCGGACATTGTCCGGCACATTGGCCGGCATCGGGCAGTCGCTGAACAGCAACCAGTCGACGTCAGCGTTTTGGCGGCAGCTTTCGAGAAAAAACGGCATCCAGAATGGCCAGCGGCCAAAGTAAGGAATAATGAAAAGGATGCGGGGGCACGAATTGCTCAAGGGGGACTCACTGTCATTTGGTACTGAGGCGCGCTGCGCGCCACCACGTTGCTTAACGTTACTTGTGCTTGATGAACCAAAAGAGTTCATGACGCCGAATGGCCTTGCGGAAAAACTCGTTCTCACCCCACGGTGAGACGGCCCTCCCCGCCAGCAGACGCTGTATGACTCGCCGCACCCGCCGTTTGAACGGCATCTGCGGTTGCAAGTCATGCATCATGCCCAGCGACATGGCCTTTTCACACTGCCGCTCCTCCGATACTGGCATGCAATATGGTTGCAAAATGTAAGTGGAGTCGAAGCATGGCGGCAAAGCGACACTATTGCCCGAATCCCCCATCGGCCAGCGGTCGTTGTCATGCAGATGGTTGGCGTAACCGAGCAAGGTCGTCGGCTGCCATTCCAGGCCCTGCAAGGCTTCCAATACAGCTTGCTGAGCGCAGATATGGTCAGGGTGCGGATCGATCACCGGATGCGGCAGCACAATGACCTCAGGACGTGCCATCAACAGCACGGCACGCAGATCCGCCAGCAGGTTGTTCCAGGTCGGCTGGCCATCGGCGTCGGCGGGCAGCGGGAACGGGTTGAACTGGCGAAACAGGCGGATATCGCTCAACTCGGCTTCCCGCGACGCAATGGCACGCGCAGGCTCGGCCTTCATCGCCGCCAACTGCAGGCAAAAATACCCGAGCTGAACGCAGTGCTCTTGCGCCACGCCCGCCCAGCGCGGCACGGCGATACTGTCCCAGGCCCGCAGCCGGCCCTTGAGGCGCGCCGCTTCAGGCTTGCCCAGGCCCATGTGCTGATAATGCTCGGCTTCGATCTCCCCGGCGGTCAGTGTCACGATCCAGGGCTGTGCTGCCTGGCTGTACAGGCCAAAGGCGGCCAGTTCGGCATCGTCGGCATGCGGCGCAATCACCATCACCCGCTGTTGACGCACATCCGGCTGGCGGAACACCGACAGCACAGGCTCACCCTGTACCCGGCAAAACCGGCCACGCAACAGCAACTGCCCAGCCAGCAAGGCTTGCGCCTGACCCGTGAGATTGAGGTAGCGCAGGCCGTTGACGCCGCGTTCGAACACTTGGCGGTCGCCGCCCGGCAACGCAACATAGGGATCGATAAACCGCCCCAGCAGGTTGCTCTTGAGCCGCAGTGCGAGGATCAAGGTCTCATCACCCGCCAGCTCCAGCGTCTGGCCCAGCACCAGCCGGCCCTTGTCCAACGTCACCTTGGGCTGTTCGGTATCGGCGGCAAATTGATACCGATAGTCGTCCTTGGGCGAGTAAAACAGATGGTCGGCAAACCAGGCTTCATGGGCCACCCAGGCCAGCACCGCCAACAGCAGCGGCAACCACCAGGCCACCAGCACACCCACCGCAATCAGTACCAACAGGCTGACCAGCAGCCCGATGCGCTTATTGCGGCGATGGCGCTTGAGCAACGCCTGCTTGCGGCTGGTCGAAGTACTCATACGGTGAACACCGGCACGGGGTTGCACCAACGGTCTTTGTACTCGCGGTCCGCACGGCCGAACGAAAAGCGCAACGGCTTGCCGACTTCCCGCGCCTGTTCCCAGGCACTTTGCGTATTGAGGAAGCTCAGCACGCTGCCGGGGCTGAACGCGCGGGTTTCGGGGTCTACGCCGCCATTGATGTACTCGACGCTGACCCACTGCGGCGCTTCAACGCGATACACCAATTGCACAGCAATCGGCGCATCGTTGAGGAAAATCACCGAACCGATCAGCCACTCACGCAACAGCTCGATCACCTGCGCCATGTGCGCGGCACCGGTGGCCGCGAAGCCCCAGCGGCGCTGGAACAGGTCGCAGTAGATCGCCGCCAGCTCGGCGCTGGAGAAGTCCTGCACCGGCCGCACCACACCGCCCGCCTCTTCCAGCAGGCGCAATTCACGGCGCTGGTTATAGCGAAACTTTTTCGACAGTTCTTCAGGCGTGCGCGCCATGGCCAACTGTTCGGCCTGGAGTTTGATGCCGGCAAAGCGGCCTTCATTCAGGGCCGACAGGTAACGCGCGCGATGGCGCAGCGGCGCCTGGGCATCGGCAGCGGCGGGCAGGATCAACTCGGCGTTGCCGAGGTCGAACAAGCCTTTTTTGCCATTGCGCTTGAGCACGTCTTTGGACAACGCCAGGTCGCGCCCCCAGGTCGCAATACACGCTTTAAGCTCGCCGCTTTGCTCCCAGGCCAAATAGCGCACCGGAATTTCGGCCAGCCCGGCCAGACGCTCGACCACCTGCGGATGGGTGGCGACACTGCCGCCAAAACGCTGCCAGGCGTCGCTGTAGGTCGGCGCGTCAACGACCGACCAACCGCGCTCGCGAAAGCCTTGGAATCGATTGAGCATCAAGCCCTCGCGGTCAGTTCGGTGACAGCAGGCAACTGCCAGAAGGTATCGCGCACGGCCTGATCCGAAAACCGTTGGTGCAGGCGCTCAAGCATCATCTCGGCGCACTGCTGGTGCTGCTGACGACCCATCGCGGCCAAGTGCCGAAGGCCCTGCCCCAAGTGCTCGGCATCGCCGAACGGAAACAGGATGCCCACGCCTTCAACCACTTCCTTGGCGCCGCCGCAAGACGTGGCGAGCAGCGGCACGCCAGCGGCCATGGCCTCCAGCAGCACCATGCCGAACGGCTCATGGTCGGAGCTCAGGGCAAAGACGTCGAATGCACGGAAATACCGGCGCGCATCCGGCACCTGGCCGAGGAACAGCACCTGCTCGGCAATGCCCAGTTCGCGCGCCAGAGACTTAAGGTCTTGCTCCAGGCGGCCGGTGCCGAGGATCGCCAACCGGCTCTGCGCCGGCAAATGCGGCAAGGCCAAGGCAAAGCCTTTGAGCAAGGTGGCTTGGTCCTTGTCCGGGTGCAGGCGGCCGACGTTGCCGACCACCCACTCATCCGGCGACAGCCCCAAGGCATCGCGCGCCTCATCGGCCGACACCTGCAACGCTTGCATGGCCTGGACATCGATGCGGTTATACAAGGTCTGGATACGTGCCGCCGGCCAGGCCGGCAGGCAGCGGCGCATATCATCACGCACCGCGTCAGATACACCGAGCAGGCTCAGGCGCTTGCTGAAAATCGAGGCAAACAGCTTGCGGCTGCGGCGCTGATAATCACCAAAAGCGTGATGTACGCCGATCACTGGCAGGCGCGTACCGAGCAAGGCGATGTAGATCGGCTTGAAGCGGTGGGCAATACAGAAACTGAAGTTGCGCGACGCGGCGATTTTGCGCAATTCACGGATGGCGCCCAGCTTGAGGCCACGAATGGCCTTGGAGCTGAACTCCATGAACAGCACTTCATCAGAGGCGCAACCGGCGGCCACATCGGGGTCGGCGACCCCGGTGAGAAACACCGTGGTCACCTTGTAGCCTGTGCCTGCGAACAGGCTGGCGTACTGCCGCGCGCAGTCCAGAAACGGCCCGTCATAGCCGTGGCAGAACTGCAGGACGTGGCGCTCAGCCGACCGAGTCATAAGGGTCCACGCCGTCTTTGACGACCAGGATGTCTTCCATGATCAGGTACTGCAGGTCGGAGCCGAAGAACATGTTCAGCGCGTCGGTTGGCGAGCAGATCATCGCTTCGCCACGGCGGTTGAGCGAGGTGTTCAGCGACACGCCGTTGCCGGTCAATACTTCCAGCTCTTTCATCATGTCGTAGTAACGCGGGTTGTATTCGCGCTTGAGCACCTGGGCGCGGGAGGTGCCATCTTCATGGACCACTTCCGGTACGCGGGTTTTCCACTCTTCGGACACTTCAAAGGTGAAGGTCATGAACGGCGCCGGGTGATCGACCTTGATCATCTGTGGGGCCACGGTGTCGAGCATCGACGGGCAGAAAGGCCTCCAGCGCTCGCGGAACTTGATCTGGTGGTTGATGCGGTCGGCCACGCCGGTCGCGCTTGGGCAACCGATGATCGAACGACCGCCCAACGCACGCGGGCCGAACTCCATGCGGCCCTGGAACCAGGCCACCGGGTTGCCGTCGACCATGATCTTGGCGATGCGCTTGGGCATGTTTTCGATCTTGCGCCACACCGGCTTGCTTTCGTGTTTGGCGCACGCGGCAATCACGTCTTCATTGCTGTAGGACGGGCCGAGATAGACGTGTTCCATCTTCTCCACCGGCACGCCACGGGCGTGGGACACATAGGCCGCCGCGCCAACCGCGGTGCCGGCATCGCCGGACGCCGGCTGCACGAACAGCTCTTTAACGTCATCGCGGGCAATGATCTTCTGGTTCAGCTTGACGTTCAGCGCGCAACCACCGGCGAACGCCAGCTTGCCGGTGTCCTTGAGGATGTCGCCCAGGTAATGGTCGATCATCTGCAAGGCCAGCTTCTCGAACAGCGCCTGCATGCTGGCTGCGTAGTGGATGTACGGCTCGTCGGCGATGTCGCCTTCGCGCTTGGGACCCAGCCACTCGATCAGTTTTGGCGAGAAGTAAAAACCCTTGCCCTTCTCTTTATAACGACGCAGGCCGATGACGTTGGCGTAGTCGGTGTTGATCACCAACTCGCCGTTTTCAAACGAAGCCAGGCGCGAGAAATCGTATTTGCTGGCGTCGCCATACGGCGCCATGCCCATGACCTTGAACTCGCCGTCGAGCATCTCGAAACCGAGGAACTCGGTGATCGCGCCGTAGAGGCCGCCCAGGGAGTCCGGGTCGTAGAATTCCTTGATCTTGTGGATCTTGCCGTTTTCGCCATAGCCAAAGAACGTGGTGGCGTACTCACCTTTACCGTCGATGCCCAGGATCGCGGTTTTTTCCTGGAAACCCGAGCAGTGGTAGGCGCTGGAAGCGTGGGCCAGGTGGTGTTCAACCGGTTCGATCTTGATTTTCTTCGGATCGAAGCCCAACTGCTCCAGGCACCAGACGATCTTGTTGCGATAGCGCTTGTAGCGACGGTTACCCATCAGGATCGCGTCAAGGGCGCGGTCCGGGGCGTACCAGTAACGCTTGGCGTAGTGCCAGCGCGCCTCGCCAAACAGGCTGATCGGGGCGAACGGGATCGCCACCACGTCAACGTCGGAAGGCTTGATGCCGGCTTGTTCCAGGCAGAACTTCGCCGATTCGTAGGGCATGCGGTTCTTTGCATGTTTGTCGCGTACGAAGCGCTCTTCTTCGGCGGCCGCGATCAGCTTGCCGTCGATATACAGCGCTGCGGAAGGATCATGGCTAAGGGCGCCGGACAGGCCAAGAATCGTCAATGCCACTGGGGTCTAGCCTCTTTTAGTCTGCATGCAGGCGGGTTGCGCCTGAAAAAAGTGTGCCTCCCGCCTGAGCGAGAAACAGCTAAAGGGCGGGATTATAGCGTAAAAGAGCCAGGAAGCTGTTAGCTGCGAGGGACTAGCGAAGCTCAATGCTGCCATCGACATTTTGCTGGTAGATCGTGTAGGGCAAGATGAGCGTATCCAGAACAGCGGAGAGAGGCACATCGATAAAAGCCCATGGCACGTCGTTCAACGCGATCCCGCTTGCGGAATTCGGCGGCCCATGCAGTACGCAGAGGTCATAGACCACCCCGCTGTAGATACGCGGAACAGACTGACAATAGGTTTTTTTCGCCTTGAGCGTTCGAACCGTGTCGCCATCCTCACGGAACGCCGTGGTCACGGTGCCGCAGCCGCCCAGAACCAGAAACCCGCCTATCAAGACCCACAGGCTCGCTTTTTTGCCTTTCATGGTTGCCTCTAATCGTTGGAAAGGCGAGAACCTACCATTATGGCCGGCGACTGACAGATAACTCGAAGCTCAAAACGGCGTAGGAGTCTTCTTCTTCGGCAAAAGCAGGAGGGAGCCGTTAAACTCGCGCTTTTCTTGCGCCGACGTCTATCCCTTGCGTCGCGCCACTGATCCGGCTTCCCGATGAATACACCCCCACCCGTTCCCCTTGCCCTGCTGCTGCTCGGCTTGAGCAGCACCGTCCTGGCCGACGATGCCACTTTGGTCCTCGACCCCAGCGTGGTCACCGGCTCGCGCAGCGCCAGCCCGACTTTCGACCTGCCGTACTCGGTGGACAGCATCAGCCACGCGCAAATCAGCGACGGCCAACTCGGCATCAACGCCTCCGAGGCGCTGTCGCGCGTACCGGGCCTGGTGGTACAAAACCGCCAGAACTATGCCCAGGACCTGCAGATCTCCTCGCGCGGCTTCGGCGCGCGCTCGGCGTTTGGCGTACGCGGCCTCAAGTTGATCGCCGACGGCATCCCGGCCAGCACTCCGGACGGCCAGGGCCAGGCGGCCACCTTCAACCTCGACACCGCCGAGCGCATTGAAGTGCTGCGCGGCCCGGCCGCCACCTTGTATGGCAGCAATGCCGGCGGCGTGATCCAGATGTTTTCCCGCGACGGCGAAGGCCCGCCACGCATCGGCGCCGAAACCCTGGTGGGCAGCGACGGCATGAGCAAAAACCACCTCACCGCCGAAGGCGCGGCGAACGGCGCAGGTTTTGTGCTCGACGCTTCACGCATGGACACCGATGGCTACCGCGACCACAGCAGCGCCCGTCGTGACCAGACCTTCGCCAAGCTCAACTTCCAGCCGGACGAAGACAGCAAGTTGGCGCTGATCTATAGCAGCCTGGAGCAAAACGGCACGCAGGATCCGCTTGGGCAAAGCTGGGCAGCCTACAAGGCCGATCCGCGCTCGGTAGCGCCGGCTGCATTGCAGTACAACACGCGAAAAAGCATCGATCATCAGCAGTTGGGCCTGAATTACGAACGCTACATCGGCGATGCGACGTTGCAGGTGAATGCGTACACCGGCCGCAGGAGCGTGATTCAGTACCTGTCGATTCCAGGCGGCACCGCCTCTGACAAGCGCGGCGGCGTGGTGGACTTCGACCGTAAATTCTACGGCGGCTCGGTGCATTGGCTGCAACCGATCACCAGCGCCCCCGGCGAGCTGACCCTGATCACCGGCCTCGATTACGACCGCAGCCAGGATGACCGCCAAGGTTATTCCAACACCCTGGACGGCGTGCACGGTGTCAAAGGCGCCCTGGGCCGTGACGAACTCGACACCGCCACCAGCATCGACCCGTTCGTGCAAGCCAACTGGCTGCTGGGCGACTGGACCCTGCAAGCCGGCCTGCGCCACAGCAGCATGAAAATGGAGGTGGACGACCACTTCACAAGCGACGGCAATGACAGTGGCAGCAAGACCTACCAGAAGAACACGCCTTCGGTCAGCGTGATGTACGCCTTCACGCCGGACCTGCATGGCTATGTGAGCGCGGGCAAAGGCTTCGAAACCCCGACCCAGGCCGAGTCGGCGTATTCGACCACTTCAAATGGCTTCAACTTCGCCTTGAAGCCGTCAGTCAGCAAACAATTTGAAGTCGGCTTGAAGGCAAAGATAGGCCAGGACACGCGTGTCAACGCGGCCCTGTTTCAAATCACCACTGACGACGAACTGGTGGTGCTGTCATCCAAGGACGGCCGCACTACCTACCAGAACGCCGGCCGCACCTTGCGCCGAGGCTTCGAACTGGGCATCGAAAGCCAGCTCTCGGAACAATGGAGCACCAACCTCGCCTATACCCGCCTGCAAGCCACCTATGACAGCGATTTCATGGGCGGCGGCAAGCCTGTGGACAAAGGCAACTACCTGCCCGGCGTACCGCAAACCACGCTCTTCGCCGAGCTGAACTGGAAACCCCGCGACTGGGTCAGCACCGCCCTCGAAGGCATGTACCGCAGCAAGGTCTACGTCGAAGACACCAACCAGCAACGCGCCGCACCGGGCTACAGCGTGTTCAACTGGCGGGCGCGCTTCGAACAAAAGGTGGAGCACTGGACCTTTCACCAGACGGTGCGCCTGGATAACTTGCTGGATCGCCAGTATGTCGGTTCGGTAATTGTTGGGGACGGCAACTTCCGTTACTACGAGGCGGCGCCGGGAAGGTCGTGGTATGCGGGGGCCGGGGCTGAATACCAGTTCTGAGTATCGGGCTGATCGTTCCCACGCTCCGCGTGGGAATGCATCCCGTGACGCTCCGCGTCACCTTGCACGTGGCTTGAGGAGCGGGACGCAGAGCGTCCGGGGCGGCATTCCCACGCTGAGCGTGGGAACGATCATTGCACCTGTTTGGGCAAACGCTGATCTATAAGCTGGTACAGCGCACTGCTCTCAGGCCAGTTACGCATAAACCGCGCGCGGTCCTTGGCGAACGCCGGCGCGAAGCTTGCGACCGAGCTGTGCTGACACATGGCGTCCAGGTCGATCAACGCCCAGCGATCCTCGGCCCAGAACAGGTTATGGCCCTTGAAATCACCATGGCTGATGCGCTCGCGGATCAGCTCGGCGAACAAGTGGTCCAGGGCCAGCAGTTCATTCTCGGGCGCATCGCCTTTCTCAACATACGGCGCAAAACGCTCGATGATGTCCGGCCCCGGCAGGTATTCAGTCACCAGGTAAGCCCGGCTGCGCAGCCACAAAAAGCGTTTTTCCAACACCGCCAGCGGCTTGGGCGTGGCGATGCCAAGGAACGCCAGGCGGTTGCCTTCACGCCACGAATGCCAGGCCCGGCTGGGGCGCCAGAAGCGCTTGAGCCAATGGGCAAACCCCTTGATGTTATAGCGCTTGATCACCAGTGGCCGTCCGCCCGCTTCGACCTTGGCGACGGTGGCCGCACCACCGGTTTTGTACAAATGGCCTTGGTCGAGCAGCGCGTCGGCCTGCTCCAGCACCGGCAGCATCGCCGCCTCTTCCTCACGACGAATCGCACGCAAGGCAAAGGCGCCACGCACCACGCTGAACAGCGTGCATTCACGGCCGACCTTGTTCAAAAAGTCTTTCAAGCGCCAGGCGCTGACCTTGCGCACCTGTTTTTCCAGGGCTTGCAGCGGCAAGGCGTGCTCGCCGTTGCCCAGCAGGTAGTACACCAGCAACTCTTCGGTGAACGGCTCGAGGTTTTTCGGCAACTGGGCGAAGAACACGCCAAGGTTTTCCAGCACCCGGTTGCGCGACAACGGCTTGCCCGCCGCTTCAACACGAATCCCGGCGCCATCAATCAGGTACAGCTTGCCGTCCTGGCGCAACAGGTTGTCCAGGTGCAGGTCTTCTTGCCACAGGCCTTTGGCGTGCATCTGCGCAATTGCGCCCAACGCCTCTGCGAGCACAGCCGTTTGCTCGTCCGCCAATGGTGGCAACCCTTCGACCGCCTGCCAGGCATCGGCGAGGCTTTCGGCACCTTCGATAAATTCAAACAGCAGCCAGCCGCCCTCGCCTTCCTGCAAGCCATCGGCCAGCAATTGTGGCGTGGTCAGGCCTTGCTCGGCCAGCAGGCGCACGCCGCTGAGTTCACGCTGAAAATGCCGCGCGGCCTTGCTGCCTACCAGCAACTTGGCCAACACCGGACGGCCGCGCCAGACGGCGGCGCCCACGTAGCGTTCGCCCGGCAACACGCGCAACAGGTTAAGCAGTTGCAGCTGGCCAGGGCCTGCGGCGTCGGCCAGCTCGAGGGTCAGCGGCAGCTCGGGCGTGCGGCCGGCTTTTTTCAGTTCGGACAAGCGCATCAGCGCTTCTCCTTGTGGCTGCGCCGGGCCGTCAGGCGCTCGAACCAGGCGCCCACCAGCGCACTGTCTTCAGGATGGTCCAGATACGCCGCCAGCAGTTGCCGCACTTGCGCATCCGACCACTGCGGCGCGCGGCGCAGCAACGGCTCCAGGTCCTTGATCCGATCACGCCGGCCGAACAGCAGCGGGCGGGTTTTCTCCAGGTCGATCAACTGCGCGGCATAACCGTCTCCGAGCGGTTGCAGGAAAATATGCTTGGGGTAAAAACAGCCATGCACTTGCCCTACGCTGTGCAGGTGGCGCGCCAGCTGACCACAGGCCAGCAAGATCGCACGGTGCTGGTCGTCACTCAGCTGCGGCCATTGTTCGAGCAGTGAATCCAGGTCATTCCAGCCATCCAGGGCTCGGGTCAGCAACATCGCGCGGCGCTCGCCTTCAACCTTGCGCTCACCGAAAAACGCCGCCTGCAACGCCGGAATGCCCAGCTTCCGGTAGCGGCTGATATTACGGAACTCGCGGGCAAACGTCGGCTCGCCAAACGGCTTGCTGAGCGTGCGCGTCAGGTAGTTGCTCTGGCGCTTGAGGTAGTAACCCTGGCCATCAAGCTCCAGGCGAAACACGCTGCTCCAGCCGCCGTCGCTGGTATTGGGTTCATCCACCGCGTCCAGTTGCCTGGCCCACAGCGCATCGAAGTCAGCCAGGCCGTGGCGCGCAAGCAATGCGCGATCATCGGCCGCCAGGAAATCAGTCATTCGCGCCCCTCGAAAAACTTCACCACGTGACGGATTCGCTGTTTGTCCGAAGCCGTCAGGTGCTTACGTTGGCGGTATTGCATGTAGAAACGCAGGCGCTGGGTGGCCGACAAGTGATACTTGGCGACTTTATCCAGGCAGGCCAGGTCCTTGGTAATACGGTACTTGAGCCAGAAACCGCGCCAGAAATCGCCGTTGGGGCAATCGATCAGGTACAGCGTACGGTTATCGTCAACCAGCAGGTTGCGCCACTTCAAGTCGTTATGGGTAAAGCGGTGTTCGTGCATCGTGCGCGTGTATTCGGCGAGCTGACGGCTGATCACGTTGACCCACTGGGGGTCTTTCAAGCACGGATCGTTACGATCGGCCAGCACCGACAGGTCTTCGGTCTTGGGCAGCTCGCGGGTAATCATCGCCCCGCGCGCATAGGCCAAACCCTTGCGCTCAAGGCCCCAGGCCACCACGTCGGCGGTGGGAATCCCCCACTTGGCGAAGCGCTTGAGGTTCTGCCATTCGGACTTTACCCGAGGTTTTCCCAGGTAACGGCGCAGGCCTTTGCCGGCGCCTACGTAGCGTTTGACGTAGTAATTGACCCCGCCACGCTCCACCCGAATCACTTCCGACAAGGGGTCGCGCGTCAGTCGCTCACCCTGCAAGGCAAACACCGCCTCCAGGCTGCCGAAATCATCCGCCAGGGCGGCGTAAGCAGGTTCCAGGTTCCAACCCGCCATCAGATCGCATCCCCCAGGCGTTGCTTGCGCGCATACAGCTTGTCTGCCTTGCGCTGCAACAGGCTCAGGGACGCCGACTGCTCGGCCAGGATCTGGCGCAGCGGCTGTCGGAAGTAGCCTTTGAGAAAGCGCAGTTTGTCGCGCTGAGTCAGGCCGATGTCCAGCGCCGAGTAGTACAGCGCGGACAAGTCCTTGTCGCGCCAGCGCAGCGGCAGATGGGCACGCAATTGGGCACGGTGCAGGTCGATCACTGAAAGCTTGATGGTGCGCGCATCGATCGGCCGGGACGTATCCAGCAGGAAGTGGCACAGGTAGCAGTCGCGGTGATTGACGCCGCCACGGTGCATGTCGCCGACCATGCGCGCCAGTTCAGCGGTGAGCGCATGGCGCAATGCCGGTGCCGGCGGCTCGGCCACCCAGTTGACGGTCAGGTCTTCCAGGCTGATGGTCGGGGCCAGTTCTTCGGTGATGATGAACGAGTGCTGGTCGGCCGGGTTGCTGCCTTTTTCACCGAAGGCCACGCCGGTCATGGTCGGCACACCCAGTTCCTGCAAGCGGTGGATGGCCGACCATTCCAGGCCGGCACCCAGCACCGGCAGCTTGGCGGTGATCAGGTTCTTGAAGATCTCGCCCCAACCGATGCCACGGTGGATTTTCACGAAATACGGGCGGCCCTCCACCTCGGTACGCAAGGTGCGACGCGCCGCCAGTTCACGAAATACCTGGCCTTGCAGTTTCTCGACTTCGGCAAAGGCGTCACGCCCGGCCCATAAGGTCTTGAACGGTTCGGCAAGAATCAACTTCATCGTTTCGGCTCCGCCAGAATCACATCTGCCGCGTGCTGCGGCATGCTGTAGAGGTCGGCCGTCTCGGCGAAGGCCAAACCATTACGGCCCCAGGCCGCGCGCTGTGCAGTGTCGGTAAGCATCTGCGTGAGGTACTGGTTGAGCTGCGCTTGTTCAAACGGCTCATCCAGCACCAGCCCGCTGTCGGCTTCGCCAATGTAGTGGGCATACCCACACACCGCCGAGACCAGCACCGGCAACCCGGCCACCAGGGCTTCGAGCAACACGGTACCGGTATTTTCGTTGTACGCCGGGTGAATCAACAGGTCGGCGCCCAGCAGGAAACGCGGGATATCGCTGCGGCCCTTGAGGAACTGCACGTTATCGCCCAGCCCCAATGTGGCGCTCTGCAACTGGAATACTTTGGGGTCGTCCTGGCCGATTACAAACAGGCGCGTACGTTTTTTAAGCTCGGTCGGTAGCGCGGCCACGGCCTTGAGGCTGCGGTCGACGCCCTTGGTCTTGAAGCCGGAACCGATTTGTACCAGCAGCAACTCGTCGTCGCGCAGGTTGAACTCCTTGCGGAAACCTTCGCGGATTTCGGCCGCATTTGGCGGCGCGCGGCGGTCCTGGGCAATGCCCGGCGGCAGCAGGTGGAAGCGCTCCAGCGGCGTGTCGTAATGCTTGATGAACAGCGGTTGCTGCACTTCGGAGATCATCAACACTTCGGTCTTGGCGTCTTTGGCGAACACCGCACGTTCGTACTCGGCAAAGTGCTTGTAACGGCCAAAGCTTTTGTACAGCGAGTGACGCAGGTTTTGCGCCTTGTCTTCAAAGCAGCCGTCGGCGGCGTAGTACACGTCCAGGCCGGGCATTTTGTTAAAACCGATCAAACGGTCCACCGGGCGCTTGGCCAGGTCAGCTTCCATCCAGGCCAACAGTTTCTCGTTGCGCCGATGGTTGAAGAACGCCTTGACCGGCGCCACCAGCACTTCAAAGCCGGGCGGAATCTCGCCTTCCCAGATCAGCGTGTAGACCCGAATCGTATGGCCGCGCTGCTGGCACTCCAGGGCGATGCGCATGAAGTCGCGCTGCAGGCCACCGAAGGGGAAATATTTGTACAAAACAAAAGCCAGTTGCATCAGTGCAGCTCCTCAGCCAATAACAACGTGCTCAGTCGGTTTGCCACACGCTCAGGGTTCAAGCGCGTGAAGCACAGGGGCGACTCGCGCGTGATGTCGAACCGACGCAGGTCGTCGGCCGTCGGTTGATAGGTACAGGTTTTTTGCAGGCACGGTGCGCATGGGAAATCGCTGGCCAGGTGAATCTGGCCTTTGCCGTAGGCGCCCGTCAGGCCCGGGTTGGTGGGGCCGAACAGGGAGATAGTCGGCACGTCCAGCGCGGCGGCCAAGTGGCCCAGCCCCGTGTCCACCGCCACACAGGCGCGGGCACCGGCCAGCACACGGGCGACGCCGGCCAGGTTGAGTTTGGGCAGCACTTCGGCGTTTTGCAGGCCTTGGGCCAGACGCTCGGCGCGGGCCTTTTCGGCGGCATTGCCCCATGGCAATTTCACGTCCACACCCAGGCGGCCCATGCGTTCGGCCAGCTCACGCCAGTAGGCTTCGGGCCAGTGCTTGGTGTCCCAGGTGGTGCCATGCAGCAGCAGTACAAAGGGTTTTTTCGGCGGCAGGCCGAGCAACTTGTCGACGCTCAGGCCGTAATCGCCCAGGCCTTTGGGCAAGTCATAACCCAACGCCACGGCGAACAGCTGGCGCAAGCGTTCTACCGCATGCTGCCCACGGGCCACGGCTAGCCGGCGCGAGTAGAAACGCGCAGCCATCGGTTCACGGGCAGAATTCTTATCAAAACCGGCCACCGGCGCGCGTACATAGCGCGTCAGCCAGGCGCTTTTGAGCAGCCCTTGGGCATCGATCACCAAATCGTATTTGGTCGACTGCACGCTCTGCTTGAAGCGCCGCCATTCACCGCTCTTGATGGTTTGCCAGATGTTCTTGCGCCAGCGACGAATCGCCACCGGGATCACTTTGTCCACGGCTGGGTGCCAGGTGGGAATCTCGGCAAAGCCTTCTTCCACCACCCAGTCAAAGCGGATGCCAGGGATCGCCCGCGCCGCGTCGGTCAGTGCCGGCAAGGCGTGGATCACATCGCCCAAGGATGAGGTCTTGACTACCAATACGCGCAAACTAGCGAACCTCGACCGCGGAACCCTGCAACCGCTGCAAGGCTTCATTCACTGGCTGCGGCAGCAACTGACGCATGCAGTTGTAATGGCCAAAACGGCAGGTACGCTCAAAGCACGGGCTGCAATCCAGGCCCAGGCGCACCACCTCAACCTTGTCGGCCAAAGGCGGGGTAAAACCGGGCGACGTCGAGCCATACACCGCCACCAAGGGGCGGTTCAGCGCGGCCGCCACGTGCATCAGGCCGGAGTCGTTGGACACCACCGAATCGGCGCAGGAGAGTAAATCGATAGCCTCGGCCAGCGACGTGTCGCCACTGAGGTTCACCGCTTCTTCACGCAGGCCGGGGATCAGGCGCTGGCGAATGTCTTCGCCGACCGGGTGATCCTTCTTCGAACCAAACAGCCACACCTGCCAGCCTTCGCGAATCTTCATCTCGGCGACTTTGGCGTAATGCTCCGACGGCCAGCGCTTGGACTCGCCAAACTCGGCGCCGGGGCACAGCGCCAGCACTGGACGGTCAAGCGCCAGGCCGAACTTGGCCAGCGCCGCGTCACGGCTCACCGGATCGATCTGCAGGCTCGGGCGCGGGTACGGCGTGGGCAACTCGGCGCCGGGCTCGTAGGCCAGCGCCATGAAACGTTCGATCATCAGCGGGTAGCGCGCCTTGTCGAGGGTGCGCACGTCATTAAGCAACACGTAGCGAAACTCGCCGCGCCAGCCGGTACGCTTGGGGATGCCGGCAAAGTACGGCACCAACGCCGACTTGAGCGAGTTGGGCAGCAAAATCGCCTGGTCGTACTGGCCGACCATGGATTTACCGATGCGTCGGCGCGTCGCCAATTCAAGGGCGCCATGGCCGAGCGGGAAGCTCAAGGCCGTGCGCACTTCGGGCATGCGCTCGAGGATCGGCCGGCTCCACTCAGGGGCGAGCACGTCGATTTGGCAGTCGGGATGACGTTGCTTGAGGCACTGGAACAGTGTCTGCGCCATCACCATGTCACCGACCCAACTAGGCCCAACGATCAGAATATTCATGTAGTTTCCACAAACGATGCGGGGAGGCTTATGCCTCCCCGCATCGTTATTTACTGTAGGTCACGGTAGCCACTTTGTGTCAGAGCTGGCTTATGTGGGAGCTGGCTTGCCTGCGAAGGCATCAACTCGGTATCACTGATAAACCGAGGCGTCTGCATCGCGGGCAAGCCCGGCTCCCACACAAAGCTGTGTGTCCACATTAGATTGGCATCCCACATTTAATCGAGTTTCAGCTTAACCCCAGTTCATTCCAGATTCGCTTCACCTGGCGCCGTTCGTCGGCGAACTGATCCCCGGCTACCGTGCCGGCCTCGTTTTGCAAGGCCTGGCGGTGCGCGGCGGAACGGTAGGCCTTATACACCTCCCGCAGCAGATGGGCATCGGCAGCGGGCATCAGCCCGACCTGCTCCAGGCCTTCCAGAATGCGGATATTGTCGGTATAGCGCAGCAACGATGGATGTTGCGCAGACCACGCCAAAGCCGCGTATTGCACCATAAATTCAATATCGACGATACCACCGGCGTCTTGCTTGAGGTCGAACACGGTCGTCGGCTCGAAGGCGTTCGCCCCCGTCCCGGCAGCCGTCGCCTTGGTGCCCAGGTTATCGCGCATCTTGGCGCGCATCTCGCTGACCTCCTGGCGCAGCTTCGCCAAGTCACGTTCACGCCCCAGCACGTTAGCGCGTACCTGTTCAAACGCATGGCCGACATCCTGACTGCCCACCAATACCCGCGCGCGGATCAGGGCCTGATGTTCCCAAGTCCAGGCTTCATTTTCCTGGTAGCGCTCAAACGCCCCAAGCGAGCTGACCAGCAAACCGGAGGCGCCGGAAGGTCGCAGGCGCATGTCCACTTCATACAATTGGCCGGAGTTGGTCTGGGTGGTGAGCAGGTGAATGATCCGCTGGCCCAGACGCGTAAAGAACTGCGCGCCGTCGATGGGTTTGGCGCCATCGGTCTCGGCCTGGGGATCACCGTCGTGGATGAACACCAGATCAAGGTCCGAGCCATGCCCCAGCTCGATGCCGCCGACTTTCCCGTAACCCACAATGATGAACCCCGGGTCGCACAGGCTGCCGTCCACGCGCTGCGGTGAGCCATGACGGGCGACCGTCTGGCGCCAGGCCAGGGCCAGCACTTGTTCGAGGATGGCTTCGGCGAGCCAGGTCAAATAGTCGCTGACCTTCATCAACGGCAGGCTACCGGCGATTTCCGAAGCGGCTACACGCAGGCGGTGGGCCAGTTTGAAGTGACGCAAGGCCTCCATCTGTTGTTCAAGGTCATCTTCGGGGATGCGTGTGAGGCGCTCACGCAGCTCAGCGGCGAGCTCCGGCGCCAAAGGTGGCTTGAACAGGCGGCCTTCGTTGAGCAACTCATCGAGCAGCAGCGGGAAGCGCGTGATTTGCTCGGCAATCCACGGGCTGGCGGCGCACAGCGTCAACAAGCGGCGCAGGGCGTCGGGGTTTTCGGTCAGCAGCACCAGGTAAGCAGAACGTCGCGCCACAGCCTCCACCAGCGGCAGCACGCGCTCGAGCACCAGATCCGGGTTGGCGTGCTCGACGGCCTGGGCCAGCAGGCGCGGGATAAAGGCGTCGAGCCGCTCGCGACCGAGGCGCTGCATGGCGCGCAACTGCGGGCTGCCACGCAGGCCAGCCAGGGCTTTGAGGGCTTTGGACGCGTCAGTAAAACCACCCTCGGCCAGTTGGCGACAAGCGGCGTCTTCGTCCTGGGTCTCTTCCCACAACGGTAACCACTCCCCGCCCACCACCAGCTCGCTTTCTTCGCCTTCTTCTTCGTCAGGATCAGCAATCACCTGACGGAAGTGCCAGTCCACCCGGCCACGCCAATACATCAGGCGCTCATGGAACGCGGCCCAGTCGACAAAGCCCAGCATAAAGGCAATGCGCGCCTGATCTTCGGGGCTGTCCGGCAGCATTTGCGTCTGACGGTCGGCAATCGCCTGGATCGCGTGCTCGGTATAGCGCAGGAATTCATAGCCATTGCGCAGTTCGGCGATCACCGCAGGCGGCAAGTAGCCCTGGCCTTCCAGCGTGCCGAGCACCATGAGCAACGGCCGCTGCTGCAGGCTCAGGTCGCGGCCACCGTGGATCAACTGGAACGCCTGGGCGATAAATTCCACCTCGCGGATGCCGCCCGAGCCCAGCTTGATATTCTCGGCCATGCCCTTGCGCCGCACTTCCTGCTGGATCAGCTGTTTCATGGTGCGCAATGCTTCAATCGCAGAAAAATCCAGGTAACGGCGGTAAACGAACGGGCGCAGCATATCCAGCAATTGCGCGCCGGCCACCTGGTCGCCGGCCACCACGCGCGCCTTGATCATGGCGTAGCGTTCCCAGTCGCGGCCCTGATCCTGGTAGTACTGCTCCAGCGCATTGAAGCTGAGCACCAACGCACCGGCTGAACCATAGGGCCGCAGGCGCATGTCGACACGGAACACAAAACCATCGACCGTCATGGGGTCGAGCGACTTGATCAGTTTTTGACCAAGTCGAATGAAAAACTCCTGGTTGTCCAGCGCGCGCTTCACGCCCACCGTCTCGCCGCCTTCGGGGTAGGCGAAGATCAGGTCGATGTCCGATGACAGGTTCAACTCCACCGCGCCGAGCTTGCCCATGCCGAGGATGACCATGTGCTGGGCTTCGCCGCTGCGCCGGCCAGTGGGCGTGCCGAACTGTACGCAGTGGCGCTGGTACAGCCACTGGTAAGCCTGGTCGATGCTGGCGTCGGCCATGTCGGAAAGGTCGCGACAGGTTTGCACCAGGTCCGCCTGTCGGGTCAGGTCGCGCCAGATAATGCGCACTTGCTGACGCGTGCGTTGGCGGCGCAGCACCCGGCCCAACTCATCTTCTGTTTCGGCCTGTTGCACGGCACCGGCGATCTGACTGCACAGCTCACCGGGCGCAAAGCCGCGGTCCAGCTCGCCCCAGGCCACCAGTTCAAGCAACATCAAAGGGTCACGAACACTCTGTTCAATGACGAAATCACTGGCGGCGCACACCCGGGCAAAGTCGGCCCACCGTTGCGGCGTCCACGCAGAAAGTCCATGATCGGCGTCCAGCGCGGCCACTGCGTCACGAAATGACTGCTCGGCCCGCTGGGCAAAAGGCAAGAGAATGGCCGGCAGTTCGGCCAGCGTTGGAAGGCTCATGGTCTATCCTTGATCGGCGCGCGAAAGGCATGTGGTTGTGAAGGCAAGAACCACGCTTGGTGAAGGACTGTCGAACAAAGGTTAGAAATAGCTGAAATTAATTTCATCTTGGCAGCCAGCATCAAACTTTCACCTTTTCTTGTTCGCAAATGATCAACAATAACGATTATGCTCACCAGCCAGACCGAGCCATACGCTCAGTCTTGTGTAGTTTTACTACTCGTATATACATTCGAAAGGCTGAAATGGCCGACGATTTGTAGTAAAACTACAGGACGCCGAAGCAACCTTCGGCCATCCAAGAATTTATGTCGTCTGCCCACAAGGCCAGTCGCAAACTTCAGGCAACCGATTCTGGTAGCCTTTCCGCCCTGGAGCAAGCCATGCAAGACCTCGATCCCGTCGAAACCCAGGAATGGCTGGACGCCCTGGAATCGGTTCTCGACAAAGAAGGCGAAGACCGTGCTCATTATTTGATGACCCGTATGGGCGAACTCGCGACCCGCAGCGGCTCGCAATTGCCTTACGCCATCACCACGCCATACCGCAACACCATCCCCGTTACCCACGAAGCACGCATGCCTGGCGACCTATTCATGGAACGCCGCATTCGCTCGCTGGTACGTTGGAACGCCATGGCGATGGTAATGCGCACGAACTTGAAAGATTCTGACCTGGGCGGTCACATCTCCAGCTTCGCTTCCAGCGCAACCCTGTATGACATCGGCTTCAACTACTTCTTCCAGGCCCCGACCGACGAACACGGCGGCGACCTGATCTACTTCCAGGGCCACACCTCGCCAGGCGTCTATGCCCGTGCGTTCATGGAAGGCCGCATCACCGAAGAACACATGAACAACTTCCGCCAGGAAGTGGACGGTAACGGCCTGTCGTCGTACCCGCACCCTTGGCTGATGCCTGATTTCTGGCAGTTCCCGACAGTATCCATGGGCCTTGGCCCGATCCAGGCGATCTACCAGGCACGCTTCATGAAGTACCTGGAAGCCCGTGGCTTCATCCCTGAAGGCAAGCAGAAAGTCTGGTGCTTCCTGGGCGACGGCGAGTGTGACGAGCCGGAATCCCTGGGCGCTATCTCCCTGGCTGGCCGCGAGAAGCTCGACAACCTGATCTTCGTCATCAACTGCAACCTGCAGCGCCTCGACGGCCCGGTTCGCGGCAACGGCAAGATCATCCAGGAACTCGAAGGCGTGTTCCGCGGTGCTCAGTGGAACGTGACCAAAGTCATCTGGGGCCGTTTCTGGGACCCACTGCTGGCCAAGGACGTCGACGGTATCCTGCAACGTCGCATGGACGAAGTCATCGACGGCGAGTACCAGAACTACAAAGCCAAAGACGGCGCGTTCGTACGTGAACACTTCTTCAACACGCCTGAACTCAAGGCAATGGTTGCAGACCTGTCCGACGACGAAATCTGGAAACTCAACCGTGGCGGCCACGACCCGTACAAGGTCTACGCGGCGTACCACGAAGCGGTCAACCACAAAGAACAACCTACCGTCATCCTGGCCAAGACCATCAAAGGTTATGGCACCGGTGCCGGCGAAGCGAAGAACACTGCGCACAACACCAAGAAAGTTGATGTTGAAAGCCTGAAGCTGTTCCGCGATCGCTTCGACATCCCGGTCAAGGATGAAGAGCTGGAAAACCTGCCGTTCTTCAAGCCGGAGCCAAACAGCGCCGAAGCCCGCTACCTCAGCGAGCGTCGCACTGCACTGGGCGGTTTCGTGCCACAGCGCCGCGCCAAGTCTTTCGACATCCCGACTCCGCCACTCGATACCCTCAAGGCTATCCTGGACGGCTCGGGCGACCGTGAAATCTCCACCACCATGGCTTTCGTGCGCATCCTGGCGCAGCTGGTCAAGGACAAGGAAATCGGTTCGCGTATCGTCCCGATCATCCCGGACGAAGCCCGTACCTTCGGTATGGAAGGCATGTTCCGTCAGTTGGGCATCTACTCCTCCGTCGGCCAGCTCTACGAGCCAGTCGATAAAGACCAGGTGATGTTCTACAAGGAAGACAAGAAGGGCCAGATCCTCGAAGAAGGCATCAACGAAGCGGGCGCCATGAGCTCCTTCATCGCTGCCGGTACTTCGTACTCCAGCCACAACCAGCCGATGCTGCCGTTCTACATCTTCTACTCGATGTTCGGCTTCCAACGTATCGGCGACCTGGCGTGGGCAGCAGGCGACAGCCGTACCCGTGGCTTCCTGATCGGCGGCACCGCCGGCCGGACCACGCTGAACGGCGAAGGCCTGCAACACGAAGACGGTCACAGCCACATCCTGGCTGCCACCATCCCGAACTGCCGCACCTTTGATCCAACCTACGGCTATGAGCTGGCGGTGATCATCCAGGACGGCATGAAGAAGATGACCGAAGAGCAGCAGGACGTTTTCTACTACATCACTGTGATGAACGAGTCCTACCAGCAACCTGCCATGCCGGCTGGTGTTGAGGAAGGCATCATCAAGGGCATGTACCTGCTCGAAGAAGACACCAAGGAAGCGGCGCACCACGTGCAGCTGATGGGCTCCGGCACCATCCTGCGTGAAGTGCGTGAAGCGGCGAAGATCCTGCGTGAAGAGTTCAACGTCGGCGCTGACGTGTGGAGCGTTACCAGCTTCAACGAACTGCGTCGCGACGGCCTGGCAGTCGAGCGCAACAACCGCCTGCACCCAGGTCAGAAACCAGCCAAGAGCTACGTCGAAGAGTGCCTGGCCGGCCGTAAAGGTCCAGTCATTGCCTCTACCGACTACATGAAGCTGTTTGCTGAACAGATTCGCCAGTGGGTCCCGTCCAAGGAATTCAAAGTCCTGGGCACCGACGGTTTCGGCCGCAGTGACAGCCGCAAAAAGCTGCGTCACTTCTTCGAAGTTGACCGTCACTTCGTGGTGTTGGCAGCCCTGGAAGCCTTGGCTGACCGTGGTGAGATCGAACCTAAGGTGGTGGCTGACGCTATCGTCAAGTTCGGGATCAACCCGGAAAAACGCAACCCACTGGACTGCTGAGGAGATTTTTTGTGAGCGAACTCATTCGCGTACCTGACATCGGCAGCGGTGAAGGTGAAGTAATCGAGCTGTTTGTGAAGGTCGGCGACACCGTCGAAGCCGACCAGAGCATCCTGACCCTGGAGTCGGACAAGGCGAGCATGGAAATCCCTGCTCCCAAGGCCGGCGTGGTCAAGAGCCTGAAAGTGAAGCTGGGCGACCGCCTGAAAGAAGGCGACGAACTGCTGGAACTGGAAATCGAAGGCGCCGCTGATGCGGCCCCTGCGCCAGCCCCGGCTGCCGCTGCTGCACCCGCACCTGCCGCTGAAAAACCTGCTGCTGCCGAGGCCCCTGCGGCCCCGGCTGCTGCTCCGGCCGCTGCCACTGTTCAGGATATTCATGTTCCGGACATCGGCTCGTCGGGCAAGGCCAAGATCATCGAGCTGCTGGTCAAGGTCGGCGACACCGTCGAAGCCGACCAGTCACTGATCACCCTGGAGTCCGACAAGGCCTCCATGGAAATCCCATCGCCGGCTGCCGGCGTAGTGGAAAGCATCGCGGTCAAGCTGGAAGACGAAGTCGGCACTGGCGACTTCATCCTCAAGCTCAAAGTACAAGGCGCTGCACCTGCTGCAGCTGCGCCAGCACCGGCTGCTGCTCCGGCTGCCAAGGCTGAAGCTGCTCCGGCGGCTGCCGCTCCTGCACCTGCTGCAAAAGCCGAGGCCGCACCGGCTCCGGCGGCTGCGCCTGCACCTGCGCCAAGCGGTGCCAAGGTTCACGCCGGCCCTGCCGTGCGTCAGCTGGCCCGTGAGTTCGGCGTTGAGCTCAACGCTGTGTCGGCCACCGGCCCGCACGGTCGTGTGCTCAAAGAAGACGTGCAGGTGTACGTCAAAGCCATGATGCAGAAAGCCAAGGAAGCTCCGGCTGCCGGCGCTGCTACGGGCGGCTCGGGCATTCCACCGATCCCGGTCGTGGACTTCAGCCGCTTCGGCGAAACCGAAGAAGTGCCGATGACCCGCCTGATGCAAATCGGCGCGTCGAGCCTGCACCGCAGCTGGCTGAACATCCCGCACGTGACTCAGTTCGACCAGGCCGATATCACCGACCTGGAAGCGTTCCGCGTTGCGCAGAAAGCCGTGGCCGAAAAAGCCGGTGTGAAACTGACCGTGCTGCCACTGTTGCTCAAGGCGTGCGCGCACCTGCTCAAGGAGCTGCCGGACTTCAACAGTTCGCTGGCACCAAGCGGCAAGGCGATCATTCGCAAGAAGTACGTGAACGTAGGTTTCGCCGTGGATACCCCGGACGGCCTGCTGGTTCCTGTGATCAAGAACGTTGATCAGAAGAGCCTGCTGCAACTCGCCGCTGAAGCTGCTGCGCTGGCTGCCAAGGCCCGCGACAAGAAGCTCACCGCCGATGACATGCAAGGCGCTTGCTTCACGATCTCCAGCCTCGGTCACATTGGCGGTACTGGCTTCACGCCAATCGTCAACGCGCCGGAAGTGGCGATCCTGGGTGTGTCCAAGGCCACTATCCAGCCTGTGTGGGACGGTAAAGCGTTCCAGCCGAAGCTGATGCTGCCGCTGTCGTTGTCCTACGATCACCGTGTGATCAACGGCGCTGCTGCTGCCCGCTTCACGCAGCGTCTGAGCCAACTGCTCAACGACATCCGCACCATCTTGCTATAAGCCTCAAACGGGCCTCCCTGTCACCGGGGAGGCCTGGCACTACCGATTTCCGAGCGCCACGCTCGTACCTCAACCCCGCCACTTGGCGGGGCTTTTTTTGGGTGTCTGTTGAACACGCAAAACAGGTTTGTACACCTTCCATCACCCCGATTGCAGAAATCCCCCACGCGGCCGATAACAGGGTTATAGCACTTAGCCTTCATCCTCTCTTGTCAGTGCGTGCTGCATGATGCAACCTTGCCGCAGGTGACAGTAAAGAGGGCGTGAGCCCGGCGCCGTGCGCATCTTCCCAAGCGAGTTTCCCCCATGAAAAGCCAACCCGATGTCGCCCGTATGGCGGCCGAGGTAGTGACGCAATTACCGGTGCCTTCGCGCCTCGGTATGCTGCGTTTCGAGCGGCTTAATGAGGCAAGCTGGGCGCTGCTGTACCTGGACCCCAATTGCGAGCGCCAATTCGGCCTGCCGGCGGTGGAACTGTGCGCCTTGATCGGCACCCCCTACGCCAGCCTGATGGAACCCCAGGCGCGCTATCAACTGCACGACACCATCCAGCAGCAGTTGGCCCATAGCCCGCATTACCTGGTGCGCTACACCCTGCACACCAACGATGGGCCATTGAGCCTGCTGGAGATGGGCGAGGCGTATAAACAACACAATCGCCACCTGTTGCGCGGCTACCTGATGGTGGTCGACGGCCTGTTCAGCGAAATCCCCACCGCCGCCCCGACCGCCGACCTGGAAAACCAGAACAGCCGCCTGCAGATTGCCCTGGAACTCAACCAGCGTGCCCAGCAGGAACAGCTGCAGCACCTTGAACGGGTACGCGCCCAACAGGAGCTGATCCTGCTGCTGGCGCGCCAGCGCTACACCACGCCGAATTCGCTGCAAGAAGCCGCCGAGCTGATCACCCGCAGTGCCTGCGATATCTACCAGATCGACTGCGCCAGCATCTGGAACCTCGAAGGCCAGCGCCTGGTGCCGATCTCGGCCTACCACCGCGAAGACCAGCAGCACCACTTGCCCGAAGCGATTGACGCCAGCAACTTCCCGGATTACCTGGAAGCCCTGCATTCGAGCCGTGCCATCGACGCCACCCACGCGATGCGTGACCCGCGCACCCGGGAAATGGCCGAGAGCCTGCGCGCCAAGGACGTCCACGCCATGCTCGACGCCAGCATCCGCGTAGATGGTCAGGTCGTCGGTGTGTTGTGCCTGGAGCAAAGTGGCAGCTCGCGTGCCTGGCAGTCGGATGAGATCGCCTTTGCCGGCGAGCTGGCGGACCAGTTCGCGCAAGTGATCAATAACCACAACCGCCGCACCGCCACCAGCGCCTTGCACCTGTTCCAGCGCGCGGTGGAACAAAGCGCCAACGCCTTTCTGCTGGTCAATTGCGACGGCGTGGTGGAGTACGTCAACCCAAGCTTTACCGCGATCACCCAGTACAGTGCCGAAGAAGTCCACGGCCACCGCCTGGCACAGTTGCCGGCCCTGGAAAACCTCAGCGAACTGCTGTTCGACGCGCCGTCGAGCCTGGCCAAGAGCAACAGCTGGCAGGGTGAATTCAAGAGCCGGCGCAAAAACCTGGAACCCTATTGGGGCCAGCTGTCGATCTCCAAGGTGTATGGCGACAACCGTGAGTTGACCCACTACATCGGCATCTACGAAGACATCACCCAGACCAAGCTCGCGCAGCAGCGTATCGAGCGCCTGGCCTACACCGATAACCTGACCAACCTGGGCAACCGCCCGGCGTTTATTCGCAACCTTGATGAACGCTTCGCCCGCGACAGCGACAGCCCGATCAGCCTGCTGCTGGTGGACATCGACAACTTCAAGCGCATCAACGACAGCCTCGGTCACCAGACCGGTGACAAACTGCTGATCAGCCTGGCCCGGCGCCTGCGCAACAGCCTGAGTGCCGGTGGCAGCCTGGCGCGTTTTGCCAGTAACGAGTTTGCGGTGTTGCTGGACGATACCGACCTTGAGACCGGCCAACAGGTGGCCAGCCAATTGCTGACCACCCTCGACAAGCCGATGTTTGTCGACAACCAGTTGATCAGCGTCACCGGCTCCGTGGGCCTGGCCTGTGCACCGCTGCACGGCCGCGACCCACAGACCCTGATGCGTAACGCCGGTTTGGCCCTGCACAAGGCCAAGGCCAACGGCAAACATCAGGTGCAGGTCTTCACCGAGGCCCTGAACGCCGAGGCCAGTTACAAGCTGTTCGTGGAAAACAACCTGCGCCGCGCCCTGACCCAAAACGAGCTGGACGTGTTCTACCAGCCCAAACTGTGCCTGCGCAGCGGCCGCTTGCTGGGCATGGAAGCGCTGCTGCGCTGGAATCACCCGGAAAAGGGCATGATCCGCCCGGACCAGTTCATCAGCGTGGCCGAAGAAACCGGGTTGATCATCCCCATCGGCAAATGGATCGCGCGCCAGGCCTGCCGCATGAGCAAGCAGTTGAGCGCAGGCGGCATGGGCAATCTGCAGGTGGCGATCAACCTGTCGCCCAAGCAGTTCTCCGACCCGGACCTGGTGGCGTCGATCGCCACCATCCTCAAGGAAGAACAACTGCCGGCCAACCTGCTGGAGCTGGAGTTGACCGAAGGCTTGCTGCTCGAAGCCACCGAAGACACGCGCCTTCAACTCGACCAGCTCAAGAGCTTCGGCCTGACCCTGGCCATGGACGACTTCGGCACCGGCTACTCGTCGCTGAGCTACCTGAAAAAATTCCCCATCGACATCATCAAGATCGATCGCAGCTTTATCCACGAAATCCCGGACAACCAGGACGACATGGAGATCACCTCGGCGGTCATCGCCATGGCCCATAACCTCAAGCTCAAGGTAGTGGCCGAGGGCATCGAGACGGCCGAACAGCTGGCGTTCCTGCGCCGCCATCGCTGCGATGTGGGCCAGGGCTACCTGTTCGACCGGCCGATCCCCGGCGCAGAGCTGTTGGAAAAGCTTAAACGCTATCCGCGCGGGCCAATCGCCTGACAGCGCTGTAACACTCGGGCACACTGGCTGTCTGTCTTAATACATAACTCAATCTGACTGAGAGGACTGATCATGGTCTTGCGCTCGGAAATTCTGGTGAACAAAAACGTGCTGCCGACTCAAGAACAAGCTTTGCCTGGCCGTGAAACGCCGATGAACCTGCCCGAAACCCACTTCGTCAACGGCAACCCGCTGCTTGGCCCCTTTGTCGACAACGTAGAGTTTGCGATCTTCGGCCTCGGTTGCTTCTGGGGTGCCGAACGGCGGTTCTGGCAGCGCGACGGCGTGGTCAGCACCGTGGTCGGTTACGCCGGTGGCTACACGCCGAACCCGACCTACGAAGAAGTCTGCTCGGGCCTGACCGGCCACAGCGAGGTGGTACTGGTTGTGTTTGACCAGGACAAGATCAGCTATGAAGAACTGCTGAAAATGTTCTGGGAGTTGCACAACCCCACCCAGGGCATGCGCCAGGGCAACGACATCGGCACCCAATACCGCTCGGTGATCTACGCGGTGAAACCTGAGCATCTGGAAGCGGCCAAGGCCAGCGCCGATGCCTATCAGGCTGAATTGAACAAGGCGGGCCTGGGTGTGATCACGACTGAAATCGAACAAGCCCCGACGGTGTATTTCGCCGAGGCGTACCACCAGCAGTACCTGGCGAAGAATCCGCAAGGCTATTGCGGCATCGGCGGTACCGGCGTGACCTGCCCTATCTGACGCCAAAAGCATCGCGGGCAAGCCCGCTCCCACCTTGGAATGCATTCCAAATGTGGGAGCGGGCTTGCCCGCGATAGCGTTCCGACAGGCGACTCATTACTCAGCGATGAGCCAATCCATCTGCCACCCACCCTGGGTCTGACCAAGTTTCTTGGACAGCCACGGCAGCAGCTCACGAAGCTCCTCCTCCAGCCCCCACGGCGGGTTGGCAATCGCCAGGCCCGAGCCGGTCAGGGTGTTGGGCGTGTCCAACGGATGCACCAGCAATTCCACACGCAGCAGCTTCGGCGCGCCGGTGCCGGCCAGGTCCTGATAGAAACGCCGCAGCATGCGCTGGTCCTTCACCGGGTACCAGATCGCCGCGACGGTCTGGCGCATGCGGCTGACCGCTTCCTTGAGGGACGCCGCGCAGCGCTGCATCTCATCAAGTTGTTCAAACGGGGGATCGATCAGCATCAACGCGCGTTTTTCCGGCACTGGCAGCAAAGCACGTGGCACATGCCAGCCTTCGCCCAAGTGCACTTTGACCCGGCGATCGCCTTTCATGTTGTCCTTGAGCAGCACGCCGTCTTCCGGGTGCTTCTCATTAAGCAATACACGGTCCTGGGGCCGCGTGAGGCGGCGCGCCAGCTCCGGCGAGCCTGGGTAGTAGCGCAGCTGGCCGTCCGGGTTCATCTCGTGCAGCACACGCATGTAGTCGGCGGTGAGTGGCGGCAGGTCGCTTTCGCCCCACAGGCGCGCAATGCCTTCCAGGTATTCGCCGGTGCGGTTGGCCTGGTCGCCCTGCAAGTCGTACAGGCCAATCCCGGCGTGGGTGTCGAGGTAGGCGAACGGCTGCTCCTTGCGCGACATCAGGGCGATGAGGCGGGTCAAGGTCAGGTGTTTGAAGACATCGGCGTGGTTGCCGGCGTGAAAGGCGTGACGATAATTCATGGTTGCTCCTGCGCAGGGGGCGAAGTTTACCTTCTACGGCGGCAAAGGTGCAGGGCTGCGTGCCGGGCGGTGCTTATGTCGCAAAGGCAGGCGCACTGCCGAAAACAATCTATGGCTGCTGTGGGAGCTGGCTTGCCTGCGATGGCATCACCGCGGTATTACCCATACACCGCGGTGCTGGCATCGCAGGCAAGCCAGCCCCCACATTGCTTGGGGGCAACCCTGGAATCCAAGGAGGTCAACCCGCATCATGAAAGACGCCACCATTGCATTGCACCACGGCTTCAAGTCGGACCCGACCACCAAGGCCGTCGCCGTGCCGATCTACCAGAACGTCGCCTTCGAGTTCGATAATGCCCAGCATGGCGCCGACCTGTTCAATCTGGACGTGCCCGGCAACATCTACACACGCATCATGAACCCCACCAACGACGTGCTGGAGCAGCGCATTGCCGCCCTTGAAGGCGGTATCGCCGCCCTGGCCGTGTCGGCCGGTAGCGCGGCGATTCACTATGCAATCCAGACCCTCACCCGTGCGGGCGACAATATCGTCACCACGCCCCAGCTTTACGGCGGCACCTACACCTTGTTCGCCCACCTGCTGCCAAGCTTTGGCGTCGACGTGCGCTTCGCCCGCGACGACTCTGCCCAGGCCATCGCCGAACTGATCGACGACAACACCAAGCTGGTCTACTGCGAAAGCATCGGCAACCCGGCAGGCAATATTATCGACATTGAAGCCCTGGCCGATGTCGCCCATGCGCGCGGCGTACCGCTGATGGTGGATAACACCGTGGCCACGCCGATCCTGTGCAAGCCGATTCAGTTCGGCGCCGACATCGTGGTGCACTCGGTCACCAAATACGTGGGCGGCCATGGCAACTCCCTGGGCGGTGTGATCGTCGACAGCGGCAGCTTCCCCTGGACCCAATACCCGGAAAAATTCCCCGGCCTCAACCAACCGGAGCCGGCCTACCACGGGGTGGTCTACACGGAAAAGTTCGGCCCCGCCGCCTTCATTGCCCGCGCCCGCACCGTGCCGTTGCGCAACACCGGGGCTGCGCTGGCGCCGATGAATGCGTTCCTGTTGCTGCAAGGCCTGGAAACCCTGGCCTTGCGCATGGAGCGCCATACCGAAAACGCGCTGAAGGTTGCGCAATTCCTGCAAGGCCACGCCGAGGTGGAGTGGGTCAGCTACGCCGGGCTGCCGGACCACCCGCACCACGCCTTGGCGCAGAAATACATGCAGGGCAAACCCTCGGCGATCCTGTCATTCGGCTTGAAGGGCGGCTATGACGCGGGCGTGCGTTTCTACGATGCGCTGCAAATCTTCAAGCGGTTGGTGAATATTGGCGATGCCAAATCCCTGGCCTGCCACCCCGCGTCCACCACTCACCGGCAGATGAACGAGCAGGAACAGGCCAAGGCCGGCGTGAAGCCGGAGATGATTCGCCTGTCGGTCGGCATCGAGGCGATTGAAGACCTGATCGAGGACCTGCAGCAGGCCCTGGCTTCAACTCAACTCTGAAGCCAGATAATCCGCCAGCGCTTGAGGGCTGACGTCGGGCCTGCGCGAAAAGTAGGCGACCTTGTGCCGCAAGGTCGCAGGCCTGAACGCGGTGTAGAGGTCCGGGCGCTGTTCTTCGAGCCATTGCAGCAGGTTGCCGATCAGCACCTGCGGCGAGTGCTCGGCCAAGTGTGCAAGCAGCGACGCAGGCACTTGCCACCATGGGCTGGCCTTGGCCGCCGTGGCCGGGCCGGTGCTGACGGCCAGCGGCTGGCCATTGATCAGGTAACGCTGAAACACCGGCAACACGCGTCCGGCCTCGTCGCCCAGCTTCTGCAAAATGGGCAGCCATTGAGCGCCATCCCAAAAACGCAAAAACACCGCCTGCTCATCCGGCAACAACACTTTGGTCAGGCCTTGCAGGTGCGCAGCCACCGTCTCCGGCGGGCTGGACGAGACCGCGAGCCAACCCCAGTCCGTTGCCTCGGCGCTGGCGACCCAATCAAGGAAGGCACTGCCCGGCTCAACAATGCCCACATAAGGCATGACGTCGACCCATTCGGCGTAAGCCGTACCGGCCCATATCGAATGCGGCAATTTCCTCGGTGCCAGGGTTTGCCATGCATTAAGCGGCCTGGCTTCGCTGGCGCTGCCCAACACTGCGTAGAGGCGCTCCTCGGGTTGTAGTGGCCACTGTGCGAGCCAGGCGCTGGGAACCATGGACTGAGACATCGGGATAAATTCCATTTAAGGGTGAGAGTGTCCGGGAATATCACACTGGCCGTTCTTGCAGCGCTCACACTCCTCGCAAAACGGCGCACTGCGCTTGAGGCTGGCAACCTGTACGCCACTGAGTGGTGCAGCAACAGCCGCTGACAACTTTGCGGTGACACCCGGCATCAGCGGCATCGGCACAGCAGCGGGCGCACCGCCAACCTGGATCGGCACACTGCTGAAAATTCCGGCGGCCGACAGCGTGATCGATTGCCCTCCGGCCTGGATTGTCACGCTGGCGCCCGCATCGATGACCACGCTTTGCCCGGCGCCGATCTGGATGGTCCGCCCGGCCCGCACCTGCTGCGAGCCAGCGACGACCAGATGATCATCCTGCTTGAGTTCCGCGAGGCGATTGCCATGGGTGATGCGCTGCTCTTCACCCAGCAGCTCATGGTGGGATTCGCCGCCCACCTTGATCCGACGCTGGTTATCCACCTGGACGTGTTGGTCATGCAAGACGTGCTGGGTCCAGTCGCGCTGGGCACGCAGGTAAATCTCCTCGGCGCCTTTGCGATCCTCAATGCGCAACTCGTTGTAACCGCCGCCGCCCGGGGTGCTTTGGCTTCGGAACAGGCTGCGGGTCTTTTCCGCCGGCAGGTCAAGGGGCAACAGATTCGCCGCGTTGGGCAGGCAGCCCATCACCAGCGGCATATCCACGTCGCCATTGACGAAGCCCACCAGCACCTCCATGCCGACCCGCGGGATCAGCACCGCACCGTAACGGTCGTGAGCCCAGCCGCTGGCTACCCGCAGCAAGCAACTGGAGTACTCGTTGTGTTCGCCGTCGCGATCCCAGGCCATCTGCACTTTGACGCGACCGTATTCGTCGCAATGGACCTCAGCGTCGGCAGGCCCGGTGACCACTGCGTTCTGGTAGCCCGATATTTGCGGGCGGGACATGATCAGCGGCGTTCGAAACGGCACATCCCAAGGTGTGACGACAAACTCATTGTGGTAGCCGGGGGAGACGCCATCGTCATAAGTGTCAGGCGCAGATTCCTCAAGGACCTGAGGCTGTTGCCCTGAATGGTACAACCGGGTAACCAACCACAAATTATTCCATTCCGGACGAGGGTGCCCGGTCATCTTCAGGAACTGCCCAGTGGACAAGGCCGGCTGGTCACCACTGCCGCTGGCTTGGCGAAAGTCACTGCGATGACGCTCAAGCACCCGTTGCGCCAAGTACTTGCCATGGGCTCGATCAGTGAAGTGCCCAGGGTAGTACTGCTCATTCAGCACAGGCTGTTGCCCGCTGGATGCCGCGCTTTCCAGGACCAGACCGGGCTTTTTGAAATCATAATCGCGCACGCTTACGCCGGTGGTGCGGGTCTCCAACCGCAGGATGAAGTGCTTGATCGCAGGGGCCCCGGCCACCATGGCGGAACCGGCCGAGTAGGGAGTGGCTTGGTCTGGCTGGGTGAACACGCTTTGGTCATCGCCAAACACCAACAGATGGCGTTCGGGGCTGTGCTGGAAGTGATAGTGAATGCCCGACTCCACGCACAAGCGCTGAATGAACGCCAGATCGGTTTCGCCGAACTGAACACAGTACTCACGCTCGGGGTATTGCCCACTCAGCTGAAACGCAAAGGCATCACCCTGGATACCCTGTGCCTCCAGTGCCAGCGCAATGATCTGCGGCACGGTTTTTTTCTGAAAGATCCGCTGGTGCGTGCTGTGTTCCAGGTAAGCCAACTGCGGCACCAGGGTGATCTGGTAACGGGTCAGGCGCTTGCCGGAATCGCCTTGCGCCACCCGGTACACCTGGCCATGAACGCCGTGCCCTTGCGCATCAAACCCCAGGAACGCCTGACGGTGCAGGAGGCTATCGAGGTCCAGGTCGGGTTGTTCGCTCACCAACTCAAGGTCAAAACGAAAAGGCAGGCTGATAAATTCATCACCCGAAAACCCTCGAACCTTGAGTTCACTGGGCTGCCCATCAAGGGTCAGGTTAAAGGCACTTTGATTGGCAAGAGCAAACATCCGGTGTCTCTCCGCAAGGGGTGGGCGAGCGATTCTGCACCAGCTTTTCACCCACCAGAGCACACCACGGACAAATCAGTAAGCTCCTACACCCTGGGTGCCGGATTCTTCATGTATCTGGCGTCGAAGGCACGCCAAGGCCGTGCTAGCGTAATAGCTCCTCCTCACCGGATCACTGGAAAAAGCATGGCCACCCGCTACGCAAAAATCATCCTGACCCTGGCCCTCGCCGCCTTCGCCACCCTGGTTGCGTTCAACAACATCACGGACTACGGCTCCAACTTCGCCTTCGTCCAACATGTGTTGAGCATGGACACCACCTTCCCGAACAACGCCGCCATGTATCGGTCAATCACGACGCCGTGGATGTGGCACGCGGCCTACGTGCTGATCATTCTCGGCGAGGCGCTCACCGCTGTACTGCTGGCGCGGGGCGCGCTATCGCTATGGCGCGCGCGGCATGCAGGCGGGAGCGAATTCAACCGCGCCAAGGCAGGTGCAACAGCCGGCCTGACCCTCGGCTTTGTGGTGTGGTTTTTTGGCTTTATGGTGGTCGGCGGTGAGTGGTTTCTGATGTGGCAGTCCCATCAGTGGAACGGCCAGGAAGCGGCATTCAAGTTCTACATGGCGATCCTGGGCGTGCTGATTTTTCTCAATCAGCCGGATGCTGGCTGAACTGGCAGCGGGACGCGGAGCGTCCGGGGTGGCATTCCCACGCGGAGCATGGGAACGATCAAAACGATCAAAAAAAGGCCCGCTATCCTAAGGATGCGGGCCTTTTTTCTAACGCAATTGGCGCTTACCGCCCACCGAGTTACTTGTTGAGGTTGTAGTCTTTTTCCGCTGCATCAAAACGCTCGACCATACCCGCAGTCGGTGCGCCCATCTTGCTCACGAAATAGATCGCCAGGCTGGCGAAGATAAAGCCCGGGATGATTTCGTACAGGCCCAGCAGATTGAAGTGCTTCCACACGATCACGGTGATCGCGCCGACCAGGATACCGGCCAGTGCGCCGTTACGCGTCATGCCTTTCCAGATCACCGAGATCAGCACCACAGGGCCGAACGCAGCGCCGAAGCCTGCCCAGGCGTAGCTCACCAGGCCCAGTACGCGGTTGTCCGGGTTGGCGGCCATGGCGATGGCGATCAGGGCCACCAACAGCACCATCGCGCGACCCACCCACACCAGCTCAACCTGGGAGGCGTTTTTGCGCAGGAAGGTTTTGTAGAAGTCTTCGGTCAGCGCGCTGGAGCACACCAACAGTTGGCAGCTCAGGGTGCTCATCACCGCCGCCAGGATGGCCGACAGCAGCACGCCCGCGATCCATGGGTTGAACAGCAGCTTGGCCAGCTCGATAAACACACGCTCGTGGTTCTCGGTGACAGGACCGGCCACTTCCGGGTGCGCGGAGAAGTAAGCAATACCGAAGAAGCCCACCGCCACGGTGCCGGCGAGGCACAGGATCATCCAGGTCATGGAGATGCGACGCGCCTTGGCGATCGACTTCACCGAATCCGCCGCCATGAAACGCGCGAGGATATGCGGCTGGCCGAAGTAACCCAGGCCCCAGCCCATCAGCGAGATGATGCCGATGAAACTGGTGTTTTTGAGCATGTTGAAGTTGTCGGGGTTCTTGGCTTCGATCGCCAGGAACGTGGTGTCGACACCACCGGTGGCCAGCAGCACGATGATTGGCGTGAGGATCAGCGCGAAGATCATCAGCGTAGCTTGCACAGTGTCGGTCCAGCTGACCGCCAGGAAGCCACCCACGAAGGTGTAGGCGATGGTCGCCGCAGCACCGGCCCACAGCGCGGTCTCGTAGGACATGCCGAAGGTGCTTTCAAACAGACGGGCGCCCGCCACGATGCCGGACGCGCAGTAGATGGTGAAGAACACCAGGATCACTACCGCAGAGATGATCCGCAGCAGGCCGCTTTTATCTTCGAAACGGCTGGAGAAGTAATCCGGCAGCGTCAGGGCGTCGCCGTTGTGCTCGGTCTGCACCCGCAGGCGACCGGCCACGAACAGCCAGTTGAGGTAGGCACCGACGATCAGGCCGATGGCAATCCAGCTTTCCGACAGGCCGGACATGTAGATCGCGCCCGGCAAGCCCATCAGCAACCAGCCGCTCATGTCCGAGGCTCCGGCCGACAAGGCCGTGACCACGCTACCGAGGCTGCGACCGCCGAGGATGTAATCAGAAAGGTTGTTGGTGGAGCGATAGGCCATGAAGCCGATCAGCACCATTGCTGCGATGTAGATCACGAATGTGATCAGGGTTGGATTGCTAACGCTCATAGGAGTGACGCCCTGGCTTTGTTTTTATGTAGCAGCGGTCTGGCAGACGGCCACCCATTGGTAACGGGTAGACGATACGGCGAGCCGCGCATTTATGACTGGCGTTTCCCCAGGAAAGCCGCCAGCCGATGAACCGACCCTTGCGAGTGGTTGCACCTTGGGCGCGAATGCTATTCAACAAAGTAAATAAGGTGCAACCAGTTTCTTGAGATTAAGTTGCACCTCGATATGTTTTCGCGAAAATACCGGGTTTTTGCTCCTTTTCGGAGCAAGAACAGCCGATTTTAGAAGTAAACGCACCAAGACGCAGCGTATTCCGTCGAGGGCCGGAATTTTTCCCGATCACGATCGAAAAATTCCTGAACAATTTGGGTTGCACCCGGTTGCACCTCTGCATGCGCAAAGCTAATCTTGCCGCCAGCAGATGCCACTCGGTAGTGGCACCCATGAGGATAAAAAGATGGCAACGACCACCCTTGGGGTCAAACTCGACGACCCGACCCGCGAACGCCTCAAGGCAGCCGCGACCTCCATTGATCGCACGCCGCACTGGCTGATCAAGCAGGCGATTTTCAATTACCTGGAGAAACTCGAGGGTGGTGCAACCCTGACCGAGCTCAATGGCTCGGGCAGCAAGGACGCTGAAGACGCCGGCGAAGTGCAACCTGACCACGCCCACCAGTGCTTCCTGGAGTTTGCCGAAAGCATTCTGCCGCAATCGGTATTGCGCGCCTCGATCACCGCCGCTTACCGCCGCCCGGAGCCGGAAGTGGTGCCGATGCTGATCGAGCAGGCGCGTCTGCCGCAGCCAATGGCCGAGGCCACCAACAAGCTGGCCGCCTCGATTGCCGAAAAACTGCGCAATCAGAAGAGCGCTGGCGGCCGTGCCGGTATTGTTCAGGGCTTGCTGCAAGAATTCTCCCTGTCGTCCCAGGAAGGCGTAGCGCTGATGTGCCTGGCCGAAGCGCTGCTGCGCATCCCGGACAAGGGCACCCGCGACGCGCTGATCCGCGACAAGATCAGCACCGGCAACTGGCAGCCGCACTTGGGCAATAGCCCATCGCTGTTCGTTAACGCGGCCACCTGGGGCTTGCTGCTGACCGGCAAACTGGTCGCCACCCATAACGAAGCGGGCTTGACCTCGTCCCTGAGCCGCATCATCGGCAAGAGCGGCGAGCCGATGATCCGCAAGGGCGTCGACATGGCCATGCGCCTGATGGGCGAGCAGTTCGTCACCGGCGAAACCATCGCCGAAGCCCTGGCCAATGCGAGCAAGTTCGAAGCCAAGGGTTTCCGCTATTCCTACGACATGCTCGGTGAAGCCGCGCTGACCGAACACGACGCCCAGAAGTACCTGGCCTCGTACGAACAAGCCATTCACTCCATCGGCAAAGCCTCCCACGGCCGTGGGATTTATGAAGGCCCGGGCATCTCCATCAAACTCTCGGCACTGCACCCGCGTTACAGCCGTGCGCAGTACGAGCGTGTGATGGACGAGTTGTACCCGCGCCTGCTGTCGCTGACCTTGCTGGCCAAGCAATACGACATCGGCCTGAACATCGACGCCGAAGAGGCCGACCGCCTGGAGCTGTCGCTCGACCTGCTGGAACGCCTGTGCTTCGAGCCGCAACTGACCGGCTGGAACGGCATCGGCTTTGTGATCCAGGCCTACCAGAAGCGTTGCCCGTATGTGATCGACTACGTGATCGACCTGGCGCGCCGCAGCCGCCATCGCCTGATGATCCGCCTGGTAAAAGGCGCGTACTGGGACAGCGAAATCAAGCGCGCCCAGGTCGAAGGCCTGGAAGGCTACCCGGTGTACACCCGCAAGGTGTACACCGACGTTTCCTACATTGCCTGCGCACGCAAACTGCTGTCGGTGCCGGAAGTCATCTACCCGCAGTTCGCCACGCACAACGCCCACACGCTGTCGGCCATTTACCATATCGCCGGTCAAAACTATTACCCCGGCCAGTACGAGTTCCAGTGCCTGCACGGCATGGGCGAACCGCTGTACGAGCAGGTTGTAGGCAAGGTTTCCGAGGGCAAGCTGAACCGTCCGTGCCGCGTGTACGCTCCGGTCGGCACCCACGAAACATTGCTGGCGTACCTGGTGCGTCGCCTGCTGGAAAACGGCGCCAACACCTCATTCGTCAACCGCATTGCCGACCATACCATTTCGATTCAGGAGCTGGTGGCCGACCCAGTGGCCAACATCGAGCAGATGGCCACGCTGGAAGGCGGCTTCGGCCTGCCGCACCCGCGTATCCCGCTGCCGCGTGACCTGTATGGCAGCGACCGCGCCAACTCGGCCGGTATCGACCTGGCCAACGAACATCGCTTGGCGTCGCTGTCTTGCGCACTGTTGGCCACCGCGCACAACAACTGGAAAGCCGCGCCGATGCTGGGCTGCGCTTCCAGTAATGAAGCCGCTGCAGCGGTGCTGAACCCGTCCGATCTGCGTGATGTGGTGGGCCATGTACAGGAAGCCACCGTCGAAGACGTCGACAATGCGATCCAGTGCGCGATCAACGCCGGCCCGATCTGGCAGGCCACGCCGCCCGCCGAACGTGCCGCGATCCTGGAGCGCGCCGCCGACTTGATGGAAGGCGAGATCCAGCCGCTGATGGGCCTGCTGGCCCGTGAAGCCGGCAAAACCTTCGCCAATGCCATCGCCGAAGTGCGCGAAGCCGTGGACTTCCTGCGTTACTACGCGGTGCAGGCGCGCAACGATTTCACCAACGATGCCCACCGCCCCCTCGGCCCAGTGGTATGCATCAGCCCGTGGAACTTCCCGCTGGCAATCTTCAGCGGTCAAGTGGCCGCTGCACTGGCCGCCGGTAACCCGGTACTGGCCAAGCCGGCCGAACAAACCCCACTGGTGGCCGCACAGGCCGTGCGTATCCTGCTCGAAGCCGGTATCCCGGAAGGCGTGCTGCAACTGCTGCCGGGCCAGGGCGAAACCGTCGGTGCCCGTCTGGTCGGTGATGATCGCGTCAAAGGCGTGATGTTTACCGGTTCCACCGAAGTGGCGCGCCTGCTGCAACGCAGTGTCGCCGGTCGCCTGGATGCCCAGGGCCGCCCGATCCCGCTGATCGCCGAAACCGGTGGCCAGAACGCGATGATCGTCGACTCTTCGGCGCTCACCGAACAAGTGGTGATCGACGTCGTTTCCTCGGCCTTCGACAGCGCTGGCCAGCGTTGCTCGGCCCTGCGCGTACTGTGCCTGCAGGAAGATTCGGCAGACCGCGTGATCGAAATGCTCAAGGGCGCCATGGCTGAATGCCGCCTGGGTAACCCGGAGCGCCTGTCGGTGGATATCGGCCCGGTGATCGACGCCGAAGCCAAGGCCGGCATCGAGAAACACATCCAGGCCATGCGCGACAAAGGCCGCAACGTGTACCAGGTGGCGATCGCCGACGGCGAAGAGATCAAGCGCGGCACCTTCGTGATGCCAACCCTGATCGAGCTGGAAAGCTTCGACGAACTGCAACGCGAGATCTTCGGCCCGGTACTGCACGTGGTGCGCTACAAGCGCAAAGAGATCGACCAGTTGATCGGCCAGATCAATGCCTCCGGCTACGGCCTGACCCTGGGCGTGCACACGCGCATCGACGAGACCATCGCCAAGGTGATCGACAATGTGCATGCCGGTAACGTCTATGTGAACCGCAACATCGTCGGTGCCGTGGTCGGCGTGCAGCCGTTCGGCGGCGAAGGTTTGTCGGGTACTGGCCCGAAAGCTGGCGGCCCGCTTTATCTGTACCGCCTGCTGTCGACTCGCCCTACGGATGCCATCGAGCAATCCTTCGTGCGCGGCGACAAGCTGGCTGCACCGGACGTGCGCCTGCGCGACGCCATGAGCCAACCGCTGACCACCCTGAAAACCTGGGCCGACAGCAACACGTTCAGCGACCTGAGCGCCCTGTGCAGCCAGTTTGCCGCACAGTCGCAAAGCGGTATCACCCGCCAACTGGCCGGCCCGACCGGCGAGCGCAACAGCTATGCCATCCTGCCCCGCGAGCACGTGTTGTGCCTGGCGGAAGTGGAAGGCGACCTGCTGACGCAACTGGCGGCGGTATTGGCGGTTGGTGGCTCGGCGGTATGGCCGGAAACTGACCTGACCAAAGCCTTGTTCCCACGCCTGCCGAGGGAAGTTCAGGCGAAGATCAAGCGTGTGGCTGACTGGACCAAGGATGAGGTGGTGTTCGACGCCGTTGTGCACCACGGTGATTCCGACCAACTGCGTGCGGTGTGCCAGCAAGTGGCGCAGCGCGGTGGCGCGATTGTCGGGGTGCACGGCTTGTCGCAAGGTGAGACGGCGATTGCGCTGGAGCGCCTGGTGATCGAGCGGGCATTGAGCGTTAACACCGCTGCGGCGGGTGGTAACGCGAGCCTGATGACCATCGGTTAACTCATGTGGGAGCTGGCTTGCCTGCGATAGCGGTGGGCCAGTGACTTAGATGTCAGCTGGCACGGCCTCATCGCGGGCAAGCCAGCTCCCACATTGACCGCATCCAACCTTTCGCCCGCGTTCTGCCCCTCCATCACGCAAATCAATCTTGCTATCCAGCCTCTATTCGCGCACTTAGACTCAGGCCATTCCCTTCAAAGGTAAGCCGCCATGTCCGAGACGCTGCTCAGTTCCCGCAATCTGGCTTTCGAGCTGTACGAAGTCCTCGATGCCGAGGGCCTGACCCAGCGCGAGCGGTTTGCCGAGCACAACCGTGAAACCTTCGACGCCGCCATCAGCACGGCGCGCAGCATTGCCGAGAAGTATTTCGCGCCGCACAACCGCAAAAATGACGAGAACGAACCGCGCTACGAAGATGGCCAGGCGATCCTGATCCCTGAAGTCAAACCCGCCGTGGACGCTTTTCTGGAAGCGGGCTTTCTGAACGCTGCCCGCAGTTTCGAAGCCGGTGGCATGCAGTTGCCTACCCTGCTCTCCCAAGCCTGTTTCGCGCACTTTCAGTCGGCCAACGCAGCGTCAACGTCCTACCCGTTCCTGACCATGGGCGCCGCCAACCTGATCGAAAGCTTCGGCACCGAGGCGCAAAAACAGCGCTTCCTGCAGCCGATGATCGAAGGCCGCTTCTTCGGCACCATGGCCCTCACCGAGCCACATGCCGGCTCGTCGCTGTCGGATATTCGTACCCGCGCAGAGCCTGCGTCCGACGGCACGTATCGACTCAAGGGCAACAAGATCTTCATCTCCGGCGGCGACCACCCGCTGTCGGAAAACATCGTGCACATGGTGCTGGCCAAGCTGCCGGACGCGCCGCCTGGGGTGAAGGGCATTTCGCTGTTTATCGTGCCCAAATTCCTGGTCAACGAGGATGGCAGCCTGGGCGCACGTAACGACGTGCTGCTGGCCGGGCTGTTTCACAAGATGGGCTGGCGGGGCACCACGTCCACAGCACTTAACTTCGGCGATAACGGCAACTGCGTCGGCTATCTGGTGGGCAAACCCCATCAGGGCTTGAGTTGCATGTTCCAGATGATGAACGAGGCACGCATCGGCGTGGGCATGGGTGCGGTGATGCTGGGTTACGCCGGCTACCTCTATTCACTGGAATACGCCCGCGAACGCCCGCAAGGTCGCCTGCCTGACAGCAAAGACCCGAGCACCACGCCGGTTTCGATCATCCAGCACGCCGATATCAAGCGCATGCTGTTGACCCAGAAAGCCTATGTGGAAGGCGCCTTCGACCTGGGCCTGTACGCGGCTCGGTTGTTTGACGACACCACCACGCTGGAAACCGAAGCCGAGCGCAAGCACGCCCACGAACTGCTCGACCTGCTCACGCCCATCGTCAAATCCTGGCCATCGGAGTTCTGCCTCAAGGCCAACGAACTGGCAATCCAGATCCTCGGCGGCCACGGCTACACCCGCGAATACCCGGTGGAGCAGTACTACCGCGATAACCGCCTGAACCCGATCCATGAAGGCACCCACGGCATCCAGTCCCTGGATTTGCTCGGGCGCAAGCTCGCGCAAAACGGCGGCGCGGGCTTGAAGCAACTGGTCCGCCTGATCGCCGAAACCGGCGCTCGGGCTCAGGAATACGCCTCACTGACGGCCCTGCGCGAACCGCTGGAGCAATTGGTCAGCCGCCTGCAAAGCGTGACGATTGGCCTGCTGACGGATCTCGCCCACGGCAAGGTCAACAGCAGCCTGGCGAACTCGGCACTGTACTTGAAGGTGTTCGGGCACACGGTGATTGGCTGGCGCTGGCTGGAGCAGGCGATTCGCGCCGAGGAAGGTTTGGCCAAGGGGAATGCGGCCGATGTGGCCTTTTATAGAGGCAAGCTCCAGGCCGCCCGGTACTTCCTGACCTGGGAAGTACCGAGCTGCCATCATGAACTGGCGATTCTGGAGGCACGCGATGACACGTGCCTGGGCATGCAGGACGCGTGGTTCTAAGGCGTTCCGATCGCCTTGGAAATCACTTCGACCGTGGCGCTGACTTGCTCTTGGTAACGGTCGAGTTCCTGCTGGTGATGCTTTTGCATGTCGATCTGCTCGGCGCACAGGTTCAGCGCAGCCAGTACCAATAATTTGTCACCGATCAGGGTCGGGTACTTTTTCTTGGTGGTGGCCAGGGAGGCCTTGAGCATGGTCACGGCGTGCATCAGGGTTTGATCCTCCCCTTGCGGCGCCTTGATCGAGTAATCCTCTCCGAGAATCGAAACGACCTTTATCCCTTCATTCATGCGCCGACAGGCCCTGCGCTCACACGCTCAACCAGCGCCTGGATACGCGCGGCGGTGGCGCCGTGTTTTTCTTCCTGTTCCATCAGGTTCAGTTGCAGGCTGTCGTTTTCATCCTTGGCGCGGGCCAGTTCCGCCTTCAGGGCTTCATTGCTGCCGAGCAGGTCTTGGTTTTGTTGTACGAGGTCAGTGACCAGCTGTTCAAGCTGGCTGAGGGATGCTTCTAACATTTTGATTTCTCGGGCATTTTCAAAGGGCGGTGACGATAAAGAAAATTCACCTCGGATGCCAGGGTTATCCCCGGCAGGCAGCCCGTTTTTTAAGGGCCGGGCCGCACTTTCGAGCCTTAGTGACTGCATTTACCCGATCTGGTTCCTGAATCCGTCCAACCCCTCGTCAGATGCGACAAAAGCGCGCGCCCCCTTAAGACTTTAGTCGCATGGCCGATACGCAATGCACACCTCGTCTCATGGCCGCACGGATCGCGCTTCTCCCCAGGACTCCCGCATGTCTCTTCGTAATATGAATATCGCTCCGAGGGCCTTCCTTGGCTTTGCGTTTATTGGCGCGCTGATGTTGTTTCTCGGCGTGTTCGCCTTGAACCAGATGAGCAAGATTCGCGCAGCCACCGAAGACATCACCCAGTCCAGCGTGCCGAGCATTCGCGCCCTCGACGAATTCACCCAGCTGACCCTGCGCCTGCGCGTGCTGTCGTACCGCCTGCTGACCAACCGCGAGCCGGACGTGCAGCAAAAAACCCTGGAAGCCTTTGAGCTGCGCAACCAGCAGATTCGTGCCGCCCAAGGCGTCTACGAAAAACTTATAGAAAGCAGCGAAGAGCGCGCCACCTACAACGAATACGTACGTTTGCTCGGCCAGTACCATCAGATCGAGGAGCGCATGAAGAGCCTGTCACGCGCCAACCAGATTGATGAGCTGCGCGCCTTGCTCAACACCGAATTACTGAGTAATTCCGAGCAAGTCAACGCGGTGCTCACGCGCCTGCTGGACATCAACAACCAAATGGCCAACGCCACCAACCAAGAAGCCAAAGACCAATACGACATGGCCTTTGATCTGGTAGTGGGCCTGCTGATCATTGCCACCGCGCTGACCCTGCTGTTCGCCTGGCTGCTGACCCGCAGCATCACGCTGCCCATTGCCCAGGCCCTGGAAGCCGCCGAAGAAGTCGCTGAAGGCAACCTCACACGCCCGATCAAGGTTGATGGCAACGATGAAGCCGGCCGCCTGCTCGCTGCCATGGCCAAGATGCAGGACAAGCTGCGCGACACCCTGCAACGCATCGCTGGCTCCGCGACCCAGCTTGCGTCCGCGGCAGAAGAACTGAATGCCGTCACCGACGAAAGTGCCCGTGGCCTGACCCAGCAGAACAATGAAATCGAGCAAGCCGCCACCGCCGTCAACGAGATGACCAGTGCCGTTGAAGAAGTCGCGCGCAACGCGGTGAGCACCTCCGAAGCCTCGCGCAACGCCACCACCTCTGCCGGTGACGGCCGTGACCTGGTACAGGAAACCGTCAGCGCCATCGAGCGCATGAGCGGCGACGTACAGGCCACCGCCACCTTGATTGGCGACCTGGCCAACGAGTCCCGCGATATCGGCAAAGTGCTCGACGTGATTCGCGGCCTGGCCGACCAGACCAACCTGCTGGCCCTGAACGCCGCGATTGAAGCGGCGCGCGCCGGTGAAGCCGGTCGTGGGTTTGCCGTGGTGGCCGATGAAGTGCGCGCGCTGGCCCATCGCACCCAGCAGTCGACCAGCGAGATCGAGCGGATGATCGGCAGCATTCAGGCCGGCACCGAGCATGCGGTGGATTCGATGCGCAACAGCACCGAACGTGCGGAGTCGACGTTGAACATCGCCAAAGGCGCGGGAATGTCGCTGGACACCATCAACACTGCGATTGTGGAGATCAACGAACGCAACCTGGTGATCGCCAGCGCGGCCGAAGAGCAGGCGCAAGTGGCGCGGGAAGTGGACCGTAACCTGGTGAATATTCGTGATTTGTCGGTGCAGTCGGCCACGGGTGCCAGCCAGACCAGTGCGGCGAGCAGTGAGTTGTCGCGCTTGGCGGTGGACCTGAATGGGATGGTGGGGCGCTTCAGGCTCTAACTGACACCAGTGATCCCTTGTGGGAGCTGGCTTGCCTGCGATAGCAATCTAACAGTCAATAACCCCAGTGACTGATACACCGCTATCGCAGGCAAGCCAGCTCACACATTGACAGCGGACGCAGAGCGTCCAACGAGGCATTCCCACGCAGAGCGTGGGAACGATCTTTTGACAGCACAGCAATTCAACAGGTTAGAATCGCTGGCACGCAGACTGCATGGTCAGTTTGCGCCCCGTCTTCCCCGCTCTGGAGTACTGCCTTTGAATGCAACGACCATCAACAGCCTGTTCTTGATCGGCGCGTTGCTGGTGGGTGCGAGCATTCTGGTGAGTTCTCTTTCCTCGCGCTTAGGGATCCCGATTCTGGTGATCATCCTGGCGGTGGGCATGGCCGCCGGCGTCGATGGCGGCGGCATCATCTTCGATAACTACCCAACCGCGTACCTGGTGGGCAACCTCGCATTGGCCGTGATCCTGCTCGACGGCGGTTTGCGCACACGGGTGGCGAGTTTTCGCGTGGCACTCTGGCCGGCGTTGTCGCTGGCCACGGTGGGGGTGTTGATCACCACCGGCCTCACCGGCATGGCGGCGGCCTGGCTGTTCGACCTCAATATCATCCAAGGCTTGCTGATCGGCGCGATTGTTGGCTCCACGGACGCCGCAGCCGTGTTCTCACTGCTGGGCGGCAAGGGCCTGAACGAGCGGGTCACCGCCAGCCTGGAAATCGAATCCGGCAGCAACGACCCGATGGCGGTATTCCTCACCGTCACCCTGATCGACATGCTGGCCAGCGGCCAGACCGGCCTGCACTGGAGCTTGCTGGCTCACCTGATTCGCGAATTCGGCATCGGCGGCATCGTCGGCCTGGGCGGCGGCTGGCTGATGCTGCAAATGGTCAACCGCATCAACCTGGCCACCGGCCTGTACCCGATCCTGGTGATCGCCGGTGGCCTGGTGGTGTTCGCCCTGACCAATGCCCTGCACGGCAGCGGCTTCCTCGCCGTGTACCTGTGCGGGCTGGTGATCGGCAACCGCCCGGTGCGCAGCCGTCATGGCATTTTGCATATGCTCGATGGCATGGCGTGGCTGGCACAGATCGGCATGTTCCTGGTGCTGGGCCTGCTGGTCACACCCCATGACTTGCTGCCCATCGCCCTGCCGGCGCTGGGCCTGGCGTTGTGGATGATCCTGTTTGCGCGGCCACTGTCGGTGATGGTCGGCCTGCTGCCGTTCAAGGCCTTCCACGGCCGCGAAAAAGCCTTTATCGCCTGGGTCGGCTTGCGCGGCGCGGTGCCGATCATTCTGGCGGTGTTCCCGCTGATGGCCGGCCTGCCGCACGCGCAGCTGTACTTCAACCTGGCGTTCTTTATTGTGCTGGTGTCGCTGCTGGTGCAAGGCACCAGCCTGCCGTGGGTGGCCAAATTGCTGAAGGTCACCGTGCCGCCGGAACCGGCGCCCATCTCCCGCGCCGCGCTGGAAGTGCACGTCACCAGCGAGTGGGAGCTGTTCGTCTACCGCCTGGGCGCGGAAAAATGGTGCATCGGCGCCGCCCTGCGCGAGCTGAAAATGCCCGAAGGCACACGCATCGCCGCACTGTTCCGTGGCCAGCAACTGCTCCATCCGTCGGGTAGTACGGTGCTGGAAGTCGACGATTTACTCTGCGTGATCGGCCACGAACACAACCTGCCGGCCCTCGGCAAACTGTTCAGCCAGGCGCCGCAACGCGGCCTCGACCTGCGTTTCTTCGGCGATTTCGTGCTCGAAGGCGACGCCCAGCTGGGCGCGGTCTCCGCCCTGTACGGGCTTAAGCTCGACGGCATCGACCCGGATATGCCGCTCAGCAGCTTCATCACCCAGAAGGTCGGCGGCGCGCCCATCGTCGGCGACCAGGTGGAGTGGAACAACACAATCTGGACCGTCGCGGTCATGGACGGGAACAAGATCGGAAAAGTCGGCGTCAAATTCCCCGAAGGAAGTCGTCCAGGCCCTGGACTCTTCCTCTAAACTGCGAGGCTATGGCGCCACGCCACCAGCCTCTTTACCTTGCTCGACCGGTATCCATGACCCTACTGCGCACCTTTTTAGCCACTGCCCTGCTGGGCCTGACCCTCTGCGTGGGCAACGTCTACGCCGCCGACCCGCCCAGCACCGACGCCATCCAGCAAAGCCTGGACAAGCTGCCCGACCGCAAGCTGCCCGACGCCGACATGAAGGCGTTGCAGAGCATCCTGCAACAGACGTTGACGTACCTGGGCAACAAGCAGGATTACGAGCAGCGCCTGGCCGACCTCAAGCGCCAGCTGGCAGACGCCCCGCGCCAGACCACCGACAACCAGCGTGAATTGGTGCGGCTCAAGGCGACTAAAATTGTCCCCGTGGCCCAACGCTATGCCTCGCTGCCCGTGCCGCAACTTGAGCAATTGCTCGTGCAGCGCAGCACCCAGCAAGGCGACCTGCAAAAAGAGTTGGCCGACGCCAACAGCCTGACCATCGCCGCCCAGACCCGTCCAGAGCGCGCCCAGACCGAAATCAGCAGCAGCCAGACGCGCATCCAGCAGATCAATTCGATCCTCAAGGCTGGTAAAGACAACGGCAAAACCCTCAGCGGCGACCAGCGCAACCAATTGAATGCCGAACTTGCGGCCCTTAATGCCCTGATCCCGCTGCGCCGCCAGGAACTGGCCGGCAACAGCCAACTGCAAGACCTGGGCAACAGCCAGCATGACCTGGTGGTGGAAAAGACCGCGCGCCTGGAACAAGAGATCCAGGACCTGCAAACCCTGATCAACCAGAAACGCCTGGCCCAGTCCCAGCAGACCGTGACCCAGCAGTCCATCGAAGCGCAAAAGGCCGGCGGCAGCAGCCTGCTCGCGACCGAAAGCGCGGCCAACCTCAAGCTCTCCGACTACCTGCTCAAAAGCACTGATCGCCTCAATGACCTGACCCAGAAAAACCTGCAGACCAAGCAGCAACTGGACACCGTCACTCAAAGCGACTCGGCCCTGGACGAGCAGATCAATGTGCTCAAGGGCAGCCTGCTGCTCTCCAAAATCCTCTACAAACAAAAACAGGCGCTGCCGCGTCTTACCGTCGACCGCAACCTGGCGGACGACATCGCCAACATTCGCCTGTACCAGTTCGAGGTCAACCAGCAACGCGAACTGATCAGTACGCCCAGCACCTATGTGGATAGCCTGCTGGCCAATCAGTCGCCGGATGACGTGACGCCACAATTGCGCCGCACTTTGCTGGAACTGGCGATCACTCGCAGCGACCTACTCGAACGCCTGAGCCGTGAGCTGAGCGCGCTGCTGAACGAATCCATCACCCTGCAACTGAACCAGAAACAACTGCTCAGCACCGCCACCAACCTGCGCGCGACCCTCGACGAGCAAATGTTCTGGATCCCCAGCAACAAGCCGCTGGACACCGAGTGGCTGGAAACCGTGCCGGACCACCTGACCAAGCAAGTCACCACCCTGCCGTGGGCTTCGAGCGTCAGCGAACTGTATGACGGCCTGACCCAGCGCCCGCTGCTGTTCTTGCCGTTGCTGCTCTTGATTGGCGCACTGCTGTGGCGGCGTAAAGCCTTGTACGCGCGCCTGAAAAAGATCCACCTCGATATTGGCCACTTCAAGCGCGACAGCCAATGGCACACGCCGGTGGCCATCCTGGTGAATATCCTGCTGGCGCTGCCGGTGGCCCTGGCGCTGGCATTGTGCGGCTACGCGCTGCAAATCGACGCCCGTGGGCAAAACGCCAACTTGGGCGCGGCCTTGCTGCTGATCGCCCAAGCGTGGCTGGTGTTCTACACCGCCTACCGGATTCTCGCGCCGGGTGGCGTGGCCGAACTGCATTTCCGCTGGGAAAAGCCCCAGGTCGAGTTCCTCCAGGGCTGGATCCGCAAGCTCGGGCTGGTGGTGCTGGCGCTGGTAGCGGTAGTGGCCATCGCCGAACACCAGCCGGCCGCGCTGGCCGACGACGTGCTGGGTATCGCTGTGGTGCTGACCTGCTACGCGCTGATGGCCTGGCTGCTGAGTCGCCTGCTGCTGCACAGCCCGACCCACGAAAAAGCCTCATTGTTCCGTAAGGCCGTGGGCCTGGTGTTTACCGCCCTGCCCGTCGCGCTGTTTATCGCCGTGTGCTTTGGCTACTACTACACCGCGCTCAAACTCAGCGACCGGCTGATCAACACGCTGTACCTGCTGATGTTCTGGCTGGTCATCGAGGCCACCTTTGTACGCGGCCTCGGCGTTGCTGCACGACGCCTGGCCTATGCCCGCGCCCTGGCCAAACGCCAGGCCGCCAAGGAAGCCGGCGACGGCGAAGCGGTGATCGAAGAACCGACCCTGGACATCGAGCAGGTCAACGAACAGTCCATGCGCCTGATCCGCCTGGCCTTGCTCGGCGGCTTTATCGCCGCGCTGTACTGGGTGTGGAAAGACCTGATCACTGTGTTCTCCTACCTGGACAACGTGACCCTCTACGAATACACCAGCGGCACTGGTGCCAATATCAGCATGGTGCCGATCAGCATCGGCGACTTGCTCGGCGCCTCGATCATCGTCGGCATCACCTTCGCCCTGGCGCGCAACCTGCCCGGCCTGCTCGAAGTACTGGTGCTGTCCAAGCTGGACCTGGCCCAAGGCAGCGCTTATGCCACGACCACCTTGCTGTCCTATGTGATCGCCGGCGTCGGTTTCGTCTCCACCTTGTCCACCCTCGGCGTGAGCTGGGACAAGTTGCAATGGCTGGTGGCGGCGCTGTCGGTGGGGTTGGGCTTTGGTATGCAGGAGATCTTCGCCAACTTTATCTCCGGCATCATGATCCTGTTCGAACGCCCGGTGCGCATCGGCGACACCATCACCATCGGCAACCTGTCGGGCACGGTGAGCAAGATCCGCATCCGCGCCACCACGATTACCGACTTCGACCGCAAGGACATCATTGTCCCGAACAAGACGTTTATCACCGGGCAACTGATCAACTGGTCACTGACCGACACCATCACCCGCGTCACCCTGAAACTGGGCGTGGACTACGGCTCTGATCTGGATCTGGTGAAGGAATTGCTGCTCAAGGCCGCGCGTGAAAACCCGCGCGTGCTGAAAGAACCCGAACCCCATGTGTACTTCCTCAACTTCGGCGAAAGCACCCTCGACCACGAACTGCGCATGCACGTGCGCGACCTGGGTGACCGCAACCCGGTGATCGACGAGGTGAACCGCTTTATCAACCGCGAGTTCAAGAACCACCACATCAACATCTCGTTCCGCCAGATGGAGGTCTACCTCAAGAACCTCCACGGCCAGGAATACAAACTGGTGGAAGTCGACGCACCGACCAAACCCGCCAACGACGGCGGCGTGCAAGAACCGCCGCCGAGCAAACTCGACTAAACGCCCTATCCCCAGCAGAATGCTCGGACATTCTGCTGGAGATGGCCGGTGAAAGCCCTCGACGAACTGACCTTCGACAACCGCTTCGCACGCCTGGGCGACGCGTTCTCAACCCACGTACTGCCTGAGCCCCTCGACGCGCCGCGCCTTGTGGTGGCGAGCGACGCCGCCATGGCCTTGCTCGACCTCGACCCGGCCGTGGCCGAAACGCCGGTATTTGCCGAGCTGTTTGGCGGGCACAAACTGTGGGCCGAAGCAGAACCGCGGGCAATGGTCTATTCCGGGCACCAGTTCGGCGGCTATACCCCGCAACTGGGCGATGGCCGCGGGTTGTTGCTGGGTGAGGTGTACAACCAGGCCGGCGAGCATTGGGACTTGCACCTCAAGGGCGCCGGGATGACGCCGTATTCGCGCATGGGCGATGGGCGTGCGGTGCTGCGCTCTTCGATTCGTGAGTTTCTCGCTTCCGAAGCCCTGCATGCCTTGGGTATTCCCAGCAGCCGCGCCCTCTGCGTGATTGGCTCCGACACGCCGGTATGGCGCGAGAAACAAGAGCGCGGCGCCATGGTATTGCGCTTGGCTCACAGCCATATCCGCTTCGGGCATTTCGAATACTTCTACTACACCAAGAAGCCCGAGCAGCAGGCCGAATTGGCCGAGCACGTGTTGAATCTGCACTACCCCGAGTGCCGCGAACAGCCCGAACCGTACCTGGCAATGTTCCGCGAAATCGTCGAGCGCAATGCCGAGATGATCGCCAAATGGCAGGCCTATGGCTTCTGCCACGGCGTGATGAACACCGACAATATGTCGATCCTCGGCATCACCTTCGACTTCGGGCCGTTTGCGTTTCTGGATGATTTTGACGCGCACTTCATCTGCAACCATTCGGACCATGAAGGGCGCTATTCCTTCAGCAATCAGGTGCCGATCGGGCAGTGGAACCTCAGCGCACTGGCCCAGGCGCTCACGCCGTTTATCAGCGTCGACGCGTTGAAAGAAGCGCTCGGCCTGTACCTGCCGCTGTATCAGGCGCACTACCTGGACCTGATGCGCCGCCGCCTGGGGCTCACCACCGCCGAAGACGATGACCAGCCACTGGTGGAACGCCTGCTGAAACTGATGCAGAACAGCGGCGTGGACTACACGCTGTTCTTCCGGCGCCTGGGTGATGAGTCCGCGGCGCTGGCCGTGGCGCGCTTGCGCGATGACTTTGTCGACCTGGCCGGGTTTGATGCCTGGGCCGAGCAGTACAAGGCACGCGTCGCACGGGATGGCGATGACAGCCAAGAACGCCGCCGCGAACGCATGCACGCGGTGAACCCGCTGTACATTCTGCGCAACTATCTGGCACAGAACGCCATCGCGGCTGCCGAGTCAGGTGACTACAGCGAAGTGCGGCGGCTGCATGAAGCGCTTTCCAAACCCTTTGAAGAACAGCCCGGGATGGAGCAATACGCCCAGCGGCCGCCGGATTGGGGCAAGCATTTGGAGATTAGTTGCTCGTCGTAAGATGATCGTTCCCACGCTCTGCGTGGGAATGCCGCCTGGGACGCTCCGCGTCCCGCCTTTCGCCCTGCGCACGGGTGACGCAGAGCGTCACGGGATGCATTACCACGCGGAGCGTGGGAACGATCAGAGCGGCACTAAATGAAGGTTTCGACCGTTACGCCAAAACGTTCGGCCAACCAACGAATTTGCCGCAGGTTTAGCTGGCGCTTGCCGCTCAATACCTCAGAGACGACAGATTGTGCCCCTACTCCGGGTAGGTCACTCTGGGTGAGACCGTGTTCGCGCATCATGTATCGCAGCACATCAACATCACTGGCGACCGGCATTGGACGGTGTTCATGGTCGTAGGCCTCGATCCAGTCACCGATGATGTCCACCAACCCCATAAATGGGTGAGTTTCATCTTCTCCAACGATATCCAATAACTCATCGAGCGCCCTAGCCAAAGCGTCGTAGTCCGCTTCGGACTGGGGCTTGGTTAGCAGCGGAGAAATAAAATCCCAGTGTTCAACAGCCAGTTTCAAGTTGTCGTTCATGTTTCACCCTTTTCGCCTGGTCTTGATAAACCTCGTTGCCGGCTCCAGATTGAACCCATTGGCCACGTCCTAGGAGCCCACCATGTCCGAACCTCTTGTAATCCCCTGCCCGCATTGCAACGGCCTCAACCGCATCCCTGGCGAACGCCTGGGTGATGCGCCTAAATGCGGGCGCTGCAAGCAGCCTGTGTTGCTGAACAAGCCTTTCGAGCTGAAACAAGGCGACTACGCCAGCCAGATCAAGGGCGACCTGCCGTTGTTGGTGGATGTGTGGGCCGAGTGGTGTGGGCCGTGCAAATCGTTTGCGCCGGTGTTTGAGCAGGCGGCTGGGCAGTTGGAGGGTAAATGCCGATTGGCCAAGCTTGATAGCGAGGCTAATCAGCAGCTGTCGGCGCAGTTGGGGATTCGCTCGATTCCGAGTTTGATTCTGTTCAAGAACGGCCGTGAAGTGGCGCGCCAGAGTGGCGCGTTTCCGTTGCCGCAGTTGATGAGTTGGTTGCGTAGCCAAGGGGTGTAAACCAGCCCCTCAAGCAACGGGGTCAACTGTGGGAGCTGGCTTGCCTGCGATGGCCTCACCTCGGTCCAACTGATAGACCGAGTTGCCTGCATCGCAGGCAAGCCAGCTCCCACATTGACCGCGTTTTAAGCTCGGGCTACGGGGGCTTCGTGGTCCATCATCTGGCCGACCAGCATTACGCCGAGTTCGCTTAATTGATGGATGGCCAGGGCCACGTCGCGGTGTTCGCCGGTGAGGTCGTTGGACAGCTTGAGTAACAGCGTACGGACGGAAGAGAAGGTTTCGTAGCTGTTGAGTACGAGGGTTTCGGTAGGGAGGTTGGGTGCAACTGTATAAAGGTTAACCATAAATCGTCTCCGAGCAGGAGCCGCAACCAGCCGCTACTAAACGGAGGGTGGCAGCTGTACGCAGGTTAGTAGACCGGGGAGACTCACCGGCGCGCTCGAAAGCGCCCTCCGTACAGCCACCATCAAATACAGGACAGTCCTGATCAATGATTTGCTGTACGTCTCACCACGGGCTACTAAACCCGATCACTGAACATTCAGTGACCCGAGAACCTTAGAGACGCCCATCCAGACGCACAAGCCGGGCGATTCTGGCTTAGCTGTAGGCAACGATACAAGCCACAGCCCCATTTGCCAGACCCTTCCTACACCCTCCGTAGGAACAATCCAGATCCCCTGCTGAAACACAAAAACAAATGTGGGAGCTGGCTTGCCTGCGATGGCATCACCTCGGTCTATCAGTCAGACCGAGGTGATGCCATCGCAGGCAAGCCAGCTCCCACATGAGTTCACAGGGTATTTGTGTTGCTATCGGGATCAGGCATTTTCCAGCAAGTTATGCAGCTCCACAAACTGCAACGTCAGCTTGTGCCGTGGGTCCAGGTGGATCAGCGGCTTGCTCTCCTGGTGCGACTCGCGCATGCGCACCGAGCTGGCCAGGTACACCGGCAGTACCGGCAAACCTTCGGCAATCAACTCATCCAGCATCTGCTGCGGCAGGCTCGCACGGGCCTGGAACTGGTTGACCACGATGCCTTCCACTTCGAGGCCTTCGTTGTGGTCTTCCTTCAATTCTTCGATTTCACGCAACAGACCATACAACGCCTGGCGCGAGAAGCTGTCGCAATCAAACGGGATAAGCACGCGATCAGCGGCAATCAACGCCGAAACCGCATAAAAATTCAGTGCAGGCGGCGTATCCAGGTAAATCCGGTCGTAATCTTCGCTCAACTCATCCAGCAGCTTTCGCAGTTTGTTGATCTTGTGCTTGGCCTCAAGCTTGGGCTGCAGATCCGCAAGCTCAGCGGTCGCGGTGATCACATGCAGGTTATCGAACGGCGTTTCGTAGATATCCACCTGGTTTTTCTTCGAAAACGGCCCGGAAGACAGGGTTTGCTTGAAGAAGTCGGCAATGCCCATCGGGATATCGTCACCGGTCAGCCCGGTGAGGTACTGGGTTGAGTTGGCCTGTGCATCGAGGTCCACCAACAGGGTCCGATAGCCTTCACTGGCGCTCACCGCCGCCAGGTTGCAGGCAATGCTGGACTTGCCAACGCCGCCTTTTTGATTGAACACCACACGCCGCATGGAAAAAACCTCCGTGTATCAATGAATGTCCGAGTGTAGAGGGCAAAAGCGCCTGTTAGCTACCTCGTTCATCCATGCACTGGCGCATCACCTGTCGAACAAAAGGAGGAGTCCTACAATCCACACACCGCACGGGTAAAGGACAATCTGTAAATCTTTTCCGGCAAATTGTATTCATCCGTGAACAATTCTTTACCAAAGTTTGCTAGAACCCCACGGCACCGGGATAATGCGCGCCATTCGGCCATGGTCCCCTGTCCCGGTATTCGGGGCCAACGGCTGCACATGGAAGCCCGCAGGGGCGGGATAACTTCTCAGTGATCACTTTCAATATCGACCAATGGCGCGCCTGGGCTCCGGGCCTGGAGACTGCGCACGACTGGCGCGCCTGGTGCCAGGCTCCGGTGTTAGTGCCGGCCAGCGATGCGTCACCCGACGTGTCCTTCCTGCCCGCCATGCAGCGCCGCCGCCTGAGCCGGCTGGCGCGCATGGCGTTCAGCGTGGGCTGGCCGTTGGCCGAGGGCCGGCAAGACCTGCCGCTGGTGTTTGTTTCCCGGCACGGCGAAACCCCGCGCACCCTCGATATACTCAGCGACCTGGCCAACGACGAGCCGCTGTCGCCCACCCAGTTCAGCCTGTCGGTGCATAACGCGGTGATTGGCCTGTGGTCGATCCTGCGCAATGAGACCTGCGAAATGACCGCCCTCGCCGCCGCCGGCGATGGCCTGGAACACGGCATGCTCGAAGCCGCCGCGCTGCTCAACGAAGGCGCCCCGGCGGTGTTGCTGGTGATCACCGAAGAACAACCGCCTGCGGCTTACGCCGACTGGATCCGTGACGTGCCCTTCCCTTATGCCCTCGGCCTGCTGCTGACCCCGGGCGACGAGTGGCAACTGGAACTAAACAGCGGCGCTGTCCAACTCACTCAAACCCAGTGGCCCCACGCCCTGAACCTGCTGCGCACCCTGCTTACCGAGCAGGCCACCTGCCAACATGCCTGGAAGAACCGTGTATGGAACTGGCAACGCAAGCCCTGACCGACAAGCCACGGGACGCCTATTACTGGCGCCTGTTCGCCACCGCCGCGAGCTTCTTCTGCTTCGGTGTCGGCGGGCTGTGCCTGCGCTTGCTGGTGTTCCCGCTGCTCAGTTGCCTGCCAGGCAGTGCCGCTAAACACCAGCGCCGCGCCCGCCACACCATCAGCAAGCTGTTCTGGCTGTTTATCCGCATGATGCAACGCGCCGGTGTGCTGACCTACAGCGTTGAAGGCGCAGAAAACCTCGGGCGCCCCGGCCAGATGATCATCGCCAACCACCCGTCGCTGATCGACGTGGTGTTTTTGATCGGCCTGATGCGCCAGACCAACTGCGTGGTCAAGCAGAGCCTGTTCCAGAACCCGTTCACCCGTGGGCCGGTGCGCGACGCCGGTTACATCAGCAATGACGGCAGCGCCGATATGCTCGATGCCGCGGCCGATGCGCTGCGCGATGGCCAGACGCTGATCATCTTTCCCGAGGGCACGCGCACCACGCCCGGCGTAGCACCGGCCTTTCATCGCGGCGGCGCGGCCATTGCGCTGCGCGGTGCGACAATCATCACCCCGGTGGTGATCAAGGTCAGCCCCACCACCCTGACCAAGGCCGAACCCTGGTATCGCATTCCCAAACGCCGTTTTCACTTCAGTTTGCGCGTAGGTGCCGATATAGACCCACAGGCGTTTGCCACACTGGGGCCAGCGCCCCAGGCTTCACGCAAGCTCAACGATTACCTGCATCACTATTTCATTAAGGAGCTCGCCGAAGATGAGCAACCAACACAGCCTTGAGCACGACATAAAGGCGCTGATCATCGAGGCCCTGGGCCTGGAAGACATCAGCCCCGACGACATTGGCAGCGACCAGACCCTGTTCGGCGAAGGCCTGGGCCTGGATTCGGTGGACGCCCTGGAGTTGGGCCTGGCGATCCAGAAAAAGTACGGCATCAAGATCGATGCCGACGCCAAAGACACGCGCAATCACTTCACCAACGTGGCCAGCCTTGCGGCATTCGTCACGGCTAAAAAGGCAGCTTGAGACCGGACCATGCAAACTCGTGACGATATTTTCAACACCCTGCGCGATGCCTTGGTGGAACTGTTTGAACTGCCGCCTGAGCGCGTCACCCTCGACGCCAACCTGTATCAGGACCTGGAAATCGACAGCATCGATGCCGTGGACCTGATCGACCATATCAAGCGCCAGACCGGCAAGAAGATCGCCGCCGAAGAGTTCAAGGCGGTGCGCACTGTCAACGACGTGGTTGAGGCGGTGTACCGTCTGGTCCAGCCTGCCGCATGAGCCGGCTGATCGGCCTTGGCCTGTTGCTGGCGGGGCTGCTGTACCCTTTTGCGGTGTATTACGGCACCGAGCACTTCGCGCCGTGGCAATTCGGTTTGCTGCTGGGCAGCCTGTGGCTGTTGCGTGCGCTGACCGGCGCACGGCGCCCCGGCAGCCGCTGGATGGCCGTAGCGGTGATCGTGTTCTGCCTGCTGTTGGCCTGGTTCGACAACCCGCAGTTGCTGCGCTGGTACCCGAGCCTGGTCAGCGCGTTCATGCTGGCGCTGTTCGGCATGAGCCTCAAATACGGGCCGCCGATGGTCGAGCGTCTTGCACGCATGACCGACCCGCAGCTGCCGCCCAAAGCAATTGTGTACACGCGCCAGGTCACCGTGGTGTGGAGTGTGTTTTTTCTGTGTAATGGCTTGCTCGCCGCCGCCCTCACGCTGTGGGCGCCACTGAGCTGGTGGACGTTGTACAACGGCCTCATCGCCTACGGGCTGATGGGGCTGCTGTTTGCCGTGGAATGGCTGGTACGACAAAGGGTTCGAGGCCGCGTATGAATGGGTTGAAACTTGAGCACTTGCTGCTTGAGGCGCTGGAACAACGTTCGGTCACCACCGAACCTGCGATGAATCACGTCCAACTCTGCGAGCAGGCCCTGAGCCTCGCGGCGGGCCTGCAGGCGCGCGGCATCCAGCGCTTGGCGGTGCACCTGGAAGACGCAGGCGTGCTGGCCGTTGCCCTGCTGGGCGCCTGGCGTGCCGGGGTCAGTGTGCTGCTGCCTGCCGACTTGCAGCCCCAGACCCGCCAACGCTGGGACGACAGCGTGGACGCCTGGCTGGTAGAGGCAGCCGACCTTGACGCGTTGTATCAGGCGCCATTGAGCCCTGCCGCGCTCGACCTCGACGCCTGCCAATTAAGCCTGTGCACCTCCGGCTCCAGCGGCGAACCCAAGCGCATCGACAAGACCCTGCGCCAACTGGCCAACGAAGTGGCGGCGCTGGAAGCGCTGTGGGGCGCAGGCCTCAAAGACGCCTGCATCATCGGCAGCGTGGCCACCCAACATATCTATGGTTTGCTGTTCCGGGTGTTGTGGCCGCTGTGCGCCGGTCGCACCTTTGTGCGCAAGCAACTGGCCTTCCCTGAAGACATGCAGCGCGCCAGCCGCGAACATGCGCAATTTGCCTGGGTCGCCAGCCCCGCACTGCTCAAGCGCATGGGCGACAACCTCGACTGGCCCGCACTGAGTAAAGTGTCGCGAGTGTTCTCCTCCGGCGGCGCGCTGCCAGTGGAAGCCGCCGGCAGCCTGTACGACCGCTTGCAGCAATGGCCGACGGAAATCCTCGGCAGCTCGGAAACCGGCGGTATCGCCTGGCGCCAGGGCGCACAGCCGTGGCAGCCATTTGCCGATGTGGAACTGAGCCAGGATGCCGACGGCGCCCTACGCATTGCCTCGCCGTACCTGCCGGCCGGGCATATCGAACAAACCGCCGACGCGGCGCGCATTCATTCCGATGGCCGCTTCGAGCTGCTCGGGCGCCTGGACCGCATCGTCAAACTGGAAGAAAAGCGCATCTCCCTGCCCATGCTCGAACAGGCACTGCTGACCCACGCCTGGGTCGCTGAAACCCGTCTGGGCGTGGTGCAGGAAAACCGCGCTTCACTTGGCGCGCTGGTGGTGCTGAGCGCCGAGGGCCTGCATGCGCTGCGCAATCAGGGGCGACGCAGCGTCACCCAAACCCTGCGCGAGCATTTAAGCCAACATTGCGAAGCCCTGGCCCTGCCACGTCGCTGGCGTTTGCTGCGCCAGCTGCCGCTGAACAGCCAAGGCAAACTGCCCCAGGCTGACGCGGAGGCATTGCTGCTGGCACCACGCCCAAAAGCACCCGAAGTGCTGGAACAGGTCGAAGCCAACGGCGAATGGACTGTGCAACTGAGCATCCCGCCGGACCTGGCCTACTTCAGCGGCCATTTCCCGGTCACACCGGTGCTGCCCGGCGTGGTGCAGGTGGAATGGGCCTTCAACCTCGGCCAGCAACTGCTCGATTTACCCGCGACCTTTGCCGGGATGGAAGTGCTCAAGTTCCAGCAACTGGTGCGCCCTGGTGATCAGGTTGAACTGCACCTGCGCTTCGATCCGGAGCGCGGCAAGCTGTACTTCGCGTACCGCAACGGCGATGCGGCCTGCTCCAGCGGCCGGATTCAATTGGTGGCTGCGCATGCATAAGCTCTTGTGGCGAGCAGGCTTGCCCTGCGTTGGGCTGCGAAGCGGCCCCAAAACCTGTAATGGAGTTCTGCCTGATTCACAGAGGTTACCTTACTGGGGCCGCTGCGCAGCCCAACGCAGGCGGTGCGACGATTCGACAAGCCTGCTCGCCACAGGTTGTTCAATCGCTGGCTGGGTACGCCATGCATAACCCCTGCGCCCTCATCCCGGTCTACAACCACGAAGCCGCCGTGCCCGCCGTGGTTCACAGCCTGTTGAACAGCGGCCTGCCGTGCCTGCTGGTCGATGACGGCAGCAGCCCGGCGTGCGCGGCGGTATTGGCGCAACTGGCAACGCTCGATCACGTCACCTTGCTGACCCTGCCAAACAACCAAGGCAAAGGCGGCGCGGTCATGGCCGGTTTTCGCGAAGCCGCGCGCCTGGGCTACACCCACGCGTTGCAGGTAGACGCCGACGGCCAGCACGACCTGCGCGAAGTCGACAGCTTCCTCGACGCCTCGCGCACGCACCCAAACGCGGTGATCTGCGGCTACCCCGAATACGACGACAGCGTGCCCAAAGGTCGCCTTTACGCGCGCTACCTGACCCACGTGTGGGTGTGGATCAACACCCTGTCGCTGCAAATTCGCGACTCGATGTGCGGTTTTCGCGTGTACCCGCTGGCGCCGACGCTGGCCTTGATGGATTCGGCGTACATCGGCACGCGCATGGATTTCGACTCCGACATCCTGGTACGCCTGGCCTGGCGCAACCAGCCGATGCGCTGGCTGCCGACCCAAGTGCATTACCCTACCGATGGCGTGTCACACTTCCGCCTGTTCCGCGACAACGTGCGCATCAGCGCCATGCACACCCGGCTGTTCTTCGGCATGCTGGTACGCGCGCCGATGATTGTGTGGCGACGGTGGCAGGCATGAGCGACAGCACCAAACACTGGGCCGACCGCGAAGAGCGCGGCAGCTTCTGGCTGATGAAGCTCACCGCGTTCGCGGCCAAAGTACTGGGCCGCCGCCTGCTGAGCCCGGTGCTGTACGGCATTGTGTTGTACTTTTTCCTGTTCGGGCGCACGGCGCGCCAAAGTGCCTGGCAATACCAGCAGCGCCTGGCCGACTGGAGCGGGCGCGATGCGTTGCGGCCCAGCCATAAAAGCGTGTTCGCGCAGTTCATGGCCTTCGCCGACTCCTTGCTCGACAAGCTCGACGTGTGGAACGGCAAGCTGCGCATCGAACAGATCGAAATCAACGACCCGGCGCAATTGCGCGGGCAGTTACGCGGCAAGCGCGGCCAGATGCTGGTGGGCGCGCACTTGGGCAACCTGGAGGTGTGCCGCGCACTCGCAGAGATTGGCGAACAAGTCACCATGAACGTGTTGGTGCACACCAAGCACGCCGAACAATTCAACCGCCTGCTGGGCGAGGCCGGGGCCACGCACTTGCGCCTGATCCAGGTCAGCGAGCTGGACCCGGCGACCATGCTGCTGCTCAGCCAGCGCCTGGACGAGGGCGAGTGGCTGGCGATTGCCGGTGACCGCGTGCCCCTGCACGGCGGGCGCAAGGTGCGCGTGGACTTTCTCGGGCATGCCGCCGCCTTCCCCCAAGGCCCGTGGCTGCTGGCCGGCCTGCTTAAATGCCCGGTCAACCTGCTGATGTGCCTCAAGCACAATGGCCGCTATCGCCTGACCATCGAGCCGTTCGCCGCCTTGATCGAATGGAAGCGCAGCACCCGCGAGCACGTCATCGCCCAGTGGACCGCCCGCTACGCCGCACGCCTGGGCGATTTTTGCCTGGAGGCGCCCCAACAATGGTTCAACTTTTACCCTTTCTGGAAGACCGATGACCCCGCATCTTGAGCCGGTAATTTTTGGCGAACGCCACCTGCCAATCGAAGACGTGCTGGCCCTGGCCAACCGTCAGGCGCCCACGCAATTGCAGGATGACGCTGCCTATCGCCAGCGCATCGCCAAGGGCGCGCAGTTCCTCGACTCGCTGCTGGACAAGGAAGGCGTGATCTATGGCGTGACTACCGGCTACGGCGACTCCTGCGTGGTGGCGGTGCCGTTGCAGCACGTCGAGGCGTTGCCACGTCACCTCTACACCTTCCACGGTTGCGGCCTGGGCAAGTTGCTCGACGCCCAAGCCACCCGCGCCGTGCTCGCCGCACGCTTGCAGTCGCTGTGCCATGGTGTGTCCGGCGTGCGCGTGGAGTTGCTGGAGCGCCTGCATGCCTTCCTCGAACACGACGTGCTGCCGCTGATTCCGGAAGAAGGCTCGGTGGGCGCCAGCGGTGATCTGACGCCGCTGTCCTACGTGGCGGCGACCCTGTCCGGTGAGCGCGAAGTGCTGTTCCGTGGCGAACGCCGCCAGGCTGCCGACGTACACCGCGAACTCGGTTGGGAGCCGCTGGTGCTGCGCCCCAAGGAAGCCCTGGCCTTGATGAACGGCACCGCCGTGATGACCGGCCTTGCCTGCCTGGCCTTCGCCCGCGCCGACTACCTGCTGCAACTGGCCACGCGCATCACCGCATTGAACGTGGTAGCGCTGCAAGGCAACCCGGAACACTTCGACGAGCGCCTGTTCGCCGCCAAGCCGCACCCGGGGCAGATGCAAGTGGCCGCCTGGCTGCGCAAGGACCTGGCGATCGATGCGCCGACTGCGCCGCTGCATCGTTTGCAGGATCGCTACTCGCTGCGCTGCGCGCCCCATGTGCTGGGCGTGCTGGCCGACAGCCTGAACTGGCTGCGCTCGTTCATTGAAATCGAGCTGAACAGCGCCAACGACAACCCGATTATCGACGCCGAAGAAGAGCGCGTGCTGCACGGCGGGCACTTCTACGGCGGGCATATCGCCTTTGCCATGGACAGCCTCAAGACCCTGGTGGCTAACGTCGCCGACCTGCTTGACCGTCAGCTCGCGCTGCTGGTGGATGTGCGTTACAACCACGGCCTGCCGAGCAACCTGTCCGGCGCGCCGGCCGACCGCGCGATGATCAACCACGGCTTCAAGGCCGTGCAGATCGGTACCAGCGCCTGGACCGCCGAAGCGCTGAAAAACACCATGCCGGCCAGCGTGTTCTCGCGTTCCACCGAATGCCACAACCAGGACAAGGTGAGCATGGGCACCATCGCCGCCCGCGACGCAATCCGCGTGCTGGAGCTGACCGAACAGGTCGCCGCCGCCACCTTGCTCGCCGCCAACCAAGGCGTGTGGCTGCGCGCCCAGGTTGAAGATGCACGCCCACTGCCACCAGCACTGGCGGCCATGCATATCGAGCTGGCCAAAGACTTCCCGCCGGTGATCGAAGACCGCGCATTGGAAGGCGAACTGCGCCTGTGCCTCAAACGTATCGCCGAGCAACACTGGAGGCTGCATGCGTAGCCAGGGCGTTTTGCATTGCGACACGCAAATCCTCGTGCCGTTTTTTGATGTCGATACCATGAACGTGGTGTGGCACGGGCATTACGTGAAATACCTGGAAGTGGCGCGCTGCGCGTTGCTGGACAAGCTCGGCCACAACTACACGGCGATGCTCGAATCCGGCTACGCCTGGCCGGTGATCGACATGCAACTGCGCTATGTACGCGGCGCAGTGTTCGGCCAGACCCTCAACGTGCGCGCCAGTTTGGTGGAATGGGAAAACCGTTTGAAGGTGAATTACCTGATCACCGACCTCGCCAGCGGTGAACGCCTGACTCGCGCCAGCACTGTGCAAGTGGCGGTAGAAATCGCCAGCCGCGAGATGCAACTGGCCTCGCCAAAAGTCTTTGCCAACGCAGTAGAAAGGGCCTTGAAATGAGATCCAATGTGGGAGCGGGCTGGCCCGCGATGGTCGTCAACGATAACGCGCTTCGCCTGATACTGCGCAGCGCCCTCAGGTTCATCGCGGGCAAGCCCGCTCCCACATTGATCGGGTTGCTACTGAGTTTCAGTGCCCACGCCTTCGACCTGCAGCAGCTAAGTGACCAACTGGCCAAACCCGCCGTAATCCACGGCAGCTTCATCCAGGAAAAACACCTGCGCGCCCTGCCCCAGCCCTTGGTCAGCAAAGGCACGTTCGTACTCGCCAAAGACCACGGCCTGCTGTGGCTGTTGAAAACCCCGCTGCAACAGGACTACCGCATCAGCGCCCAAGGCATCGCCCGACGTGACGCCAACGGCTGGCAATTGCTGCCGAACAAGAGCGCCGGTGCCGAGCAGAATCGCCTGTTCCTTGCAGTACTCCAAGGCGACAGCAGTGGCTTGCAGCGCGATTTCGAGCTGCAGCTGCAAGGCGAAGCCCAACAGTGGAAGCTGACGCTGGTCCCACGTTCGCTGCTGCTCAAGCAGGTATTCACCCAGATCAATATCGACGGCGGCGAGCTGGTGCAAACAATCGAACTGCTCGAAACCCAGGGCGACAGCACCGTGCTGCGCATGCAGGACAGCACTGCCGGCCAACCGTTGAGCGAATCGGAGCAACACGACTTTGCCCAGTGAGCGCTGGCTGCCACGCCTGTTCCTGATCCTGCTGGTGGCGGTGTTGGCGCTGGCCGGCTGGCAGTGGCGCCATGGCGCGCCATTGTCGGCCAACCTGATGGAACTGGTGCCGGGCAGCACGCCGGATGCGCTGGAACTCAAGGCCGAACAGCGTATGCAGGAACCGCTGAACCGCGAAATGCTGGTGTTGGTGGGGCATGCCGATCGGCAAAAAGCCGTAGCAGTGGCGCAGCAAATGGGCGAACGCTGGCAGGCCAGCGGCCTGTTTGAAAAAGTGCAGTGGAACCTGCAAGCCGACTTGCCCGCCCTGCGTGAACAATTGCTGCGCGGTCGGCTGGCGATGCTCTCGGCCAAGGACCGCGAGCAACTGATCGAGCACCCGGACGCGTTCATTCAGCAGCGCGTGCAAGCGCTGTTCGACCCGTTTACCGGGTTCAGCCTGGTGCCGAGCCAGGACGACTGGCTGGGCCTTACCGGTCGCATCCAGAACAGCCAGCCGCAGCACGGTTCGGTGCAGCTCGATATCGGCAGCGGCGCCTTGATTGCCGATGCCGACGGCAAAAGCTGGGTGCTGCTGCGTGCGCGCACCACCGGCAATGCCTTTGATATGAAACTGCCGCTGCAAGTGGCGGACCTGCTCCAGGCCAGTCGCGAACAGGCCCGCGAGCAAGGCGCGCAATTGCTCGCTGCCAGCGGCCTGCTTTACGCCGCCAACGGGCAGCAACAGGCCACGCGGGAAATCACCTGGGTCGGTGGTGGCGCCACGCTGGGCATCCTGTTGTTGCTGTTGCTGGCGTTTCGGCGCTGGCGCGTGTTGCTGGCGTTTGTGCCGGTGCTGGTGGGTATGCTGTTTGGCGCGGTGGCCTGTGTGGCACTGTTCGGCCATATGCATGTGATGACCCTGGTGCTGGGCTCCAGCCTGATCGGCGTGGCGGTGGATTACCCGCTGCATTACCTGTCCAAAAGCTGGAGCCTGCAACCCTGGCGCAGCTGGCCGGCATTGCGCCTGACCTTGCCAGGGCTGAGCCTGAGCCTGGCGACCAGTTGCATTGGCTACCTGGCGCTGGCATGGACGCCGTTCCCGGCGCTGACGCAAATCGCCGTGTTCTCCGCCGCCGGTTTAGTCGGTGCCTACCTGTCGGCGGTGTGCCTGCTGCCCGCGCTGCTCAAGGGTGTGGAGCTGCGCCCGGCACAATGGCCGCTGCGGATTGCCGAATGCCTGTGGCTATTGCGCGCCGCGCTGCTCAAGCGCGTGCCAAGCCCGGTGCTGCTGGCACTGTTGCTGCTGTTTTGCGCGGGCGGCCTGTGGCACTTGAACAGTAAAAATGATATCCGCCAGTGGATCGGTGCCCCACCGCAATTGCTGCAAGAAGCGCAGGCCGTGGCGCGCATTACTGGTTTCCAGCCCACCAGCCAGTTTTTCCTGGTGCGCGCCGACAACCAGCAGCAGTTACTGGAACGCCAGGCCGCCCTGGGCGAACGCCTGGATCAGTTGGTGAACATGGGCAAGCTGCAAGGCTACCTGGCGCTCAACCAACTGGTGAGCCTGCCGGCTGAGCAGCAACACCTTCGTAATGCGCTGAACAACCTTGCGCAGCACTGGCAGCCGCTGCTGGACCTTGGCGTGCCGGCCAGCGCGCTGCAAGCCGAAGTCACGCAACTGCAAGCGCTGCCCACCGAAGACATCGATGCCGCACTGATCGGCCCATTGGCTGAGCCTTGGCGCACATTGTGGCTGGGGCCGGTAAACGGCGGCGTGGCGGCGATGGTCAGCCTGCAAGGCCTGAACAACCCGGCGCTGTTGCGTGTGCAAGCGCTGGACTTACCCGGCGTGCAACTGGTTGACCGGCTGGGTGATTTGAACCGAGTGTTTGCCGACACGCAGATCAGCGCGGCTGAGTTGAAGCTGATGTCGTGTGTGCTGATCGTGCTGTTATTGATCATGCCGTTCGGTGTTGGCGGCGCCTTGCGCATCGTCGCCCTGCCACTGCTCGCGGCACTGTGCAGCCTCGCCAGCCTCGGTTGGCTGGGCCAGCCGCTGACCTTGTTCAGCCTGTTCGGCCTGCTGTTGGTCACTGCCATCAGCGTCGACTATGCGATCTTGATGCGCGAGCAGATCGGCGGCGCGGCCGTGAGTCTTTTAGGTACGCTGCTGGCAGCACTGACGACCTGGTTGTCGTTTGGCCTGCTGGCGGTGTCGAGTACACCCGCCGTGAGCAATTTCGGCCTGTCGGTCAGCCTCGGCCTGGCGTTCAGCTTTATGCTGGCGCCTTGGGCCGGGCATCAGAAGCACGCCTTATGAATGTGTTAATCGCCAAAGTGGCAAGGAGCCCTCGTGCCCACAGTTGAAATGGAACGTCGCCAGGTGGTGGTGATTGGTGCCGGGCCATCCGGCGCTATCGCCGCCGCGCTGTTAAAGCGCCACGGGCATGATGTATTGATCATCGAGCGCGAGCATTTCCCACGCTTCTCGATTGGCGAAAGCCTGCTGTCGCACTGCATCGACTTTATCGAAGAAGCCGGCATGCTCGACGCCGTACAGGCCGCGGGTTTCCAGGTAAAAACCGGCGCGGCGTTCGCCTGGGGCGAGCGCTACAGTGCGTTTGATTTCGGTGACACCTTCAGCAACGGCAAGCCCACCACCTTCCAAGTGCAGCGCGGCGAGTTCGACAAGTTGCTGGCTGATCAAGCGGCGCTGCAAGGCGTAGAGATTCGCTATGGCCAAAGCATCGTCGGTGTGGATTTCGCCGGTGAAAGCCGCTACCTGCACGTGCGTCGCCAGAATGGCAGCGAGTATCACCTCAAGGCCAAGTTCGTGCTCGATGCCAGCGGCTACGGCCGCGTGCTGTCGCGCCTGCTGGACCTGGAAGCACCGTCGAATTTCCCGGTGCGCCAGGCGGTGTTTACCCACGTTGAAGATCACATCACACACCCAGGTTTTGATCGCAGCAAAATCCTCGTCACCACTCACCCGACCCAACGCGATATCTGGTTCTGGACCATCCCGTTCAGCCATGGCCGCTGCTCGGTAGGCGTGGTGGCGGCAAAAGAACATTTCGACGGCCGCGACAGCGACCTCGACGCCTGCCTGCGCGGTTTCATCGCTGAGACGCCAAGCCTGGCGGGCGTGCTGCAAAACGCCGTGTGGGATACGCCCGCGCGTACCCTCGCCGGCTATTCGGCCAACGTCAAAACCCTGCACGGCCCGGGCTTTGCGCTGCTGGGCAATGCGGCGGAATTTCTCGACCCGGTGTTCTCTTCCGGCGTGACCATCGCCATGCGATCGGCGAGCATGGCCGCAGCGCTGTTACATCGCCAACTCAAGGGCGAAACCGTCGACTGGCAAACCGAGTTCGCCGAGCCGCTGAAACGCGGGGTCGACACCTTCCGTTGCTATGTCGAAGGCTGGTATGCAGGCACCTTCCAGGACGTGATTTTTCACCCAGGCAGCTCGCCGGAGATACGCCGGATGATCAGTTCGATCCTCGCCGGTTACGCCTGGGATGAGCGCAACCCGTTTGTCAGCGAGCCCAAACGGCGGCTGCGGATGTTGTCTGAAATTTGTGCGGGTGAGCCGGTATGAGTAGCCAATACCTGAGTAAAAACTACGTCGAAGAAACCAAATTCGGCTTCTGGTTCCTGCGCAGCCACACTTGGCAGCACCATGTATTGCGCGTGGCGATCAACGACCTGCGCGGCCTGTTCACCGACCCGCTGCCGGTGGCGCCGGTGCTGCTGGACGCCGGTTGCGGCCAGGGCAAGTCGTTCCAGTATTTGCAGCAGGTGTTCGCGCCACAGCGCCTGATCGGCCTGGATGCCGACCCGCACAGCCTGGAGCTGAGCCAGGCAGAAGCCAAGCGCCAAGGCTTGGCCATCGAGCTGATCGGCAGCGACTGCGCCACACTGCAGGTGCCGGACGCAAGCGTGGATATCCTGTTCTGCCACCAGACCTTTCACCATCTGGTGGAACAGCATCGCGCCTTGAAAGAGTTCTATCGCGTACTCAAGCCGGGCGGCTATCTGCTGTTTGCCGAATCCACCGAAGCCTATATCGACACTTGGGTGATTCGCTGGCTGTTCCGCCACCCGATGCATGTGCAGAAAAGCGCTGAAGAATACCTGGAGATGCTGCGCGAGCAGGGTTTTGAGTTCGGCCCACAGAACGTTTCGTACCCGTATTTGTGGTGGAGCCGCTCCAGCGATTTCGGCCTGCTGGAACGCTGGGGCCTGCGCAGCCCACCACCGGTTGGCCAGCGCGAAGAAACGCTGGTCAACTGCGTGGCGCGTAAACCTGTAGCGAGCGCCGAAACATGATTCGTATGCTGTTGATGGGTTGCCTGTTGCTGCTGAGCGCCTGCGTCAGCCAGCCGCCGCTGCCCGAAAAAACCCCGGCCCTGGCCTTGCCCATGCAACTGCACGTGCAGAGCCGCGCCGACGGCCAAACCCAGGATTGGCTGCTGGTGATCCAGCGCGAAGGCACAGCCATTCGCTGGTCGATGATGGACCCGCTGGGCATTCCCCAGGCCCGGCAAAAGCTGATCAATGGCCAGTGGCAGGCCGACGGCTTGCTGCCGCCCAATCCGCAGGCGCGTGAGTTGTTTGCGGCGCTGTTGTTTGCGCTGACCTCGGCCGATGACATACCCACGCTGTACCCGCGTGCCCAGGCGATGGACCTGACGCGCACGCTGCCGGGGCATTGGCAGATCGTCTATCAGTCCTCCGAGGTGTTCAGCGTGAACATGGCGGGCCAGCCGTTGAGCTACCGCATCACCCCACTGGGGGCGGCGCGATGACGGCTTACCTGAATGCCCTGGGCGTGATCTGCGCCCTGGGCCGCGGCCAGGCTGAAGTCAGCCGCAGCCTGTTTGCCGGCGATTGTTCCGGCATGCGCGCCGAAAGCGGTTGGGTGCCAGAGCGCGTGCTGCCGGTGGGCGGCGTGCGCAGCGAGCTGGTGGCAATCCCGGCTGACCTACGCCCGCAGAGCAGCCGCAATAACCAGTTGCTGCTGGAAGCGGCCTTGCAGATTGAAACCGAGCTGCGCCAGGCAATCCACACCTACGGCGCCTCGCGGGTTGGCATTGTGCTGGGCACCAGCACCTCGGGCATCGATGAAGCCAGTCGCGGCATCGCGCATTACCTGCGTGGGCAGCAGTTCCCGGGCGACTATGACTACCAGCAACAGGAACTCAGCGCACCGGCGAATTTTCTCGCTGACTGGCTACAGGTAAGCGGCCCGGCCTATGTGATTTCTACTGCCTGCACTTCCAGCGCCCGTGCGCTGATGAGTGCCCAGCGCCTGCTCGACCTGGGTGTGTGTGATGCGGTGATCTGCGGCGGTGTCGACAGCCTGTGCAAGCTGACGCTGAACGGCTTTACCGCGCTGGAAGCGGTCGCCAGCGAACGCTGCAATCCGTTTTCGGTGAACCGCAACGGCATCAATATCGGCGAAGCGGCAGTGCTGTTTCTGATGACCAAAACACCTGCGCCGATTGCCTTGCTCGGCAGCGGCGCCAGTTGCGATGCGCACCATATCTCCGCGCCAGAGCCCAGCGGCAAAGGTGCGTTGCAGTCGATGCGCAAGGCCTTGGCCAACGCCAAACTTGAACCGGAACACATCGGTTACCTGAACCTGCACGGCACTGCCACCCAACACAACGACGCCATGGAAAGCCTGGCCGTCGCCAGCCTGTTTCCTCAAGGCGTAGCGTGTTCGTCGACCAAGCCCATGAGCGGCCACACCCTCGGTGCCGCAGGCGCGCTGGAAGCGGCGTTCTGCTGGTTGAGCCTGATGCATGACCGTGTGCCGCCGCATGTGTGGGACGGTCAAGCCGATCCGACGCTGCCCGCGCTGCAGTGGGCACAGACCGGCGACACCTTGAAAAAACGCTGCCTGATGAGCAACTCGTTTGCCTTCGGCGGCAATAACGTCAGCCTGATAATCGCGGAGGCCCCATGATCGATTGGCCACTCGCCGAACTGCTGCCCCACGCGGGCGACATGATCCTGATCGACCAGGTGCTGTCGTTCGATGAAGAGCAGGTTCACACCCGCGCCACCGTCAAGCCCGGCGGCCTGTTCAACCGGCCGGACGGCGGCCTGCCAGCCTGGGTCGGCATCGAGCTGATGGCGCAAAGCGTCGCCGCCTATGCCGGCTGCCACGCGCGTCAGAACGGCGAGGCAGTGGAACTGGGTTTCCTGCTCGGCACGCGCAAATTCGAATGCAACGTGGAACACTTCCCGGCCGGCGCCGAGCTGCGCATCCACGGCCTGCGCTCGCTGGAAGACGACAACGGCATGGGTGTGTTCGAATGCCACCTGACCGGTGACGGTATCCAGGCCAGCGCACGTTTGAACGTATTTCGACCGCCCCAGGCGGCCAATTATTTAGATGAATCGAAGGACTCAACGCCATGACTGAATCCGTACTGGTCACCGGCTCCAGCCGTGGCATCGGCCGCGCCATTGCCCTGCGCCTGGCCCAGGCCGGGCATGACATCGTGCTGCATTGCCGCAGTGGCCGCGCTGAAGCGGACGCGGTAAAGCTCGAGATCGAGGCGCTGGGCCGCAAGGCGCGGGTGCTGCAATTTGATGTGGCGGATCGTTTCAGCTGCAAGGAAATCCTTGAGGCCGACGTGGAGCAATATGGCGCCTATTACGGCGTGGTGCTCAACGCCGGCCTGACACGCGACGGTGCGTTCCCGGCCCTCTCCGAAGACGATTGGGATGTGGTGATGCGCACCAACCTGGATGGTTTCTACAACGTGCTGCACCCGGTGATGATGCCGATGATTCGTCGTCGCGCCGCTGGCCGTATCGTTTGTATCACGTCGGTTTCCGGTTTGATCGGCAACCGTGGCCAGGTCAACTACAGCGCCTCCAAAGCCGGTTTGATCGGCGCGGCCAAGGCGCTGGCTATTGAACTGGGCAAGCGCAAGATCACCGTCAATTGCGTCGCCCCAGGCTTAATCGACACGGCGATGCTGGATGAAAACGTGCCGGTCGAAGAACTGATGAAGATGATCCCGGCGCAACGCATGGGCACCCCGGAAGAAGTCGCCGGTGCGGTGAACTTCCTGATGTCGGCCGAGGCCGGCTATATCACGCGCCAAGTGCTGGCCGTGAATGGAGGCCTGTGCTGATGAAGCGCGTCGTCGTCACCGGCATGGCCGGCATGACCTCCCTGGGCAGCGATTGGGACACCATCGCCGCCAACTTTCGCGCCAACCGCAGCGGCATCCGGCGCATGGATGAGTGGGACCGTTTTACCGAATTGAACACGCGTCTGGCCGGGCCGATCGACGATTTCGTCGTGCCTGCGCACTGGACGCGCAAGCAACTGCGCAGCATGGGCCGCGTCTCTCGCCTGGCGGTGTGGGCGGCGGAACAGGCGTTGCGGGATGCAGGCTTGCTCGGCGATGAATCGATCAAGGACGGGCGCATGGGCGTGGCCTGTGGTTCATCCACCGGCAGCACCGATGAGATCAAGGCGTTCGGCAATATGCTGCTGAACTCAGTGGCCGAGGGGCTGAATGCCAACTCCTATGTGCGCATGATGCCGCACACCACGGCGGCGAATATCAGCATCTTCTTTGGCCTCACCGGGCGGCTGATCCCCACCTCCAGCGCCTGCACCAGCGGCAGCCAGGGCATTGGTTACGCCTACGAGGCGATCAAGTTCGGCCGCTTGCCGTTGATGCTTGCCGGCGGCGCCGAAGAGCTGTGCCCCACCGAAGCCATGGTGTTCGACGCGCTGTACGCCACCAGCCTCAAAAACGACGCGCCGCAGACCAGCCCACGCCCTTACGACAGCGGCCGCGACGGCCTGGTGATCGGCGAAGGCGGCGGCATGCTGGTGCTCGAAGAACTGGAGCACGCCCTGGCGCGCGGTGCGCATATCCACGCCGAGTTGGTCGGCTTCGGCAGCAACGCCGACGGCCAGCACACCACACGCCCGGAGCAGAAAACCATGCGCCGCGCCATGGAACTGGCCCTGGAAGATGCCGGGCTTGAGCCATCCGCCATCGGCTACGTCAATGGCCACGGCACCGCCACCGACCAGGGCGACATCGCCGAGACGCTGGCCACCAGCAGCCTGTTCGGCAGCCGCATGCCGATCAGTTCGCAGAAGAGCTTTCTGGGCCACACTTTGGGCGCGTGCGGCGCACTGGAATCGTGGTTCAGCATCGAAATGATGAACCGCGACCAGTATGTGCACACCTTCAACCTGGATGCCGTCGACCCGCAATGCGGCGAGCTGGATTACCTGCAAGGTGGGTTTCGCGAGATGCACAACGACTACGTGATGAACAACAACTTTGCCTTTGGCGGCGTCAACACTTCGCTGATCTTTCGCCGCTGGTCCTGATTTTTTAATTGACTGGAGAAAACGGAATGTCTTCCTTGCTACGCGCCACCCTGATCACTCTGGCTTTGCTGACCACCGCCGGTTGCACCAACAAACCCGTGCTAAACACCCAGCACGATTTGCCGGTCACGGCCCAGCTCAGCGAAGAAAAAATCAAACAGGTGATCGTCGCGGCCCTGCAAAAACGCGAATGGACCGTGCAACGCCTGAGCCCGCAACTGGTGCAGGCCGAAATCACTGTGCGCAACCAATTCCACGCCGAAATCGATATCCGCTACACCCGCACCAGCTACGCCATCACCTACCGCGACAGCCGCGACCTGGGCTACAAGGACGGCAAGATCCATCGCAACTACAACCGCTGGGTGAGCATGCTGGATCGCGACATCATGGCGGGCTTGCAGAGTGCGGGTATCAATGGCGTGGAGGCCTTAAAGCAGAACTGAGGCTTTCGCATCCAAATGTGGGAGCTGGCTTGCCTGCGATGGGCATAGGTATCTACACAACTTTTAAAAGCACCCTATTTCTCCTGTGGCGAGCAGGCTTGTCCTGCGTTGGGCTGCGAAGCAGCCCCAAACCCAGTCGCTGAGTTCTTTCAGGAAAATTGCAGTGCCTGTACTGGGGCCGCTTCGCAGCCCAACGCAGGACAAGCCTGCTCGCCACAACAGCCCACCTGCCACAGACTTCGTGTTAACCGGTTGTGTAGATACCTATGCTGCGATGGGA